>NZ_JMMA01000002.1:969666-1292888 GCF_000686125.1 Ruminococcus sp. NK3A76
TGAAATAAAGATAGAAAAGGATAAGCTCATTCCCTGCGTGCCTACAAGAGACCTCGTGGTGTTTGAGGATATGACCGTTAATTTCGAGGTCGCAAGAGGCTTCACTATAAGCGCTGTAAAAAAGGCAATGAACGGTGACGGCTTTGTCTTCCTTATAGCACAGAGAAGCGTTGCTGTTGAGGAGCCTGAGAAGAAGGACCTGTATAAATACGGCATACTCGGCGAGGTAAGACAGGTCATCAAGTCGCCTAGCGGCGTTTACAGATGCCTGGTGCACGGTATATCAAAGGGCAAGCTGTTAGACCTTGTCAAGGTTAGGGACAATTGCCTTTATGCATCAATAAAGCTCGTGAATATTGGCCGTGAAAAGGTCAGCGAGGTCGAGCTCACAGCACTTATGCGCCAGGTGAGCGAGGCTTTTGAGAACTATCTCGAGGTGATACCCCGTATTCCCAAGGAGCTCTACTACGATGTTGCATCAGCCGAGACTCCTAAGGAGCTTTTTGAGGCTATAGCATACAATATACCCCTGCCGACAGACGACAAGCAGATAATGCTCGACCTTAATACATACGGCGAGCGCCTTGCTTACCTGCTCTCGACCCTCAGCCATGAGATAGAGGTGAGTATGCTCGAGCGTGAGATCCACGAGCACGTTTCTTCAACTATAGATAACCAGCAGCGTGAGTATTTTATCCGTGAGCAGATAAGGGCTCTGCATAACGAGCTCGGCGACGGCGGCGATGTTGACGAGAGCGATGAGGCTCAGCAGTATCTTGCAAAGATAGGCGAGCTGTCTGCAAGCGACGAGGTCAAGGATAAGCTCACAGCAGAAGCAAAGCGCCTTGTCAAGATGCCCTCGGGTACTCAGGAGGCTGTCGTTATAAGAAACTACCTCGACACCTGCCTTGCTCTCCCTTGGAGCGAGACTACCGAAGACAGGCGTGATATAAAGAAGGCAGAGAGCATACTTGAAAAAGACCACTACGGTATGAAAAAGGTCAAGGAGCGTGTGCTTGAAAACCTCGCAGTAAGAATGATGACCCCTGATATCAAGGGTCAGGTGATATGCCTCTACGGCCCTCCCGGTGTCGGTAAGACATCAGTCGGCAGGAGCATCGCAAGAGCGCTTGACAGAAAATATGTCAGAGTTTCTCTCGGCGGCGTAAGAGATGAGAGCGACATAAGAGGCCACAGAAAGACCTATGTCGGCGCTATGCCCGGGCGTATAATAGACGCTATGAAGCAGGCAGGCACCAAGAACCCTGTGATACTCCTTGATGAGATAGACAAGATGAGCAACGACTTCCGTGGCGACCCTTCAAGCGCTATGCTCGAAGTGCTCGACGGCGAGCAGAACTCAGGCTTCAGAGACCACTTTATCGAGCTGCCGTTCGACCTCTCGGAGGTGCTGTTCATAACCACCGCAAACTCGCTCGACACAGTTGCACCCCCTCTGCTTGACAGAATGGAGGTCATCGAGCTTGCAAGCTATACAAGAGAAGAAAAATTCAACATCGCAAAGCTGCACCTTATCCCCAAGCAGCTCAAAAAGCACGGCCTTAAGCCCTCTCAGATGAGGATAAGCGCTGATGCGATATACTCGCTGATAGATTTCTACACAAAGGAAGCCGGCGTCAGAAAGCTCGAACGCTCGATAGCTTCTCTTTGCAGAAAGGCTGTCAAGCAGCTGCTTGAAAATGAGGACGACAAGAAGATAGTTTTCAAGGCATCAAACCTTGAAGAATACCTCGGCCATAAGAAATACCTGCCTGACCTTGCTTCTGAAAAGGACGAGGTGGGTCTTGTAAACGGCCTTGCGTGGACATCTGTCGGCGGCGTGCTCATGCCGCTCGAGGTGCTGGTGCTTGAGGGCAAGGGCAAGGTAGAGCTTACAGGCTCGCTCGGCGACGTTATGAAGGAATCGGGTCAGATCGCTGTAAGCTACTGCCGCAGCGTGTGCGACAAGTACGGCATCGCTCCTGATTTCTACGAGAAGAAGGATCTGCATATCCACGCACCCGAGGGCGCTGTTCCCAAGGACGGCCCTTCTGCCGGTGTTACTATGGTAACGGCTATGGTGTCGGCACTTTCGGGTATACCGGTAAGAAAAGACATTGCCATGACAGGCGAGATAACGCTTCACGGCAAGGTGCTGCCGATAGGCGGCCTGCGTGAAAAGCTCATGGCAGCTTACAAGGCAAAGATAAAGACTGTTATCATACCTGCCAAGAACAAGGGCGACCTTGACGAGGTAGACGATGTGGTAAAGAACGGCCTTGAAATAATCTTCGCTGACAACTTAGCCACAGTGCTTGAAAATGCGCTTGTCAAGGTAAACAAGCCTGCAAAGCCCGTAAGGAGCGCCAAAAAGCGCAAAGAGGCCGTGCTGACGGCTAACTGATAACAAAGGACATAATATGAATTACCAGAACGCAAAGTTTTATACATCCTTCGGCAGGCTGTCGCAGATGCCGAAGTCTGACAGGATAGAGATAGCATTTGCCGGCCGCTCGAATGTCGGCAAATCATCGCTTTTAAACAAGATACTAAACCGCAAGGCGCTTGCCCGTGTAAGTGCCATGCCGGGAAAGACAGTCACGATAAACTTTTTCAGTCTGGAGAATGTTTACTTCGTTGACCTTCCGGGCTACGGCTACGCTAAAGTCTCAAAGCGTGAAAAGGAAAAGTGGGGCGAGCTGATAGGCGGCTATCTCAATGACGGCGAAAGGCGGCTGGAGCTTGTTTTCCAGCTTATCGACATACGCCACGCACCGTCAAAGGAAGATATCATGATGATAAACTTCCTGATAGACAACGAGATACCCTTCGTGATAATCTTCACAAAGGCCGATAAGCTGAAGCCCTCCAAGCGTGATGAGAGAATGCAGGGCTTTTCGCAGGAGATACCGTGCTTCTCGCAGATAACGAGCATCGTGGCCTCAGCCGAGACTGGCGAGGGGATAGATGAGATACGCTCTATCATCGAGGAGGTCGCCGACGGTCAGGAGGTATACCACCTGCCGCCCGATGCAAATGACGATTACGAGGATTTCTATGACGAGCCTGAGGACGACGAGCCGCAGGCAGGCTTTCAGGGCGGATATCTGCGCCCTAACAGCAAATAACAAGAGGTGAGATAAAATGCTCGGTGTGTGCTTGCTTTTTGTGGGCATCGTGCTGATAAACAACGGCGCCTGTGCGCTTATGAAGGTGAATCCGAAGTCCGCCGCCGTGATGGATATTTTTGTGGGTGCGCTCTCGGTATTCATAAACTTTGTAAGCCTTGTCAGGGGCGAATACTACGCCGCAGGCACAGGTCTGCTGTTTGGGTTTACATATCTTTTTGTGGCGATAAACAACATCTTCTCGCTCGACACCAAGCCTTTTGCGGTGTTCTCATGCTTTGTGGCGGTCAATGCCGTTATCTTCGGCATTGTTGAGGGCATCACGGGCAGCGAAGCTCTCGGCATCACTGCCGACATCAGGTGGGCGCTTATCTGGTGGGCGTGGGCTGTGCTGTGGGGGAGCGCATTCTTCACGGACATATTAGGCAAAGACCTTAAAAAATTCGTTCCCTGCCTGCAAATAACCGAGGGTATACTCACCGCATGGATACCCGGCGTGCTGCTGCTTCTCGGGGAATGGTGAAATAGTTTTCAAAGCCACGGCTTCTCTGACCGGTTCGGAGAGCTGTGGCTTTTTTGTGAAAATGCTTGAAATTATTTTTTCGATGTGGTATAATCATATCAGAATGCTAAGGCAACACCGCACGAAGATTGTGCGCAAATTGCGCAGTCAGCTTTTTCGTCAGATTGCACAGATTTTCCGAAGGAATACTACCGTATTTCAAGGAAAAAATGTGTAATATGACGGAAAAGATGCAAGTAAGTTGCGTACAAAGCCTTCAGGCGGTCTTTGTGCGGTGTTGCCCTAAACAAAGGAAGTGTTTTTATGCTTAAAAAGATATTATCAGCAGCCCTTGCACTGTGCATGGTTTTCGGCACTGCGGCTGTTCTGCCTGAGGGAGCAGCATCTCTTGGCTCGCAGATAAATGCAAGTGCGGAGGACTATGATTCCGGCGAGGACTTTGATTGCACCGTATTGGATGACGGAACAGTCGAGATATTCAGATATGTGGGCGGGGATACGCAGGTGACAATACCGTCTGTTATTGACGGCAAGAAGGTCACAGGCATTGGCGGCGCTTCATTTCTTAGCTGCGGATCCATTACAAGCGTTACCATACCCGACGGCGTTACAAGCATTGGTAATTTAGCGTTTGCTAATTGTTCAGCTCTTACAAGCATAACCATACCCGGCAGCGTTGAAAGCATTGATTATAATGCATTTGAGAGCTGCAGAGCTCTTAAAAGCGTAAACTTGTCAAACGGCGTTAAGAGCATTGGCTCAAGTGCATTCATGAATTGTACGAGCCTTGAAAGCATAACGATACCTGACAGTGTTACAAGTATTGAAGATGATACTTTTTTGGGTTGCACAAGCCTTACAAGTATAAATGTAGGTAAAAATAATACACAGTATTTATCGGTCGACGGAGTGTTATATAATAAGGATAAAACAGAATTAATATACTGTCCCCAGGGGAAAACAAGTATAACGATACCTGACAGTGTTACAAGTATCGGTGATAGTGCATTCTATAGCTGCACAAGCCTTACAAGTATAAATGCAGGAAATAATAATACACAGTATTCATCGGTTGACGGAGTGTTATATAATAAGGATAAAACAGAATTAATATGTTGTCCACAGGGGAAAACAAGCATAACGATACCTGACAGTGTTACAAGTATCGGTGATATTGCATTCTATAGCTGCAAAAGTCTTACAAGCGTGACCCTGCCTGACGGCGTTACAAGCATTGGCAATAGTTCATTTGCCGACTGCACAGGTCTTACAGGCATAACTATTCCGGACAGCGTTACATATATCGATAGTTGGGCATTTGATGCCTGCGCAAGCCTTAAAAGCATAAAAATACCCGACAGCGTTGAAAGTATTGGTCATGGTGCATTCAATGACTGCGCAAGCCTTACAAGCATAAAAATACCCGACAGCGTTACAAGTATTGATTATGGTGCATTCTATTATTGCATAGGATTAAAGAATGTGATCATCTCAAACAGTGTTCAAAGCATTGGAGACGATGCATTTAGATTTTGCGAAAGCCTTACAAGTATAACTATTCCTGACAGTGTTAAGATCATTGGTTCTGATGCATTTGAAAGCTGTGCAGATAGCTTTACAATAAAATGTCGCAGCGGCTCTTATGCCGAAGGATATGCAAAGTCGAATAATATCAAATATGAGATCGTAGAGAATACCGACCACATCCACTCCTACACCTCAAAGGTGACAAAAGCCACCTGCACAGAGGACGGTGCGAAGACCTTCACCTGCTCGGTTTGCGGCGACAGCTACACCGAGACGATCAAGGCAACAGGCCACAAGTACACCTCAAAGGTAACAAAGGAAGCCACCTGCACAGAGGACGGTGCGGAGGCCTTCACCTGCTCGGTTTGCGGTGACACTTATACAGAAGCGATCAAGGCAACAGGCCATAAGTATGTTGACAAGGTCGTAAAGCCCACCTATGATGCACAGGGCTATACTCTCCACACCTGCTCTGTATGCAGCGACAGCTACAAGGATAACTATACCGATAAGCTCGTCAAGCCCCATACCCACTCCTACACCTCAAAGATAACAAAGTCAGCCACCTGCACGCAAACAGGCACAAAGACCTACACCTGCTCCTGCGGTGATTCATACACCGAAGTCATACCCATGACGGCGCACAAGTACACCGCCAAGGTCGTAAAGCCCACCTATGACGCACAGGGCTACACCCTCCACACCTGCTCTGTATGCAGCGACAGCTACAAGGACACCTACACTGCCAAGCTGACACGCACAAGCATTGCAAAGGCAGCAGTTTCGGGTCTTTCAAGCAAATACTACACCGGCAAGGCTATAACTCAGAAGCCGGTAGTCAAGCTCGGTTCAAAGACATTAAAGAGCGGCACAGATTACACCGTTGCTTACAAGAACAACAAGGCAGTAGGTACTGCGACAGTCACTATTACCGGCAAGGGCGCATACACAGGAACTGTCAGCAAGACATTCAAGATTCTCCCGAAGAAGACTACACTCAAAACTGCCAAGTCGCCCAAGACCAGGCAGCTCAAAGTGACCTACAGCAAGGTATCGGGTGTTACCGGCTATCAGGTGACATACTCGACATCTTCTAAGTTTACCAAGGCAACGACAAAGTCTGTCAATGCAAGCGGCACCTCCAAGACGATAGCCAAGCTCACCAAGGGCAAGACCTACTATGTAAAGGTGCGCAGCTATAAAACAATCGGCAAGACCAAATACTACAGCGGCTACAGCGCTGTTAAGAAGGTCAGAATCAAGTAAATATCATGCAAAGACTAAAGCCTCCGCTATACCGCGGAGGCTTTTTGCATCAACTGCCAGTCATGTCAGAGGATAACTTCACTTGCAGCGCTCTCGATAGTCGAGCCGGGCATCCGGCAGGACTTTGCCCCGAAGAAAAAGGTGCTTTTATCCCTTAAAGACATTACAAAGGAATTCCCCTCAGGAGAGAGAACAATACAGGTGCTTAAAGGCATAAACCTTGATATATACGAAAATGAGCTTGCTCTGCTTTATTCTATTGAGTTTGATCGGCTTTTTCTGATGATCTGATAATAAGACTATATATTTCGTACAGTTTCTTTCAAAAAATGTAAATAAATTCATTTATCATTGACAAATTAACTAAGCTGTGATATAATATTATTATTAAATTGAGAATTGTACGCAAAAAGAGGTGATGATATGCTGTTTGGCAGGGATAAAAGCCCGGATGAAAGATGTGCCGAGTGGCGCAGAAGGATAATCCGTATACTTTTGTCGGAAATGCAGGCGTCGGCAAAGTCGCATCAGCTTGAGAGTGTATTTGATATACCGCAAGAGGTCAGCGGCAGCTATGAGATAGAGGAGATACTCAATATCCCGTATATGAACCGCCACGAGGTCGCACTCGGTATGGATATCTATAAGCCGGTGATGCCCGAGACTGCCGAGATGCCGGTCATAGTCACGCTTTACGGCGGAGGGCTTGTGCAGGGCGACAGAAAATCATCACGCCCGTATGCAAGGGAGCTTGCAAGCAGGGGATATCTCGTTTTTGCTATCGAATACAGGCTTGTGCCAAAGGTCAACTGCACCGAGCAGTTTGATGATGTGTGCGCAGGGCTTGACCTTGTAGGGCGAAAGCTCATTGACTTCAATGTCGATTTTTCAAGGCTGTTTCTTACCGGGTCGAGCGCAGGGGCGTTTCTGGCGCTGTATGTCGCAGCTATGAAGAAGTCGGAAAAGCTGCAAAAGGCTATCGGCCATAAAGCAAGCAGGTTCAAATTCAAGGCAGTCGGGCTCGACTGCGGAATGCTATACACCAATAAGCAAGATCCCGTAGGGCTGCTGCTTGCCGACCTGTTTTACGGCGAAAAGCGAGACGACCCCGAGTTCTTAAGATACACAGACCCCGAAAATCCCGAGATTATCGACAACCTGCCGCCTGTGTTCCTTAACACATCAAGGGGCGATTTTATCAACAAATACACGCTTACCTACCACAAGGCGCTGAAGAAAGCCGGCAAGCCGAGCAAGCTCGTCTACTACGGCGATAAAGGCCTTTTCCACGCATTTGTCGGCTCGTTCCCCTGGCTTGACAAGAGCCGTGATGCGATAGACAAGATGCTTGCCTGGTTCGAGGAGCAGGCAGACATAGCAAGAGAACGTTCATGGGAAGAAAAGCCCTCTGATAAATAATAAGTATACTAAGGCAACACCGCACAAAGACCGCCTGAAGGCTTTGTACGCAACTTACTTGCATCTTTTCCGTCATATTACACATTTTTTCCTTGAAATACGGTAGTATTCCTTAGGAAAATCTGTGCGATCTGACGAAAAAGCTGACTGCGCAATTTGCGCACAATCTTCGTGCGGTGTTGCCCTAAAACTTTCGGAAGGAGTTGTTTAATTATGAAACGCAGAAAACTACACTTAGCACCGTTTGGCTTTATGAGGCAGTTCGCACCGCCACGCAAGGGCAAGGGCAAGGGCAGAAAGCCTAAGATGCCTAAGCCGCCTATGATGATGCTGCCCCCTCCGCCTAAGCCGAGAAAGGGCGCTCGCAGGCCTGTGATGCCTGTGTTCCCGCCTCCGCCGTTTATGCCACGCCCGAGAAAGGGTGCGCCGATGCCTTTTATGCCGCCGATGCCCTTCCCGCCGAAGCGCAAGCCACGCAGACCCGGCAAGCCCGGCAGACCTGCCCCTTCAAGCGCTTTAAATAAGCATACACGACTGAAAGGAATGTTTGACAATGGCTACTGAAAAGAATAAACAGACTACAAAAAAAGCTACCAAGCCCGACAGTCTTGAAGCACGCATAGAGAGCGGAGCAATTACCGAGCAGAGACTAAGCAGCATGATAAGAGAGCTCAATTCCCAAAGCCCTGAGCGCCTTAATGCTATAGCTATATCTGACGGTATCCGTGAATATACATACAGGCAGATGTTCCGCCAGTGGGATAAGTATGCCGAAGTCTTCTCGGCACTTGACATCACAGGCGAGAACGGCTCCCGTGTATTGCTTTCACCTTTGCCCACATCTTCGGTGATATTTTCTGTATATGCTCTGAATATGACGGGTGCATCTGTTTCTATGATGATAGAGACAAATCTTATTGACTGGAAGGAGCTTAAGGATACTATCCGTGTTGAGGGTATAACTGATGTCATACTGATGGATATCGCTATTGTACCCGAGCTGTATTTTAAGCTCATACGAAATCAAAAAAAGCTCGGGATACGCAATATCATAATCGTACACTCAGACAGGCATATGCCTTATGCTATTCCTCAGATAAGGGAATATGCAAAGATCAGTCAGGCGTTTATAAGACACCGCAAGGACTGCCTGTTTATGGACGAGCTTATCGAAAAATACGAAGCGACCGAGATAAAGGGCAATGTGGAGACTTCCGAGAATGCCGCTATAATACTGCACACGAGCGGAACTTCAAACGGCATTCGCAAGCCCATACCCTTTACCGACAAGGCGATAAACGAAGCTGTCGCAAAGTTTATGCGTGTTCCCAAATACCGTGAGATGTTTGAGGGAACGGCCGTATGCGTGAGCGGTCTGCCGCTGTGCGCCTGCTACGGCTTTATCGACCAGACGACTCTGCCGTTAGTTTTCGGCGGAAAGCTGATACCGCAGCCGCTCGTCGAGGGTTCGCCGTTATATGCAAAAGCACTGTCAGATTATAAGGCTACTATAACCTTCGGTGCTTTCTCTAACAGCATACTGGAAAACAAGGATAAGAGCTTAGACCTGTCGTCACTTAAAATGATATGCATTGGCGGTATGTATTTTTCGCCGGACTTTATCGAGAAGATAAACAAGGCATTAAGGCGAATGGGCATGGAGGGCGAAGGCTGCTCTATGGGCTACGGCCTGTCAGAGGTAGGCGGTGCCTGCTTCCTTGCTCCGCCCGGTGTCAATGATGAATCCTTTGGCTACCCACTGCCCGGTGTCAAGGCTAAGATATATGACGAGCAGGAGGACAAGTTCTTTGAGCTGACCGACGGCGAGCACACAGGTGCGCTGTTTATCAGTACACCCTCGCTCAGCAGCGGCAAGATAGGCGACAAGACATTCTTTGAGCTTGATAATATTGACGGCGAGGCATATTACAACACCAACGACCTTGTTCATGTCAACGCAAACGGCAGCCTTTCATACGTCGGCAGAACAAACAAGTTCTTTGTCAACAATGACGGCGTGCGCTATGAATCGAGCATCGTCGAGCGTGATGTTTCGGCACAGAAGGGCATAGTTGCCTGCGGCATAGTCGGCGAGTATCTTAAGTCAATAAGAGATACTGTTCCGATACTCTATGTCAAGACCGACAAGAAGTGCGGCAGGCCGGAAGAAGTGTTAAGAAAGGCTCTTAAAAATATCTTCGTCACCGAAAAGCTGCTTAGCGAGAACGATCTGCCTTATCAGTGCGTTATCGCTGAGATGCTGCCGCTCAACACAATGGGCAAGGTAGATACCAACAAGATAAAGAGCATGAAGCTCGGCGGCCTGAGATTTGACATCAGGCTCATAAAAGACGGCGACGAGCCCAAGGACTTAAAGCTCAGGAAGGGCACTATAATAAGGAACGCACCGCCTGTAAGACTTGGCCGTATGAATATATTTGAAATGCCGGATATGCTTGGCCAAATAGCTGGCAATTCAGGAAAGAAACCTGATGATCCGAATAAGAAAAAACGCCCTCCCTTCGCAAAAGAAATGCCGTTCGGAAATGCTATGCCGTTCGGTATGCCTATGCCGGACTTCGGCGATATGCCGCATTTCAAGGGCTTTGACGGTAAGCAGATGCCGTTTATGATACCATGCATTCCTGTGATGATGCCGTGTATGGCTATGCAGCCCTTTGGCGATATGAGTAAATTCCGTCCGCCGTTCTTTGACGATGATGACTACGACGAAGACGATGAAGATGCAGACGAAGACGACTGCGATGAGCGCAGATGTCACGGCTTCCCTCCGTTTGGCAAAATGGGAAGTTTCCGTCCGCCGTTCTTTGATGATGAGGACGATGAAGACGATGAAGATGCAGACGAAGACGACTGCGACAAGCGCAGATGTCACGGCTTCCCTCCGTTTGGCAAAATGGGAAGTTTCCGTCCGCCGTTCTTTGATGATGAAGACGACGAAGATGAAGATGCAGACGACGATGAATGCGACGACGAAGATGATGACGATATGCCTCCCTTTATGCAAATGGGCAGGCACGCACCCCCCAGGCCGCCGTTTGCCAAGGCTATGAAAAAACGCAGGTCCGGCAAAGCCAAAAAGCCTGAGAATATGAACAGCCCCTATGAAATGCTCGCTGACAGCCCTATAGGGCAGATAATTCGTAAGATGTTTGACGCAAGCGAGTGTGACGAGGATTACGAGGACTAATAAAATAAGGCTTTCCTCTCATTATCAAAAGAGGGAAGCCTTATGTATTTTTATACAGCCTTTAGTTTCCACTTGCCCTTGAAATAGCGGTGACAGCTCACAGCGGCAGTCACCACCCAGGTGATGCTGGTGGTTATCCATATGCCCCAGAAGCCTACTGCGGCAATGTTTGTAAGGATAAGCGAGAAGCCTATCCTGCTTATGACCTCGGAAAGGCCGTTTACTATCGCATAGGCCGTGTCTCCGGCACCGTTTAAGAAGCCTCTTACAGTGTGTATCATGCCTAACGGTATGTAGAATGCACCGGTCAGTATCAGCGCTTTGCCGGAGATAGAGATAACGTCCTGCCCTGAGACAAAGAAGGCGGAAATGTTCTTGCCAAGAATCAGGAACACCACAAACATCATAACAGCAAAAACGGAAGACAGCATCACACCCGAGCGCAGGCCTTTAACTGCTCTGTCCTGCTTGCCTGCGCCGATGTTCTGGCCTGTGAATGTTGAGATAGCGGCGTTCATCGAAGCAAACGGCTGCTGTACGAACTGCTCTATCCTCATGGACACGGTATATGAAGCCATTACAGTGTTGCCAAAGCCGTTTGTCACCCTCTGCAAGGCTATCATCGAGACAGATACAAGACCGTTCTGAATGGCTATCGGAATGCCCATAGTCATGCACTTTTTCATAAGCACAGCGTCAGGTCTGAATTCATCGCCTTTGGGGCGAATGTTCTTGTTTGAGCCAAAGCAGTAGACAATGCACCCGACAGCCGAAAGCCCCTGAGCCATTATAGTCGCTGCCGCAGCACCTCCTACTCCGAAGCCGCAGACCATGACAAACAAAAGGTCAAGCCCTATATTGAGCACAGTCGATACGCCAAGGAATACCAGTGGAACAGTCGTGTTGCCGAGAGCTCTCATAATGGCGTTTATCCAGTTGTAGGCCGCAACGCAGATAGTTCCAGAGCAGGCTATACGCATATACGTCACCGAGCGCCCGAGCAGGTCAGGGGGGACGTTTAAAAACTGCAAAACAGGCTTTGCGGCAACAGCAGAAACTATGCTGACAACGACACCGAATATCGCCGTGACTGCCCCCGAGCTTATTATCGAGCGGCGGAGCCTTTCAAGCCTTCCTGCGCCGAAAAGCTGTGCTGCGAGTATCCCCGAGCCGATAGACAGGCCGATGCAAAGTGTGTAAAAGAAATATGTTATCGAGCCTGTTGCCCCGACAGCCGCAAGAGCGTCGTCTCCTAAGTATTTGCCGACTATCAGCGTGTCGGCGGCATTGTAGGTCTGCTGCAGCAGATTGCCTGCAAGCAGCGGCAGCGCAAACCGTATAAGATGCTTAGTCTCGCTGCCTGTTGTCATGTCTCTGGTCTTTATCATCTTGTCTTGTGTGTCTCTCCTTTATTTGTTCCTGCGCCTTTTTCTTATTATGACAGCCGCCGCACCTGCCAGAGCTAAGCCTGAAGCCGCAGCAGCTATCGCCTTTGAAGATAAGCCCTTTTTGCCGCTGCTATCTGAGCTGTCAGTTTCTTCTTTTTCTTCGGCTGCTTGGTGTTTTTCATTTAAACCAAACACTTCAAGCGCATCAAGCTGTATCTCGCCCTGCTTGACAGTGATGACCGCCGTGTGCTCGCAGTCTTCAAGGCCGTTTGTCAGGCAAACGATACCTCTTGCATCGCAAGACGGTGCGGTAAGCTCTTTTGCCTCACCGCCGTCGATGCTGAGAGTTATGACAGACGAGTCCTTGTTATCCCCGGTCAGAGCAAAGCCTGTGCCGTTTAGCTTTATCGTCACCGAGCAGCCGTCAACGCCCTTTGAAATCGTCCTTCTGTAATTTGTAAAGCTGCTCATGCAGTTATGCTCCCAGCTGCCGTCGTAGGTGAGCAGGTCGTCTGTCTGGTCGTAGCGTGTTATGCAGCTTTGATCACCAAGCGGCTCGATGCTCACGTTATCAAAGCAGTTGTTGTCAAATGAGCTGTAAAGCGCCGCCCTGCCTGCCGAGCCGACATATTCATCGTCTGAGTGGGTGTATTCAGCAAGCTGTTCGCCGTTTAAATAGACCTTGATGTTGTTCCAGAGCGCTTCTATCTTCACCCTGTTCTTCTCAGGCGAGAAGTTAGCAGTCTTGCCATTGGCAAGGCTTTTTCTGTTTAAAAACAGCTCCCAGCTGCCGTCTTCTCTTACCACAAACCTGTAACCGCTCTCGCCCTTTGCGCCGACATTGTACCGAAGACCTACGCCTGCGTAGTTCTTGTCGGGTGTGTCGGAATGAACGAGCATTATGTCTGCGCTCACCGAATAATTGAACCACCTGTCATCACCGAAATTGGTGGTGGGGGAGGGTGTCCTGCCCCAGTCGTCGGCCTTGATGTCACGGGTTATCTTTTGCATGAGCACCTTGCCGCCGTCTTTGCTTACCACCTCAAAAGCGCCGCCCTGGTCGGTCGTGTAAAGCGGTGCGCCGCCCCTCTCGGCAAGAAAAGCATCGTCATACTCAAAATCATCACTATACGGCAGACTGAGAAGCGTGCTCTCTCTGCTGTTTGAGTAGTCCCTCTCCTCGCATTCAAGAGTTGTAACAGTCACAAGCGAGTATGGCTTGACAGTTACGCTGTAGGTATATCTGCCGCCCTTTTCGGTCGGGGTGATAGTCTCAGTCTTTTTGAAATAGTTCTCATCATATGTACCGCCCTCAGGGCCTCTTGTTTCCCAGACGCAGACTTGGCTGTTTGCCTTTTCAAGGTTCTCGACCTCGAATTTATATGTTATCGGCTTGTCTGTCGTGTTTGTCAAGGCTGTCGAATAGTCGCCTGTCTTGGTGTCTGTCGCCGTCATGTAAGTGTAGGTCGCATCAACAACAGCGTGGCCGTCGCCGCCTGCGACACCGTCTGCAAAGCACGCATCATCAATGAACGCCCAGCCCTTTTTGAAAAACTGCGAGAAATGCAGCCCCATAAAATAACCCGTGTCAAGCAGATAGTATCCGCTCCACGGCTCGTCGGCTCTTATAAGCTGCTTCTGCGTGTACTGCGCACCGCTGTAATATGCCGCAACGGCAGGCTGATATTCGTAAAGCGTCATATGTCCGCCGGGATACATCGTGATAAAGCGGTTTGCGACATCGAGCATACCGTTTATCTCGCTAAGGCCTGTTTTTGTCGCATCGTATTTGTATGTTCCCTGCGCATACTCCATAGGCGGGCAGGCCTCGCTGAACCACAGCTCCTTGCCGAATCTGTCAGCAAGCCCCTGCGCTTGCTCTGTTGACCAGCTCGTGTAATGGCTGCCGATGACATCAATTGCGTTTCTCAGCTCCTTGTCTTTAAGCATCTCATCAGCGCAGTTCCATGTCGTCACTTCCTCGCCGGCGACTATCTTTATCTTTGAATAGTCGTATGCGCAGTCCTTTTCTTCCTTAAGGTTTTTTGAGAGATACTTTATCCAGTCGTTATCGGCTGCACGCTCGTTTCTTGTGGCGCTTACATAGTCAAACACAAGGCCGTATTTCTCATAGGCCGCATCAAGCGTTTTCTTGTACCACTTGTATCTTGATGCATATACGTCTTCCGAATCCGTCACCCACTTAGGCTCGCTCCAGTAGAGCATATCAAGCGTAAGGTCGGGGTTAACAGCCTTCGCATCGGCAGCAAGCATGAACCCTGCCCCCCTTGTGACATCAGGCTCCTCGTCCTCTGTGCGCATAATGCATGGCTCAGTGCCCGATGATGAGTTTACATCGCTTCCCATTTCTATCTTAAGATGATTTATCCCAAGACCGCCCTCGCCGAAAAGATGCTCCAATATCTCCTGATAAGCCTCGGGCGACTGGGTCTTGTAATCCATGAGCAGCCTTGAAGTGTTGTTTGCAGACACCATGCCGCTGCCCCTGTAGAGCATATTCTCTTTTGTGTTTGCCTTGCTCCCGTCGATAGTTACCTTTCTCACATCGTTCACCGCCCCTTCTGCATATACTCTGTTGTCTGTGAGACCTGCCGCTGCACACAGCGTCATCAGCGCAGCCGTTACCGCTGCTGTTATCCGTCTTATTCCTTGCATAATTGACCTTACGTTGTTACTTAAGGCAATACCGCACGACCACCGGCACAAGCCTTTGTACGCCATACACTTGCAGATTTTCCGTCATATCACCCAAATTCACCTTGAAATACGATAGTATTCCTGCGGTTAATTTGGGCAATCTGACAAAAAATCCGACTGCGTGTCTGACGCACAATGGTCGTGCGGTATTGCCTTGACGATAGCTTATGTATACATACTATCATATACAACGGAGGTATTCAATCTGATATTTATGTCAAACTCTTACGATTTGAAACTCAGCTGCGGCGCTGCCTGAATTCTCTCGGCGAAATGCCGGTCGCTCTCCGAAACACTATGCCAAAGTAGTTATTGTCCCTGAAACCGACCTTTAGTGCTATGTCCGTTATTATCATGTTTCCTGAAACAAGCAGCAGCTTTGCTTCGCTGACTCTTTTATTATTGATATATTCAACAGGCCGCATACCCGTGCAGCCATGAAACACCCTGCAAAAATACTGCGCCGACACACCCGACAGCTCCGCCAGCTCGTCAAGTGCTATATCCTCGCTGTAATGCTTGTCGATATAGCTTATCGCCCTTTCGGTCATCATGTTTTTGATGTCATCAGACGGCCCTGTGAGCATATGCTCTCTTGCAAGCATGATGAATTCATACAGCAGCGGTGATGACCTTTCGCCGCCGTTTACAGGCTCTTTTGCGCAGCTCATTATCTGCGAAAAGAGATTAGTCATTCTTTCACTTACAGGCGCATCACATACCACACAGCCGTCAAAGCCCATGCGCTTCATCATATCATCAGCGTGCCCGCCACGAAACACCAGCCATCTGGTGTTCCATTCAGCGCTATGCGGCATATACTCATGCGGCAGGGCGGGGGGGAGATAAAAGATGCTTCCCTCTTTTAGGATATACTCACTGTCGTTAACCTTAAGGCAACACCGCACATAGACCGCCTGAAGGCTTTGTACGCAACTTACTTGCATCTTTTCCGTCATATTACACATTTTTTCCTTGAAATACGGTAGTATTCCTTCGGAAAATCTGTGCAATCTGACGAAAAAGCTGACTGCGCAATTTGCGCACAATCTTCGTGCGGTGTCGCCTTAAGCCTTCCGCAGCCCGAGGCAGTTATAAGAAAC
This sequence comes from Ruminococcus sp. NK3A76, assembly GCF_000686125.1. Taxonomy (NCBI): domain Bacteria; kingdom Bacillati; phylum Bacillota; class Clostridia; order Eubacteriales; family Oscillospiraceae; genus Ruminococcus; species Ruminococcus sp. NK3A76. The sequence goes on from NZ_JMMA01000002.1 coordinate 985,950, forward strand.
TGGTGCGACACAAGCCCCTGCGGCCTTGAAACATAGTATTCAGGCACGCAGATACCTATCCCCGAAACATAAAACGGAAGCACCGTCTGCTTACCGAGCACAGGATAAACAGCTTTCAGCATAGTATCACACCTCCCTTTCATTGATAATACTGATTATATCACACAACAGCGGATTTGTAAAGAAAGACATGATATTACCCCTGCTGGTTAGCTGCTGAGGATAAGGCGGCCGGCTGATAACAGTAAAAGCCTCCGCAGCAAAGGCGGAGGCTTTTAACCTAACTGTCAGTCAGATCAGTGGTTGCCCTGTGTCTTGTAGGAATCTATCATCTTCTTGATGATAGGGGCAGAACAACAGTACATATTAAGGCGCCAAAGTATGCGTAATTACGGGCATTTTGTGGAATACACTATTTTTGCTCAAATGGGAATTTAAGGAAGATCTATATGGTTTTTGGCCGAATTTTGCCTTTTATAAGGAGTAGCTAAATAAATCATTATGATACCGTGACGATTGCCTTTCCAACCAGCATTCGATAAAAGTATATGTAAATGATAATCAAGAGAAAGAGTATATTTCAGATCTGTACCTGTTTTATTCGACTTTTCATTTGCCTCTATATCCTGATTATAGCACAAACGGCGGTATATTGCAATGGAAAAGGCGTGAAAAAGTGTGTGGAGATTGACTTTTTCGGGGTGGTTTGGTATAATAGTGTGATAGTTGCGATCTGTATTATGAGTGAGGGTGAGAATAATGGAATTAAATGAAAAAGATCTTAAGCTGATAGATGAGTGCTTGGGATGGATTTGCAGGCACAAAACAACTTCTATATTTATGGATGATCTTAAAGGTTTTTCACAAGGGCGAGGTATCGCCGGTGAGATGTGCCCTGCAAATATACTTTTATTAAAAGCTGAAACGATGGACGAAGAGGAGATCGAACTGTATGGCGGAAAAAGGTTCGATGGAGTAGTCTTTGATGAAGGGTGCGATGTTTTTGATACTACCCCTGTTATCCTCACTTATCAGGAGTTTTACGACTTTTTATGTAAATACGTTGAGGAAACAATTAAAGATATGGACGCTGAGTTTCAGACAGAAGCAAGGAGGTATCTGCTTCTGTTCAAGGAAAAGTATAGCTTGAAATAACCTTATAACTCTAATATTTCATGCAAACACAGATAGCCCCATAGATTGACTTTTTCAGGGCGGTTTGGTATAATATGGGCAAGAGAAAGCATTGCAGCTTTCTTTGCAATTCAGAAACAGGGGTGCTGAAAATGAAAGAAGCGCTATTGAATTATAAACAAAAAACACTTAAACGTGGACAGTTTTGGCTGCCTGATGATTTTAGTGATGTAATTCTAGAAATGGCAGAGGAATTCAAAAGAAATTTCCTTATTCCAAGAACAACCAATACCGATTTTTCGCCGTTCAGAGATCGTTTTGGATATGAATTGCCTGATGAAATCAAGGAATATATGAGCCTATACTGGCATCCGTGTGTAAATGGCGCTTATGATTGTATGCAACAGAATGAAAAAGGATATTATAAGCTTGATGATAGTATCGTGCTGTTTTCTGTGATGAAGAATAACAATGAATCTGATGACGATGTTCTTTTTCATAAGTATGGGATAATTGATCTTACTGAGGAATGGCTCAAATCGTGTAAAGAAGATGCTGAGTCTCAGCCAGAGCTTGCAGAATTTGCAAAAGAAGCTATTGACTATATCCCGATCGGGTGGTCAAGCTATTACGCTTACGATATACTATTCAGAAGATCAACAAAGAAGATCTATTTGGGAGCAGATAGCGCAGACAGATTTGTCTGTGAAGAACCCATTGCCAATTCACTGCCCGAACTGATAAACGGATTATATTTTTATAACCATTGAATACACTCAAACACGGATAACCGTCCTCATCAGACGGCTATCCGTTTCTTATTATTCCGCATACCCTGGGTCCGTAACGGTCAGCTCGGTATGCTCGCTGTCCTGCGGATCATAAATATCATAAATCACTGAACTGCACCCCATAGACTTGCAAAACTCTGTTGCCTTGTTCAGAACATCAGACGGTTTTAAATAACTGTCGATATGGTACAGCTTTTGTTTAAAAGGAGTTGTAATGGCAAAGGAAACAACGATATGAACGTAGAAGACTCCCCCGCCACCGACCACTGTGCTTATGTACGAAAAAGCGTACTGTTTAAAGCTTGAGCATTTACAAAACATTTTATTTCACTTCCTATTGATTTTAACAAGCAAATATGGTATAATATATTTAAAGAAAAAAAGGGGTAAGCTATGGACAGACAGAAAATTGAAAACGCCATTGACAGAATGACTTTATGTGCCAGGTCTTTGATGAAAACTACGCAGGGGTCGAGCTGGTGCTGAGTATCATACTCAAACAGCCTGCGATCAAGGTCAAAAAGATAACCGTTCAGCACGAATACAGAAATCTCAAAAAGCGCTCGGTAAGGTTAGATATAACCGCCGTGGACTCGGCTAACAGAGTTATGGACATTGAAGTCCAGCGTGATAATGACGGCGCTGATATCCGCAGAGCTCGCTACAACAGCAGTATGCTCGATACACGTCTGCTTGACAAGGGGCAGGCGTATTCCGAGCTTGTTGACAGCTACGTTATTTTCATAACCGAGCATGATGTGCTTGGGCGTGACCTGCCGCTTTATCACATCACAAGAAGGATAGAGGAAACAGATGAGCCATTTGGTGACGGAACACATATTATTTATGTAAACGGCGAACACGACAAAGAAAACACACCGCTTGCAAAGCTGATGCACGATTTTAAGTGCCTTAAATCGCAGGATATGAACTATCCTCAGCTTGCCGAGGGTGTAAAGTATTACAAGGAAACAGAAGGAGGTCGGGAGAAAATGTGTAAGATAGTTGAAGAATTAAGAGATGAGGCCAGAAAAGAACATATGATAAAAACCGCTCAGGCGATGATCGAGCTTGGAAAGCTTTCCTATGAGGAAATTGCCATTTGCTCCGGTCTTAGTCTTGACGAAGTAAAGGCGCTTGCCGAGGGCAGGCCTGCATAGTGTAAAAAAACAGCTCGTTCCGTATTTGGGACGGGCTGTTTTTAGTTTGTATGACGGCCAATAAATATACAGTTTAATCATCGTTTTAAAGCTTTTTACATAAGCCAAATATATGCGGCGTGTAGTTTTGCTTGCGGTTATCATTGTTTTTGACTTATTATATGATGATTGATGTTCTTTTGCTTTGTTTATTTGCGGTTAGTTTCGCATTTGACCGTCATTTATTATCGAAACGGCTCAGCTGCTGCCCGGGGCAGAGCTTTTCACTCAGATAGTTACCGCCGCCGATAAGGGTGCAGCTTGGATAAGAGGAATTGTAAGCAAGCGCAAGGACTACATCAGAAAAATAGATAAAATGAAACCCGCCGAGATACTTGAATGGCTCCCCGCATTCTTTTGTGCCGATATGGCTGATAATCTGGAGGACAGCAAGAAACCCTTTGTTATTTTTCTTGACACCTACGAGAGCTTTGTCAACGAGCTTAATTCTGTAGGTATAGCTTCACAAAAAGATGAATGGCTAAGAGGAAAAAACGGACCCTTGACTGCGTGAGCGAGACTGCCGCCGCCGATATGAGAGCAGCATACAAGGTTGGCTTCAAGGACGGTGTATCTATGATGCGAGAGATTCAGGAATAAAGCAAGGATAGCTGATGCCAACAAAAAGCTAAACGGGCTTTATTTCAGAATCGGCGGTCTTAAGGCAGCACTTGTTGATTCGTTTGATTATGACAACTTGGATAGACCTTGCTATTCTTGGTGACCCCGAATACACCAAAAAGTACATTGGCGATTATAAGAAGAAAGAGCAATGGAATGACCTTTCAAACGCTATCTATGATAGCCGCAAGGATTTCAAGAGAATGTTTGATAACTGCAAGGACTGGAAGAGCCTTGTAGACCTTAGCAAAAAGGCACTTTCACCCTCGGCACTCGAAATGTCCTTTGAGCTTAAGAGCGTAGGGCAGAAGCTGGAGATTGAGGAGCAGACAAGCATCAACATCGAGGCGCAGAAAGCCATTGAAGCACAAAAGAACAACGGCTTGAACAAGGGCGAGAAATAAGGGCAAGGGTAATCTTCTAAATCACCCTTTTAACAAAAGTGTTCATAAGATAAATAAAGCATATACTGTTTAAGGGCTTGCACCGTTTGGCACAAGCCCTTAGCTATGTGTTCATTATCAAAGCTTACCCATAATACTTAAGCCCCAGCATCGTTAAGTCGTCAAATTGTTCTGCGCTGCCGACAAATCCGTTTACGGCGTTCTTGACAGCTGCAAGAATAGCTTCTGTGTCCTTTTCCATATTTGCGTTCATCGCTTCAAGCAGCCTGTCTGTGCCGAAAAGCTCCTCAGCAGCATTTGTGGCTTCGGGCACACCGTCGGTGTATAGGAAGATCATTCCGCCCTTTTCAAGCCGGAACTCATAATCCTTGTACTTAGCGCCGGGTAGACCGCCTATGACAAAACCGTGCTTATCCCTGAAAATCTCAAAATCGCCGTTGGCCTTTCGTATAATGGGGAACTCATGCCCCGCATTTGCAGCGGTTATCCTGCCTGTGGAGATCTCAAGCACACCGAGCCAGACAGTTACGAACATCTCCTCCTCATTGTGCTCGCAGATCACATCATTTGCAAGCTCGAGCGCCCTGCATAGCGTAGTTGCCTATGAGGTTTTTTGACATCATCATAAACAGCGCCGCAGGCACACCCTTTCCGCTGACATCTGCCATTACCATTCCAAGGTGGTCATTATAGATCAGAAAGAAATCGTAGAAATCGCCGCCGACCTCTTTTGCGGGAGTCATTGATGCATAAATGTCAAACTCTGTCCTATCTGGAAAGGGCGGGAAGATAGCAGGAAGAGAGTCAGCCTGAATCTTTCGTGACAGATCCAGCTCCACGTCAATGCGTTCCTTTGCTTTTGCAATAAGCGTTATGTTGTTGAGTGTGATAAGGTAGCCCCGCCTATTGCCCGTTTCGTCCCTTTCCTCTTCGATATGTACACCGTAGCGCTGCTCACCGATAGTCATATACCCCTCGCCCGAATCCGAAAGCTCTTTTTTGATATATTCTGTGACCGTGTCGGGGTTTTCGTCATAGAGCCATGGCAGCAGCCTTTTTGCGCTGTTATTTGCGTAGGTGAAATGGTACCCCCTATCAAGGATAATAATGCCGTTTTCAGCATATTCAACGGCCTGCTCTTTGATCTGCGGTGTCGTCACCGTGATATCATAGCGTATCATAAGTATCATGATAAGGATACATTGCAGCATATATGTCATGTGATTCAGGATAGAACCGTCAAACAGATCGAGAATGTGAAGTATCTGCATACTCAGGTGAATTGCAGGCAGTATGATTATAATACGTATTATCTCCATTTTTCTGCCCTTTTGGTGAACGATCTTGACAAGCATATGCAAAATTATAAATGAGAAGAACACAACCCCGTATACACTCAAAGCATAGTACATCCATGCCTTCTCGGTCTCATGACTGTACAGCCCCGCCCCCACATCTATCGGCACCACCTTGACGTCGGAATAAAACCACTTGTGTAAGCCTATAGTAAGGTTTACTATACAGTAAAAATGGGCAAAAAAGTAAACTGACCTGCGAAACCTTTGCGACAACGATATCCCGCATACCTCATAGAGCCCAAGCAAAAGCGATATATTCATCCACATAAGCGAATCATATTTTAATTCCTTGGTGTACATATAGATTCGTACAGTCATGGCATGACACATAAAGATCTCTGAGATCATATACAGCATTGCCCCGACAGAGGAACCCATAAACCATTTCTGTGTTTCCGAGCTGTGGCTGCGCATCACGACCGCACACGATATAAATGCGACCAGTAAGCCTACTATCAAAACATAATATTCAGTCATATTTCCTCCATTAACAGTCAATAGCTTTCATTAGGGCGACACCGCACGGTATTTCCATAAGTCTAAATTTTATGCTTTTAATGCAATTATAAAGATAAATCAAAAAAAATTTGCACCCAATATGCAAGATGCAGGGTATTATATATAGAAACCAAAAAATAATAAAGCTATGGAGGAATTAATCATGCCAATCAAAACATATCAGCAGTTTATAAAGGATACCAATAATAAAGGTCTTTCTACGGAGCAGATCGACACGCTCACTAAGTTCAAAAATAATATGAGTAATATCTGCAATAACGCTCTTTCATATAATCCACCCGGTAATAGTATGGCTTCTTTGCAAAACCATCTGTGGGGCAATACGATAACCCTCAATATGCTCAATAAATTTGGCAAACAAGAAGAAATATCAAAGAAGTCAGCGGAAGAAATAGCAAGTGATGATAATACCTTCCGGGAGCGTGCAAATCACATAAACAATGTATTTGCCGATCTTGCAAGCCCCGATCTCATGCCTCACTTTATAAAGGGCGTTTTAGGCGGTAAGAAGCCGATCGAAAACGGCGAAAAGCTGCTTTTAGATACTATTGCTATACTCAATGTTATGTATGGCATGAATATTGATATAAACGCTTTCCAGAAGGCAATAGATAAAGAAAAGAAGATAGAACAGCCGCAGATCGATGAAAACGGCCTTACACCCGCAGATAAGGCAGTCCTTAAGGTGGAGCAGGACAGCTTTTCGGTACAGCTTGACGGTGTATCCGCAGGCCTTAGCACAAAGCACAGAACAGGTCTTGGCTTTGGCGTTGGTACGACATCAGACGAGCTTCAGGCAACAAAGGATGCCCTTGCTGACTACAAGGCTTATTTAGCTGATCCCAAGAACCCGAAGTTTGAGGGCAAGAGTGAGCTTGATATGCTCACAGCCCTTAAAGGTGCTGCCGATAACTATATGACTATAAAGCGTCAAAACGGCAAGGGAGATACTTCATCACCAGACTGGCTGCCTAAAACAAACATGGGGCAGGAAAGGTTCAAGGCTAACAAGAGTATATCGGAGCTTGCAGGCAAAAGAATAGCCGAGCTACAGGAAAAGGCAAAAGCATTGCAGGAAAAACAGGCCGCCGAAAATATGACTGTAAGCGAGAAAATAAATGATATTTCCAAGAATATTGATGAAAACAGTATAAATATCGTAAATCCCGATGAGCAGAAGAGGGCACGTGAAAGATATGTAAGAAATGCCACAGCCGATATGCTTGCGTGGAAGGCACTTGAGAAAAAGCATGGGAAAGAACCCTTTAAGAACTTTGAACAGCTTCATGCGCAGGAAAAGGAAAAGATCATGGGCACTAAGGCGTTTGAGGCATTACAGAATAATCTTAAGGATCTAAGTGCGATAGAACGTGAGCGTATACTGAAAAAGCCCGAGGAGCTTGCCGGCATTTACACAAGAAATGAAGCTTTTTATGATGATATAACAGCAAAAATAAACAATGCCCCCGAAGGCTCTATAGCTCGTATTCAGTACGAATTATCGGAGAATTACCATAAGAGTAACGTTTATTCATATGGTGACATAAAGAGATGTATCGCTCTGGAAATGTACAAGCAGGAGGCGGGCGCAAACACAAAATTCAATAATTCGGAATTAGAGAAAACCTATTTGCCGCTTGTTGACGAGCAAATAGTAAAAACTATGATGAATGGCAAGACACAGAAGGCACTTGAAGCCTATCTGTCCGATCCGTCAGAGCTGCTTTATGACTATGATCAGACTTTGTCGAAAACATTTGGCAATAAGGTCAATGACGAAAAGCAGAACCAAATGCCCGGAAGCATTTCAGAGTATCAGGATAATATAAGAGATCTTATTAACGAAGAACCGCCGGCAGAGGATTTTGAATACGTAAAGAATGAAATAATGCGCAACACTGCCCGTATAATCGCTACAAGAAGTATTTGGCCCAAAACCGATACACGAACCGAAGAGGAGATAAAGATTGACCTTGGCAAGAATGTCATGGGAATAGATGACGTGTCAGGCGAGGGAAAGCTATTTGGTAAAAATACCAAAGAGCTGCCTGAAAGTATAAAGGGTAAAAAAGCTAAAGTGAACTGGAATAAAATGTCCTTAAAGGAAAAGGCGATAGCATACGGCGAAGATGTGTATGACGGCTACAAGAAGGATCTGGGTAATAAGATACAGCAGCGTGAAGAAATTGCTCAGGAGCTATATTCTGAAAGAGATGACTTCCAGTATATGTTTGACAAGGCAAAGACCTGGAAGGACGTTGTTGATCTTTCAAAAAAGGTGCTTGCCCCGAATACCAAGAGCGTTATGCACGAGCTGTACAGGTCATCAAAAGAGCTTAAAAATCTTAAAGAACAGTCAGCCAATGCGGACAAGAGTATTGCTAAGACCAATGTAGTTGAAAAGAAAGGCGCTGTAATACAGTAACTTCGTGAATAAGCCTTTTCAAAGAACTCCATACTTCCTGGCTTACTATCATCAAACTTTAATAAAGATCTGCCACCACCTTTTGTGTGGTGGCTTTTTTCTGCTGTCTTATCCTTGTATATATGATTTCTTCTTATAACTTCAATTGATTGACTTTGATCCTGAAATATAGTATAATAAATTAATAAGCTGCTAACGGGTCAATCGGTATCGATCTTGGAAAGGAAAAATATGTCATCAATCAATAAAAAAGCAAAACGTTGGGCGTTGGTGGATCAAAGCTTTCTGTCACTGTTCATCACTTTTTCTCTTATTGAACTTACAAATATCGGAGCAGGTATCATTGACGGACTTGTAGTAAGTAATTTTTTCGACCCAGACTCTCTGGCGGCGGTCGGCATAGCAAGCCCGATGTTCAGTATCAGCGGCATCATCAGCGGTCTGTTTGCAACAGGTATGCAGACAATGTGCGCCCAGGAGCTTGGAAAGGGTAATATCAAAGCACTTAACAGGGTCTTCTCGGCAGTATTCTATATCAGTATTGCTGTATCACTTGTATTTATGACAGCAGAGCTTGTATTTGCACCGCAGCTTGCATTTCTGTTCGGAGCTTCCGGCAATGGTGCAGGTCTTGCAGAGCTTTCATCTCAATACATAAGAGGATTAGCGATAGGTTTCCCTGCGATCGTGCTTTCTGTTGTTGTTTCGGCATGCTGTCAGCTTGACAGCGACAGGAAAAGAGTCATGCGTGCCACTATCGTTTATTCGGTCGTTAATATCATTTCCGATCTTATTGTAGTTGTGCTGAAACTTGGAGTTTTTGGTATAGGTCTTGCAACATCTATTGGCATTTATGTGCAGCTCGGGTATCTGCTGCTGCATTTTAAGACTAAGGACAGAATGATCCGCCTGACAAAGCTCGATACAAGCTTAAAAGAAATGCTTGAGATCATGTCACTTGGAACAGAAAAGGCTTTGCGGCGCATAGGAAATGTCATTGCCCCTGTTGTTGTAAACAAGATGATGATACATTACGGTGGTCTACTTGCTATGTCTGCAATGGCCGTTCAGAATAATGTGATGGATTTTGTAGATTTTATGGCAATAGGTCTTGCTGATGCGACTGCTTTACAGGTCGGGGTATTCTATGGCGAAAAAAATGACGAGGCTATCAAAGAAACAGTAAACTGTATTCACCGCAATGCCGTATTATTTCTCGGCACATTATGTATCATTTTACTGATACTTTCAAAACCGATAACCTCTATTTATATTTCCGAGCGAGGAGAGCTTTTCAATATGTCACTATTCGGTGTATATATGACAGGCTTGCTCGCTGTACCGAATGCATTAGTCAGAACAAGAATATCTTATTTGCAGTCTGTACACAAAACAAAAAATATGCAGGCAATGACCTTTCTATTCTTTATCGTTTTTACTATTTTGTGTGCCCTGATACTCGGTAATTTGTTCGGTGCCTACGGTATCCTCGGAACAAAGCTGTTTTCAGCTATACTCACACTTATAACAGTGTGGCTATTCTATGCTGTAAAATGCAAAAAGCTGTTCCCCTCACGGGACAACTATCTGGCACTGCCCGACAGCTTTAAATTAAGCCCCGGAGATGTCATATCTCTTGACATACAAGACACTAATGACGTAATTATTGTTTCCGAGCAGATACAGCTTTTCTGCAAGGGTCACAAGACGGACAGCAAAACAGTAATGAGTGCAGCACTGTGCTTTGAAGAACTGGCTATCAATATCATAAACTTCGGTTTTCCAAAATGCAAGCGCAAGCCCTGTATCGACCTTCGTCTTGTATTTTCAAAAGATGAAATGGTCATGCGTCTGCGTGATAACTGCCCGATGTTCGATGTTGAGCGGTATATTGCCCAGGCTATAGACAGGACGGATAAATCTACTAAAAAAAGGTTTGGCTTGAAAATTATAAGCGGTTTAGCAGACAATATCAGTTATGTTCATTCACTTGAAAATAATAACGTAATTATCAGATTTCCAAATCATTGATATATCGGATAAATATATGAAAACTGCCCCCCCGCTCCTGCCTTTATGGTAAGAACGGGGGCTGAATTTTATTATATGGTTATATATTTAACGCACCATTTAAAGACGAAGCCCTCCCCCGTCCGTTATCTTCTTCATTGTCACGGCTCTCACCCCGTCAATAAGACCTATAATGACAACTCTGTCGCCTTTTTTAAAGCTATTGGCAGCATATTCTGCCGTTTCCTTCCATGCTGTGCAAACGACCACGTCATTCCTGCCGTTTCGTTTGAGATACAGATTAAAACGTGTGAACGTTATCCCGTTTTGTGATTGACGCAAGGTCACATCAGTACATATGATGCCCTCGACCGTGATAGGGGTACTGAATCTCTTTTGCGTACTCAACTGCACCTTTACTTCATTTTTTTCATTAGCAAGCTCCCTGCGCAGTTTGTCAATTTCCTCGTCCTTGTACTCTATGATAGACTTCAGCGCATCTATATATTTCCATGTGGCATCAAGGCTCATTCTTTCACGGAACTGTTCCTTCCATTCATGGGGCATATTCTGAAAGGATTGCAGCTGCATAAGAGTGTCGTATGCAGAACTTACTATCGTTCTGTCAGCCTCTGCCGAGGCTGTGACATATTCCGATACACCTACAGACTCAAAGCGCTCGGGCTTCTCTGCGGCACCTGAGAACAAGGCATTCATTCTCCTGTCGAATTGATCTGCCTCGTCATCACTTAACGGCGTTGAAAATGTAAACTCACTCATAGAATTTTCCTCCTTTTGATACTCCATTCCTTTCGGTCAGAACTGTCTGATTTTCAGCGTATCTATCAGCTTTTATAATTCTTCAAGGTTTTCATCACTCTTGCTGCCGAATTCTTCAAGCCCGAAATTCACACTTATGCCCTCATCAATAATAATGTAATAGCGTGTGTAATAATCGTTGCCCTCGGGCTCTTCGGGGTATTCATAGGCGTAGTTTATTATAACTGTTTCATACCCGTTAATTTTCGTAGTTTCGGTGCTTTTTACTTCAAGTCCGCCGTGAGGTGCGAGTGCGTCTGCATTTATCAAAAGATGATCTGCGTAGGAATCGCCTGCAAGCCTTGTTTCAATACCACCGTTGTTTGAAACAGCCATTGATATTTGCGTGCAGGACGCCGATCGCAGCACTCCACCATATTTTGAAAACGGCGTAAAATCGCCGTTTCCTTATATACTGAATTTCACCTCAATGCCATTTTCATCACTCACATAGACCGCTTCAAGCATAACCGCCGCAAGCTCGTGCTTTTCAGGAATGGAGAGCTTGTCCCAATGCTTCATCGGCTTTTCCAAAGGCGCGGTATCAACCGTCCTGCGCTTGCGAGCCTTAGCTTGCATCTTTCGCTCCAGAGCCGACTTCTGTTCGTGTAGCTCATTGACCGTGTTTTGAATATACTCAAACAGCACCGTATCGGCATCACCGAGCTTTTTCATCAGCTTGCGAATTTCTTCATCTATCTTGATTATCTCAGCCCTCAACGCTTCGGTGTCGGCATCGGGAGCGTCTGCACTTCGCTTTGCGATAACAAGCCGATCGATACGGTCACGCATCGCCTGCAGGGCAGCACTCTCGACTTCTTCGGGACGAAGTTTCAGGAACTTTTTTACACAACCTTTCTTACGGTATGCTCCCGAATCTCTGAGGTATCTGTAACGCTTTCCGCTGTTAGCATTGTCATAGTAGTGAATTTCCAAATGATAGCCGCAGTGACCGCATTTCAGAAATCCCGTCAGCCACGAATGATTGGCGTTCGCATTGTTCGGGATACGCTTGTTATGGGCTTTCTTGTCCTGAACGGCAAGCCATACGCTCGCATCGACCAGCCCCTCATGATACCCGACCTTAACAAAAGTCACTCCCGAACTTCTATGAATAAACACCCCGTGAATACCGTCATACGCTTCAATATCATCGAGTATCTCATAGCCTTTGGAAACGAAAAAAGCGTATACCTCTTTGTCGGCTCTCACATACAGCGGACTTTCAAGAATACGGCTGATGTGACTTCTGTCCATATTGTCTTTTACTTCGCCGTTATGCTTAGAAAGCGTGTAAATATCGTTCTCCTTGAAGTATTCGATCACATCTTTCAGCGAGGTTGACGGCTTCTGATACAAGTCGTAGGCGATCTTTACCGACTCTGCCTGCTCCGATGGGACAAGCACCGAGCCTGTTTTGCAATTCACCGTTCTGCGCTCGGAGGTAAATCCATAGTAGGTCTTACCACCCTGATAGAAGCCTGTTTCCCTTGCTCTTGTGCTGTACGCATCAGCGACACGAGCGGCGATAGTTTCACGCTCAAACTCCGCAAAATTCAGCAGATTGTTTCGCATCATACGCCCTTCTTTTGTCTCCGTATTGAAAGGCTCTGAAAGAGAATAAACGGTCACACCATAGCGGTCAAGTTCGTCCGTGATATTCAAGTATTCCCTCATATTTCTGCTGAAACGGTCATACTTCTTCACAACAATTCTGCTGATAAGACCGTCACGGGCGTCCTGCATCATCTGCATAAATGCGGGACGGTGCTGAACATCTTTTCCCGATTTTCCATCGTCACAATATACCTGATATTCGCAGTCTCCAACGAACCTGATACATTCCTCCCTCTGTGCGGAAATGGACAGCGAATTGTTGCCCTTATCCTTGTCGCTCACGGAACGGCGGACATAGATTGCCGTAATTCCGTTATTGTTAGTTGTTGTCTTTTTCATATTATCGACCTCCGATTAGTATCAACTTGTTGATACGGCAATCGTACAGCCGATATTGCGGTATCTATATTGTAGCGCATATCGGCTGAGATTGCAAGTTTTTTTCAAAATTTTACTCAGCGATATACTTTGTGAGAATGTCATAGATACGGTTGATCTTCGCTACCCGAATCGTTTCGGGGACACTCTCGGGACAGGTGACTTTTACTTTAAACGCCTTGCCCTTATCGGAGATCATAGTACCTGCCTTCTCTCTGTCTACGGCAGTAGTTGTCTCTTTCAAATTTTTCCTTTCCGCCTGCGATATTTTTCTCTCTACACGCAATGGCTTTTAGTTGCAGGGTCGTTACTCCTGCACGGAACGTTTTGTTGTCGGATATATATTTAATCCGAGTAAGGATCATTCTTCTCAAAGAAAGAAGTCTGACCGAGCATTTCTTCCTCGTCATCATCATCGGCATAGCTGTTATCCGACACAGGTTCATCATCAGCACCGGACGTAGCCGCCTGCTCGTGTTCTCTTGCAATCATATCCGCAAGAGCCTGTCCCTCACAGCTATACTGTTTGCAAAGCGACTGATAGATCAGCAGAGCTTTCTGCTCACTCAGTTTTTCACATTCAGCCGTATCAGTCTTGATACGCTCTTTCAGCTTGCCGATCTTCTCATCGAGCTTCATGATCTTCTTTGCGATGTCAGCCATATCATCACCACCGTTCATTTCGATTTCGGGATTATACCCGATGATAATATTATAGCGCGCAATACCTTACTTTGTCTATTGGCAGTGCGCATGAACTTTGGTGTGCCAGATGAGTTTTGCGTTCGACAAGTTGTTATGGGGAATTTGATTTTATCACGAAGTCGCATAGCTCCAAACGTTCTAAGGAGTGACTATGCGACTATGAGAGTTCGCTCAGAAATATTTTCACGAAAGCGATAAAAATAAACCATTCCGACCTGAACGGTCGGAAGAATATCAAAATCAAACCCAGCAAGCTCTGCATATTGTGTACACAAGTTCACAATATGCGCTGGCTTTCAAACCCAGCAAGTAGGAACGCCCAAATGGAGACGTGTCATTACATTTATACTAATGCGTTCTGTTTGTTTGAAAGTGCCTTGTCAAGGAACTTGTAATAGATATGGATTTTTCTCGGCGTGTTACGGTTGTCAGGAGCATCTTCAATTGTGATATACTCCACAAGGTCGAGAATCATTTCACGGGTGAGAACCTCAAAGCCTGCATACTTTTTCAGTCGGCGGATAAACTCGTCAACATCTCGTTCGTCCTGATTATTTGCTTCAAGGCGTTCATGTATAAAGTCAAGCTCTGCCTGCAAGGTCGTGTTTTCTTCCTGATACTTGTCTATCAGTTTAACGCATACCTCTTCGGGTACTTTGCCGAGAACCATGTTTTCATAAACGCTCTGCGTAAGTGTGTCAAGCTCTGTGATACGATGCTCAATCTCACGCTTACGCTTGGTGTCAATAGCTGTCTGCGAGGTACGATCTCCCGACTTCTTTTCGATGAACTGTTTCCTCGCCTTATCCTCATCAATAATAAGGTTCAGTTTGGACTGAATATCGGCAATAACAAGTGTTTCAAGAACCTTGCCGTTTATGGTATGTGTCGTGCAATAGTTACTGCCGTAACGTGCGTGATAACCGCAGGTGTATCCCGTGCCGTGTTCCTTATTCCTGCGGTTCACCCATATCTGCTTCATCTTGTAACCGCAATCGGCACAATAGAGCAGACCTGAAAATGTCGGAACAAAACCTCTGCTGTCTTTCTTTCCTCGGCTTACGGATTTTTCATACTCACGAACCTTATCCCACAATTCCTGAGAAATAATCGGCTCATGGTTGTTTTCAATTACGATCCAGTCCTCTTCGTTTGTAGGGATACGCTTATGGTTTTTGTAGCTGACGGTCGGTCTCCGCTGCTGTGCGAGTGTTCCGATGTAGATCGGATTCCTGAGAATATGATAAATACACTCTTTGCTCCACAGGTGTGTCATAGAGATTGGATTTGTCTTGCCGAGTTTCTGATAAAGATAATCAGAGGGCGGCAGGATTTTTTCTGCATTGAGTATCTCGGATATTTTCTTTGTGCCGATCCCCTTTGCTCTCAGCTCAAATATACGGCGGACAACGGCAGCGGCTTCGGGGTCAATGGTAGGTGTATACTTTCCGTCATCTGCTTTGGTATATCCGTATGCTGCAAAAGAACATTTGTATTTTCCAGCCTTTGCTCCTGCTTCTGTGACAGCACGGAGTTTCTTGGAAGTGTTGGCGCTGTGCCATTCGTTGAAAATGTTCATGATAGGCATCATGTCCATTCCTGCACTCTGCGAATTAGCGGTATCCACATTATCCGTGAGAGCTATGAAACGGATATTATACATTGGAAATATGTAGTCCGTGTACTGCCCCACTTGGATATAGTTGCGTCCAAAACGAGAAAGGTCTTTACACAAAATCAGATTGATCTTGCCTGCCTTTGCATCGTCAAGCATACGCTGTACGCCGGGTCTGTCGAAGCTCACGCCCGAAATTCCATCGTCGATATACTCGTCATAAATCGTCCAGCCCTGTTCCGAAACATAGTCGGTAAGTATCTTTCTCTGGTTGTCAATGGAGAGTGATTCTCCTGCGCGTTCATCATCTTTGGAAAGTCGCATATAGATGCCCACGTTGTAATTATTCTGCTTTGGTAACATATAACTCCTTTCTCCCAAAGCAACTACTTTTGATATATACTATTATAGCATAGATCATCAGAAGAGTCCAGTGCTTTGGAAGCTGTTTTTCTTTTGTTCTGTATTTTTTTCAGGCGTGAAGAACTTCGTCCATTGCCTGATTGTAGGCGTTCCTGTATACAACTTCATCGAGGTCTTTCTTGCCCGTGTAATGGCTGATGATTATATATTTTCTCCCCTCGATTTCAAACTCCTGTTCCTGTGTCGGGCAGTCCTTGTACTGCTCGTTAAGCTCTTTTGCATTTGTAGTTTTCATTGTAATGTTCCTTTCTATCTCTCTATAGGATTACAACTTATGTTTATGGCGTATAGGCGTATATCTGCCTTTGTTACGGGGTTTTCGGCGTATATGCAGGGCGTATGATTTTGATAACGGCGTATTTTTATACGCCATTTTGTAAGGCATACGCCGTTACTATACGCCGATTATCCTTATTCTATGGGCTTTATACGCCTATACGCCGTTTTTGACGGTCGGCATATTATTGGTAGCTGAACGTAAGAGCGATACCTTTGAAACCTCTGACATTCCTGCCATTGCTTACAATATTCGTGGAATATGCGATGCTGTATTTATCCTCATTCTGCTTTACCCATGAAATGAATGTCTCACGT
This sequence comes from Ruminococcus sp. NK3A76, assembly GCF_000686125.1. Classification (NCBI taxonomy): domain Bacteria; kingdom Bacillati; phylum Bacillota; class Clostridia; order Eubacteriales; family Oscillospiraceae; genus Ruminococcus; species Ruminococcus sp. NK3A76. The sequence continues at coordinate 1,002,562 of NZ_JMMA01000002.1, forward strand.
TTCAAAGCAGTCAGAGCGTTATCCTCGCACCAACGATTGTAACTGTCATACAGTGCCGATGATGTAACGCACAGCTTTTCACCATAGTTCACACGGCTGCTGTCTGAAAGATAATCGGGGATATTACAGCTATCCTGCATTGTCTCCTTGACATTCAGCTTTGCCTTGTCCGAGATCGTGAAGCGGTAATTATTCGCTACCAGTCTGCGGAGACCGTCGAACATCCAGCAGAATATTTTGTCTTTCTCTGCGATAAACTTGTCTGCGATGTGCGGATCAACAACACGGTTCTCAGGCGGTGTCAGCGTTGTGAGAATGATCATTCGGCGTGAAAATCCCTGACTCTTATCATAGAGCGCTTTCGGGCTGCCGTTGCCGAAACATAACAGACGGGTGTATAACAACGCCTGTTCCGACTGCTTGCCTTTGGCTTCAACATCTATCGGTATCTCTGCTGTTACAAGGTTTTTGATGTACCCCGTGGACGGTAATGCCGACATCTGCATATCATCATCGACCATGAGGAGCTTATCTTTCAGATTGTAGCGGAAAAAGCGGTCGTTTTCGATACGCTGAAAATTGCCCGTTATCATGTTATCCCCGAATATCTCACGGAGAACGATTGCTATTCGGGACTTGCCCTCGCCGCCCTGCCCGATAATGAACATCATCTTCTGTCCTTTGGTGGACGGTATCAACAGATAGCCGAGATACTCCTGCAAGGTATTCACATCTTCGGGCGTGAGAAGCTCCAGCAGGAACGTCAGGAACTTTTCTGGGTAATATGCACCACTGTTCCATATTTCAGGCTTGTACCACACATTCAGGCGGTTGATGCAGAATTCCTTTCGTGGATAGAAATTGCCGTTCAGGTCGAGCTTTCCGTTCAGCAGATGTATGTACCGTGTGTCGGGCAGAAGCGGTTTGCTGTAACAATAGTGACGGAGGGTGTCCATGATGAGCGTTACCTTTTTCGGCAGTCCGAACCATACCGCCTGTCTGAGCATTCTGTATATCTCATTGCCCAGTGCGTTTTCATCAACAAGCCCGTCATAATCATAGAACCGTCCGCCGATACATTTCAGAGGGTGTTTCTCCGTGAACATCTTGCAAAACTTCATCTCGTTGATCGTCAGCTTGTCCACCATCCAGTCAGGTAACTCACGCTCCTGTTTTTTCTTTTCAGCAGGTGGTTCGGGAAGCGGTGCATCATTTTGAACTTCATCAGACGGCATTGCTGCAATATCCTGTTCCATTTCTGCTTCGACCTCTGCCCGCAGTCTTTCAAGCTCCTGTTCTTCATTCTCCCCATTCATCAAGAATTCGTTTGTATTCTCGCTCAATCCTGTCTACCTCCATCTTTATTTCTTGCTGCCCCACCACATCGGTGCGGTTGAATGTTTCAAGCAGATACTCAGCATAGCCGATATTCTGCAAAGCGTATACGAAACGCTTGTCCGTTTCCTCATCGGGAGAAGTCGGAACATAGAGCATTCTGTACTTGTCCAGCAAAGTAAAGTACCTGAGCAGAACATCATACATATGCTCCACCCTTGCTTTCTCTGCCTTGCGTTCGGCGATCTCCCTGCGCCGTCTGTTGACTGCTTCCATATCGGGCGGTTTGTCCACGTCCAGACCAAGCCCGAAATCGGAGTTGAGCTGTTTCACCGCTTCGATCGGTTTCAGCCCGAAAAGCTCCTGCACGAGCTTAATAACATCGCCGTGTGCCTGACAGCCGAAACAGTAATAATGGTCGTCATACAGCTTGCAGGACGGGTGGCGCTCCATGTGGAACGGACAGAGAGCCATGTTGCCACGGTGTAATTCAACACCATAGTGACGAGCTGCTGTCGGAACATCGACAAGCTCTTTTACTTCTTCAAAAATAGTCATGTTTTACCTCCCTATGACTTGAAACAAATAGCGCTTTATGCTATAATATATTTTGGAAAATTATGCGACAGGAGTGAAAGCTATGTACTGTGATTTTAGTAATGTAACAGACATTCTTTATCGAAACAGAAAGTCATCTAAATACATTACCTACAACAATATCGTCAATACATTGTTCGGTACATATTTAAAGGATAATAATATCTATGAATTTCCTGATTATACGCTTACTAAACTCCATAAAGGCAGCATCGGAGTATCTCCTGAGTTAAAAGACTACTATCAAGATGCCGCACCTGATAAAATGAAAGAAAATATCAAGTCTGCACTGGAATATATTTTCGATAAGCCAAATACTTATCATGAATTATACCGTCTTATTCAGTATGACGATACACTTTCATCTTCCATGCGCCGTAGTATTTTAAGCAGTTTTTCTGTAGACTTCACTGATGACTCTGCTCTGATTGACCTTATCTATGAATCAATCTATATCGCTGTGACTCGTCTTTATTACAAAGACGAGGGCATTGTTGCAGCCAAATACTTTTACGATGATCTCATAGCAGTTGATGATGTGCTTTTTAAAAATAACGAATATGTCCCGCCCTGCAAGCATTTCTGCGGACGTTCCAAAGAACTGGACGAACTTCATGCTGTTGTATCTGATAATTCTACCGTTATCATAACGGGCGTTGCAGGCATTGGTAAGAGCGAGCTTGTCCGTGCCTACGCCAAAGATCACCGAAAAGAGTATCAGTATTTTGGGTACTACTTTTACGGTGGCAGCCTGAAAGATATTATTGCAAATGTTGTTCATGATGCTCTGGCTACGGAATCAGACCTGAATACCCGTTATCAGCGTAATCTTGAATTGCTGTCCTCTCTCGGAGAAAAGGCATTGCTGATCATCGACAACTACAATGTTACTCCCGATGAAGATGAATGCTTCGATGATGTATGCGACCTGAAATGCAAGGTGATCTTCACATCGCATATGCGTTTCGAGGACTATGCAACATATGAACTGCGGGCATTCCGTCATGCCGATGATGTAAAGACGCTCACAAAGTATTTCTATCAGTATAAGGAAGATGAATGGAAATGCTTGTTGCAGATATACGGCGTTTTCGATATGCATACATTCTGCGTTGAGCTGTGTGCAAAGGCATTTACAAAGGGTGCGTTCTCTCCGAAAACACTGTATAAGAATCTCAAATCTTTTAAAATCAGGGATTTTGCCGAAAAGCTGTCAGCAAAAAAGGATAAGCACCCAAAAAAGAAAACATATTTCGATCATATCAGAGAACTGTTCAATTTGTTGGGGCTTCCTGAACGCCATAAGCAGGTTTTAAGGGTCATGGTATTTGCTCCTGTTTTTGGGTTCAGAAAAGACTTTCTTGCTAAGATCATGAACCTGAAAAATATGGTGATAGTTGAAGACCTGATAGATGTTGGTCTACTCTATGAGAACTATAAAGGCAGGGTCAATATTCAGTCTGTTGTTGCGGAGGTTGTCCGCTCGGAACTGGAAACCAATAATGAGACCTGTTCCGATTTTATTGAGACAGTTCGTGCGCTTTGCCTGAATGAAGAAAACACGATCAAGGCTGGCGAAAGAACGATCTTGCAGATGGTCGCTGCTGTTTTTTGGAGTATGGATTTTAGCGATACCGATTTTCAGCTCCGTTTTGTCCATGATTGTTTCAAATTTACGGAGCATATGGGAGAAAGCAGTCTGAATGATGCGATGATCGCTTTTGAGCAAAACAATCACAGAGAGTCTCACGAATTAAAAACGCTGTATCTTTCCGATGCTGCAGCATATGAAATGATAAAAAAGCATTTGGATAATGCAATTTATTATCAGATGCAAGCCGTAGAATGTTCAAAAAACTGCGATAATAATGTTCTATTACAAGCAAATACCGTGAACACCTACGGCTATTATCTGAACCTTGCCGACCGGAAGGAAGATGCGTTAAAGGAAATGCAGATAGGGCTTACCCTGTTCGATCAGCTTGACGGTGACGGCGTGTTTTATTTTGATAAGTATCGTGCAATCATCAATTATGGTGATCTGCTGTTCTCTCTCGGTTATACCGATGAAGCTATAAAGCAAGTATCCGCCGCCGTAAGCTCATTGCGTGAATTGGAATTGCAGGATACAGAGGTCTATGCGGATTGCATTTATTCCCTCGGTCTGTATCATGTTTGTGTGAATGATACCTCAGCAGGTGATGAGCTTGTGAGTGCATTCCGCATTTTCATTGACCTCTACGGCAGGGATTCCGACTTCGTGCAGACAAGAGCTGCGGAGCTTCTAAGCTACATCGAAACTGCTCATATCAACCTTACTGACTATGAGCCACTAAAGCAACTACTCGGAGAATAATGTCTACTGCCACAAGGACAGGAGAAGCATAGTACAGTAAATCCTTGAAAGTCTTTACTTTGCGGAAACGCTCCACTGACCTGGCAATCTTTCTTGAAGCCTTTTCCGCCGCTTCGGTTGCGTTTTTCACATTTTCGGTGCAGGAAGTTATATCCTTCTCCATCTGATCGCTGTTCGCCTGCACATATTGCATCAGCTCGTTGATGGCTTCTTTCTCCTGCACCTTGACCTGATGATAGATGCTGTAAACGCTGTCAGCGACCTCTGTCCTTACGCTTTTTGCGTACTGCTCTTGCAGGCTCAGGTTCTGCATCTGATGTTCGGACAACCTTTGTATTTCGGCGTTTATAGCTGTCGAATAGTTCTTCAAAAGTTGGCACATCTTTAACGTTGCCGTTACCAGAAGGAGAACCCTCTCGTCCCTCTGTGCGTCCACCGAGGATACTCCGATCTCCTCCGCCATTTCCCGAACTCTCGTTTCTATTGCGTTCAGTTCCGGAAGCGGTGTTTCCTGCTTGTGCGTTTTCTGAGATTCCATTACTGCTGCCCCCTGTCTCTGTGCTTTGAGCGAGCGTTCGTACTCCCTGTGGATACGCTCCGCTTCTTTTATCATCTGTTCCCGTGTGAAGAGTGCTGTTTGCTGTTTGGGTTCTGTCGGTGGTTTGCCTTTTGCCTCTTGTGGTAACTTCTGCGAGGTCTCGTTCTTCATGTCCTCGCCAAATCTTGGTAAGCTCATAGTTGATTCCTTTCACTGTGTATTTATCACCCAGCTTACTGCCTCTGACCGAGACAAGTTTACCGTTCTTGTCGGTAAAATTCGGGTGACGGTAGGATATGGTGTTGCCCTTGACACGGCACTCCACATGATAATGCTTCATCAGGGCAGCTACTACATCTTCTAAAGTCTTGTTGTTCGGGTCGGCGCACTCGATACGAATAACCTCCCGAAGTTCATCTTTGAATGTTTCCTTGCCCTTGGCTTTCATCTGTATCTCTGCAAAGGTTTCCTTGTCACGGTCAGGATTTTCATTGAAATAATCCTTGCGGACGGAGTTTACAAGCCCTCGCTTCATGCATTGCTCTCCGAAAAACTCACACATATCATAAAGGTCACGCTGGTTGCGGCGGTATGCTCTGCCTGTCTCGATATGACAGTTGCCTATCAGGAAGTGAACGTGCTTGTGCGGTTTATCAGTATGAACAGCAAATAGCACCTCATATCCCTGAAAATACTTATCAGCGAACTCCTTTGCGATGCGAAACACTTCATCGTAAGTGAGCTTGTCGTTATCATTGGGAGAGAAGGATATTGACATCTTGAAAGCAAGATTATTCTTGCCGTTCGGACGTTTACCAAACAGGTTCCTTGTCATGAGAACATCACGGGCGTAGTTATCACGGTCGCAGCCCATGCCCCAATAGAGGTTGGGGGCAGTCTTTACCACTCCGTCCCGTATCTGCTCAGGCAGTCTGCCCAGCATATAGTCTGCTGCCTTTTGAAGCTGAACGGCTGTTTTGCAGGGCTGATAATCGACATTGACGTTCCCGAACATTATTTACTGCCCTTGATACTGAACATCGGGTCGCTGATGAAGTCGGCAAGCTGTGCCATGACCTTATCATTAGTACGGCGAATAGCTCCGATCTCGGCTCTGACCTTATCGTCCTGTCCGATGTTTGAGAAGTAGGCAAGCTGATTGAGGTTTGTACCTATCTTCCTGATCTCATGGATAAGAGGATTGATGCTCTCTTCGATGGAGTAAATACGCACCTCACTGTTGCGTATTGCCTGCATCAGATAGTCGGTCTTGCTCAGTCCACTTGCCTTGTGCTTGGTATTCCAAAGCTGAAGCTCCTCGTCAGTTAGTTTCAGGCTGATAGAGTGATAGCGTTTGCGATTAACCATTGTCGCTCCTTTCTGCCGCTGTGCGGCTCTTGGGGGAAGGTCTCGGAGGGGGAACGTCTCTGAGCAGGTAGCCGATGTGTCACTACATCGGTCCTACCTGCCCGGCGCAAATCCGAGCCGGACTCTCGTCTTGTTCCTACAAGACTTTCGATCTTAAGTATCGAATTTAAGCCTCGCTCTTCTGAGCGTTAGGCGCTCGATCCTGCAAATTCTTCATGATATTTGCAGGATTTCTTTTTACGCATAAAATGCTATCAGGCATTTTTGCGATATGCACCTTACTTTTTCATCATATATCATTTCACTTCCGAAACAATATTCCCCGATATATGTTTGTGTGTATTAGTAAATCAACCGCCGATAAAACCGAAGTCGATGGCAGAATAGTCCACATTATCGCCGTTCTCGGTGTTATTATTACTTTCTGTCACTGAGGAAACAGCAGTCTGCGGTGTCGGTATAGGATAACCTGCACTGAGACCGAGCATCAGACTTGCAAGGAACTTTGGCATTTCAGCGATAAACGCCTTGCCGACCTCGCTGACGATCTGCTGAACGAAACGCTCCTCACGCTGTCGGTTCTCGAAATAGGGATCATCCGAGAGTTTCTGCATACGGTCGAAATACTCGTTGACTGCCTTGACAACGGCGGTGTTGCCCGACTTCACCTTATCCTTATCAATGCTGTGCAGATATTCCCACGCCTTAGCGTGTTCGGGATTGTCAAGGTTGAAGCGAAAACAGGTCATCTTCACCATATTACTTGCCCTCCTTCCTGAGCTGTGCAATAGCAAACTCCTCGTAGCCCTTAGCCGATGCACATATATCTCCGATGATCGTCACACGGTCATGCTCGTATGTACCGAAGTTCTCAATGAGCTTACCGCCGCCGCCCGTGATGTAGAGCCGCATTAGCTTCGGGTCATACTCATACTTACGGAGCAAAGAGAAGATGCCGTCAGCATAATCCGAGATAGCCTGTCTGAGAATCTCGGCATACTCGCTGTCAATATCAGCGTTTCCATAGCGAATCATGCTCTGAATGATTGTCTCGTCTACGGTTACACCGAGCTTGTTCATCATGGCATTGGATGCAGCCTTGACACACTGGTTCACGCCCATTTTCTCGGTGTAGCTCTGCGTGGTGATCGGCTTGCGGTTGTTGATCTTCATGATGTTGACTGTGCCGTTGCCGATGTCTGCGAGCATATTCAGCCCTGTCATGTCTTTCAGATACGGAACAACAGCGGCATAGCCCTGCGGAAATACGGAACAGCCCACAATGCGGACGGAGTAGAGCTTGTCCTCATACTTGAAGTCCACGCTCTCCCTCTGGAGCATATACTTGCGGAAGTCCTCTCTCTGACGATTAACCCAGGTTAGCGGCAGTCCGACTGCGAGATGTACGTCTGCGGAAGCGATGCCCTCACGGTTCAACTCACGAGCGATGCCCATAAGAGTAAAAAGGTAGTTGTCATTGTCCTGCCACTTGTCCGGCAGATACTCCTTGTGTCCCTCACCAATCAGATAGTAGCTGCCGTCATAGTACAGCGTGTTCTTTGTGAAGGTCGGTGCGGCATCGAGCTTCGTGATGCCTGTGGGTGTGACCGTGTTGGCGGTCTTGATGTTTCCGTAACCGTGGTCAATGCCTACGATCAGGAAGTTGTTGTATCTTTTCATTTGATACCCTCCGTATATAAATGTTGTAGTCGGCTCTGAGATATTGTCGCTATCTCTTGAACCTGAAACCATTATATATCATTTCGGCGGTCTTGTGCTTGCACGGCACTTGCACAGGACTTGCACGAGAAACGTGAAAAAAATATTCAAGAAGAATTATGACATAAAAAAAGCACCCACAGAACAGTGTTTCTGTTCTGCGAGTGCAAATATCTGTATTCACTTACTGTATTTTTTGAAGTTTTCCGCCTGTTCCAGCACTTCCTTGTACACATCATCAATGGTGACCGGGGGATAATCAAACTCATCAAGCAAAAGAATCAAGTCAACTTGCAGATTTGCTTTGATATCTTCACGGGTTGCCCAATCAGTATACCTCGCCTTATCATCTACAATGATTTTTATACGCTTTGAAAGCTCTATCATTTTATCTTCGGGATATTCAAACTCATACTTCTTGGCTACGGAGCTTAGAATATCATAGAACGCTTTCTCCTCAAAGTCAATCCCCATATCCATAAAGGAATTTTTTTCGTTTTTTAACTCTGAAAGGAGTTTGGCGAGCTGATCGGCAACATCGTCAAGGACTTCGTTGGCATATGCTTCATCACGCCTGCGGTTATTATAGTCATCAACAACCTGTTTAAGACGTTCGGAGAATTCTATACCTTTGATCTTATTGACTTTCTTGTATTCCTCTATTGCCTGAGACAGTAATCTTTGCAGTATTTTTATCTTGGTGTTCTGAAGCTGAATAGCATTGATCCTGTTCATGTATTCATCGCTGAATATATCAACTTCAATATGCTTGCCCGATTCAAACAGTTCCTCAATACCGTCAGACTGAATCGCACCCTCCAACAGTTCACGAACACGGGCGTTCATCTGAGAAATATCGGGAGCATCGCCTTTGGTCAATTTGAAGAGTATAGAACGAACAGCACAGTAAAAATGAATATAATCTTTATCCTTATCCATGAACTTTTCGCTTGAGCTGCAAAGATTGAAAGCCTGCTTCATTCTTCTGACTGCTGCCATGAACCTTGTTTCAAGTTCATTGGATAGCTGAACATATTCTACCGCTCTGTTTATGCAATCAAGCTGTTGCTTTGGAGTACCTATAAAGAAATCATCGCTATTGAAATTATGGAACATCTGACCGAGAACTTCGAGTTGGTCTTTGACTATTTTCACAGACTGCTCTATTCCCTCAAATTCGTCACATTCAAAATTGGTGTACTTCTTCAGGGCGATGTTCATGTTCTTTTTTATGCCGATATAGTCAACGATTAAGCCTTTATCCTTGCCCTCGTATACACGATTGACACGGGAAATAGTCTGTATCAGTGTATGCTGCTGAATGGGCTTATCTATATAAATAGTGTCAAGTGCAGGAACATCAAAACCTGTGAGCCACATATCTACTACAATGGCGATCTTGAAATTAGACTTGACGTTTTTGAATTGGCGGTCAAACTCTTTTCTATCGTCTTTTGTTCCGAGCATATCATACAGCTCAGGCTCATCGTCTTTGTTTCGTGTCATAACGAGCTTTACCATTTCGATAGGTTTAAGCTCTTTCTTGTCTTTCTCTGTCAGCTCCGTTCCGTCAGGACATAGCTTCTTTTCAGTCCATTCAGGTCGAAGCTCTTTTATTATTTTATAGAAACGATATGCAATATGCCTGTTGGAGCATACGAACATAGCTTTTCCTGCTACAGTAGCGCTCTCTGCAACACGGGTCTCATAGTGATTGATAAAATCTTCAGCGACAGCTCGAAGGCGGTCAGGATCACCGATAATAACATCAAGTTTTGCAACTGCCTTTTTGCTTTCTTCTATCTGGTGTTCATTAGAGCCTTCCTCAGCACACTGATCGTAATAATCCTCTATTTCCTGAACTTTTGCCTGATTGAGAGTTACCTTAGCTGCACGTCCATCATATACAAGATTTACAGTGATACCGTCCTCAACAGCTTCTGTCATGGTATAGGAATCCACAACAGCACCGAAGACCTCTATTGTAGCATCAATAGGCGTTCCTGTGAAGCCTACATAAGTGGCATTAGGCAGGGAGTCATGAAGATATTTTGCAAAGCCATAAGTCCTGTTAACTCCCTCAGTAGTGATTCTCAGCTTCTGGTCAAGGCTGACCTGACTTCTGTGTGCTTCATCAGATATACAAATCACATTACTGCGGTCGGTCAGCAATTTAATGTCCTCTGTGAACTTTTGAATTGTTGTAAGATATACGCCGCCGCTTGTTCTGCCCTGCAATTCCTCTCGGAGCTTTTCACGGGACTCTATGCTGACAACGGTATCATCACCGATATATCGCTTGGAGGATAAGAACTGCTTGGAAAGCTGATCGTCCAGATCGGTGCGGTCTGTGATTACAACAATAGTCGGGCTGTGCAGAGATCTTGACTTCATCAACATACGGGTAAGAAACAGCATTGTATAGCTCTTACCGCAGCCTGTTGCGCCAAAATATGTACCGCCTTTACCATCTCCGTCGGGGCGGAGATGTGCCTTGATATTTTCAAGCAGCTTGGTAGCAGCGAAGAACTGCGGATAACGGCATACTATCTTTACATCTCTATCCGAGTTATCGGGGAAATATACAAAGTCTTTGATTACAGCTAAAAGGCGATCTTTTCGGAACATACCTTTTACCATTGTCAGCAAGGAGTTGATGCCGTTAAGTTCTGTATCGGTTGCCTCGATCTTTCTCCACGCATAAAAGAAATCATACGGTGAAAAGAAAGAACCATACTTATTATTTGCACCGTCACTGATAACCACAAAGGCATTATACTTGAACAGTTCGGGAATATCTCTGCGATAGCGAACAGTCAATTGAGTATATGCGTCCATAATTGTGGTATCTTCACGGACAGCATTTTGAATTCAAAGACTACAACAGGGATACCGTTTATAAAGATAATGGCGTCAGGTATGCGTGTCTGATTATTCATGCCGGAAATCTCAAACTGATTAACGATTTTGAATATATTCTTCTCAGGTGCTTCAAAGTCGATAAGGCTGATATACAGGTCTTTCTGTAATCTGTCCTCACGGTTAAGGATAAAGCCGTCACACAAGAGCTTATATACCGCTTTGTTTGCTTCATATATCGTTCCGGAAATACTGCGGAGATTGAGAATGATTCCGTCGATCTCGCTGTCGGTGATGCCTTCAGAAGAATAACGGTCATGCAAATATTTCCGCAGATCATCGGCAAGAAGAACATCAGACTTATCCCTGATAATACTTTCTCCGTTTATGTAGGTGTATTCCTCGTCTTGGAAAAGCTCCATAATGGACATTTCTAAGGCGTGTTCGTTGAAAAGTTGCATTTAATCACCTTCTGTCATCAGGCTATTAATTGTTGATATGAATGTATCTCTTTTCTTTTCCCAACGATTTGAAGGGACTGAAATGCCAAATTCATTTGAAATAATATCTTTTAATTCTCCAAGTCTTACCTTCAATTCGTCAATATTGTCATTGTCAAGTTTCAAAGATATTTGAGTGGGATTAACTGCACCCTTAATAGCAGAGAAATCAAATTTAGGCAGTAAAACAGTAGAGTAACGCTTTCTTAAAACCCATGAAGCTCCCATCTCATTCAAGCAAGCAGCACTTTGGTAGTAATTATCAGACAACATAAAGACCACATGAAAATCATAGTTGTCAAACAAACTCTTTAGGTAATCATAAATATCATTATCCATTGGGATATGATAATCAGGTACGGATGAACAGAACATTGTCTCATTGTTCAGCCCTATATCTGCTAACAGTTCAACGAGCGGTTGTACATATTTTATATCAGCAGAAGCATGACTGATAAACAACATAGGTTTCTTCATTGTAAAATCTCCTTTTGAACTTGATTCAGAATAATACCTGTCTGCGTTTTGCGCAATTATATTCAAGGAACTTTTCAGTTTGTTGAATAGTTCGCGCTCGTCGCCACTCTTTCCATTGAATTTGTGTATAATACCTGTTGGATTAATAATATCCCATACATACTTATCATTTGATTTATCATATATATCTTGCAGTACATATTTGATATTTTCTAACCAACTAATAAAATCGGGATCATTATAAATCAAATCGCACTCGGGAATAATCAGACCTTTTGATGGTGTAAAATGTTTGAATCTTGCTTCAATTCTCGGTATGTCATCAACAAGATGAATCAATTTTTCTTTCATAGGATTAATTATACTCCTATCTTCTAAATCATTTTTGTGGTTGGTAGGAATTTTCACAATTTTTTTCATCTTCACCTGGTAATGAGGAGGAATACCATGACCGCTTCCGCCACAATATCCGTTATCTGTTACAATATAGTTTTCAACTAATCCATTTGGTAGAATACGAACAATATAATCGTTTTCCTCAATAACTATCGTAGCGTCTTCAATTAAAGCTGTTGAATCACCAATTAACGCATCAATTTGGCAGAGCTTTTTTCCATTCTGTTTTATTATGTCAATTTTTTCTCTTGGAAATCCAGACATCATTTTGAACACTAACCACACCTCTTTTCATTGTGATTAACACTTTTTGTTTACTTATTCTTCTTTGGCGATTTTACTGGTGGCATTGGCGGCTTTTTCTTCGGCGTAGGTATATTAGAACCTCTTGAATATGTACTACTTGGCTCTTTTCTGGCATTAGATGAACTATTATTGTTATTCACATCAGGCATATTTATTTTCCTCCATATTGACGTTCAAAGTATAGCATCATTTTATCTTCAGCATAATCGTAGCATTTTTTATTTTGCGGCAGTGAATCCTCTTGGAAATATTTATCATCAGCTTCATTCCATTCTTTTTCAAATTGAAATAATAGATCATTTATTTCGCCTTCCGTCATATTTCCGTTTGAAACATTAAGCCACTCTTTTTCCATTGACAAGAAAATTACTGACCATTCAGATTTAAGGCTTGAAATATCTTCAATTCTTTTTTGGTAAGGTAAATACTCGTTTATAACTCCGACTACTTGGGAAATTGCTATAATAACGCCCCATACAAAAGCAAGTTGTTTCCATATAGCCCAGGCAGCAATGGAAGAACATGATGCTATTGCCATGATGATTTTTATTGTTCTATTTATCTGTATCGACTTTGCGAAATGAGCATCGATATAATACAAAGCAAATTTCTTATCTGTCAATGAAGACCAATATCTTTCTTGAATAAAAGATGATTTACTCATTATACACCTCCGACTATTTTGAGTAATCAAATGATAATTTAGCTGAAACTGAGCAAGTAATGTTAAAGAAAACGACCTCAACAGAAGATACTTCATTAATATCTCTCGGAGATATAGTTGAATTTATCGATGGCGATAGAGGAAAAAACTATCCGACCTATGATGAATTTGCAAAAGAAGGATATTGTTTATTCTTAAACGCTTCAAATGTCACTGGTATTGGATTCGATTTTAGTGACTGTATGTTTATAACAAAAGAAAAAGATGAACTAATGAACAAAGGACATTTGGAAAGGTTCGATATTGTACTAACATCTCGTGGAACTCTTGGAAATGTAGCGTTCTACAACAACCATATTCCTTATGAGAATGTAAGAATAAACTCTGGAATGCTTATAATACGCAGTAAATCCGATAAAATCAAGTCTTACTACCTATATGCGCTACTAAAAAGCTCTTATATGAAGTCAGCTATAGAACAATATCGCTCAGGATCGGCACAGCCGCAATTACCGATTAAAGATTTACAGAAAATATCACTTAATATTCCAAACTCTGAAAGCGTTCTTGAAAAAATCAATGCAGATTTCAGGCGAATTGAAAACATTATATCACAGAATGGCAATGAGATATCTAATCTTAAAGCTCTACAATCCGTCTTACTCTCAGAATTAAGCCGCTAAATTATCATTTATCCGCTGTTTCAATGCTATTCTATCGGTAATAGTCTTATAAGCCTTAACGATCTTACGCTGTTTTTCTATATCAGGAATAGGCAGTTCAACAGCGCACATCTCATCCCACCCGAAAATTTCTCTTACACTACCATGAGAACGGTATCTTGCATATCTGTCAAATTCGGGTCGGCTGAACCATAACATCAGATATTCAGGCTCAAGTTCATCTTTGCGTGTCACCTCAAAAACAGTGTACGAACTTGAGATAATACAATCTTCTCCGTTAAGTAAAGCAATAGAAATCTTCTCACCGTTTCTTGAAGTAACCGGACCGTATGCGAATTGTCCGTTCTTCACGACCTTATAATTTGACAGGTCGGTTCCGACAATGTTCGCAATAGACGGGATAAAACGTTTTTCAATGCTTACACCGAGAAGATTGGTTATCCCTAATTCTCTATTTCTAAGGTCAACAGGATTTATATAATCTCCTAAAACCTTGTATTCCATATAATCACCTCAACCAATATATTTGCGGTGAGCAATCTTGACATTGCTCTGATTAACCATAGCATAATGCATAGTTGTTTCTATTTTCTGATGACCGAGGAGCCGCTGAACCTGTTCAATCGGCATTCCTTTGTCAATAGCTCTTGTTGCCAATGTTCTGCGGAACTTATGCGGATGCACCTTTGTGATTTCAGCCTGTTTCCCCAGTGTGCGGACTATCCGCTGTATCGCTCCGATAGTGAGCCGTGTGTGCGGAGCATTCTTTGACACGAACAAGGCAGGATCGCTGTCTGTCCGCTGTTTAAGGTATTCCTGCAAATGCAGTTTTGTCCTTGCATCAAAATAGACCTCTCGCTCCTTATTACCTTTACCGAGGACAATGCAGGAGCGTTCTGTAAAGTTGATGTCTGCTTTGTTCAGTTTTACAAGCTCTCCCACACGGACACCCGTGGAGGTGAGCATCTCAATAATAGAAAGATCACGAATATTATCACAAGTATCTCGCAGCACTTCCAGGTTTTCATCGGTCAGTGTATCCTTTACGACTTTTGCAGTTTTAACTTTATGTATCCTGCGGACAGGGCTTTTTACGATATAGTCCTCATCCTCAAGCCATGAAAAGAAGCTCGACAATATACGGCGAACATTGTCAACTGTCACCTTGCTTGCGTTGTTCTGCTGTTGGTATTTCGCAAGATACAGCCGAAGATCATCGGTCGTGATTTCTTTTATCCATTTGCTTGTAGTGGATAATAGTCTCTCTATCGTTGTCTGATAGTATTTCAATGTATTTTCGGAACAGCCCTCAACACGTTTTGCTGAGATAAACATTTCAAGAAAATGGCTGTTCTCCTGCCTATTCTTTTCAGAGGTATCTGCGCTTTCTGTCATATCCACGCTTTTCAGCCTTGTTTCAAGCACAGAACGCAGCTCGTCCAACTGCCTGCTATCAAGAAGCCCTGCAACATCATGTAATATCTCCCGTATTATCGTTTCCTTCATCATTACTCGCTCCGATCTATGGTATATTTCTATAATTATAGCATAGATCGGTGCTAAATGATAATTTAGCGGCTTGAAATCGTCATAAGGATAAATTCTTGCATCTTTTGCAGTTGTTCAATCTCAGTGTTGTTCTTTTCCATAAATACGATGAGTTTCATAATTTTTTTGGCGAAAGATTGCTGCAATTCAAGAGGTGGGACAGCAATAGGATAGGCATGGACATCGTTCCGATTTAGTGTGGGTACAGCACTTCCTCCAACAAAACCATCATAGTTTAGATTTTTGAGCAAATAGAATATCCAAATGCACTCAGCATTAAAAATCTGCTTAACATATAGGGATGTATTGTGTGTCCAACAATCACAAAGGTATAATCTTGGATTTCCTATATTTCCGCTTCGCCCCATTACAATTACTGGTGCTTTCGCTGTATATTGATTATGATAACCTATTGTTCCTGTTGAACCTGCAACCGGATATTCTCCTCCAAGCATTTCAGCTCTTGGGAGATCATGTCCCCTTTGAAGTTGTAATACATCGCCAACTGTTCCTTGTTTCCATGAATTGTTATCTGCCCTATCAACAAACACTTCTTGGTACAGTGATTGTGCAGTTGCTTCTAAATTATCATTTATCCGCTGTTTCAGTGTAATTCTGTCGGTAATTGCTTTATAGCTTGAAACTATTCTTAACTGTTCATCCAATGGCGGTACGGGCAATTCTATACGGCATATATCGTTCCATGTTATACCACCTCTGACGCTGCCGTCTGTTTTAAGCCAACATATTCTGTCAAACTCAGGTCGGCGAAACCACATCATAAGAAATTCTTCGTTGAGCTTCGTATTATCAACTACCTCGAACATAAAATATGCAGGAGATACGATTGCAGGAGTATCATCAGTATACAAAGCTACCGGAAGGCGCTCATCACGTCCGACGTGCATAGGATTACAAGCGAACAAGCCTTTGCTGATAAGCTTATATTTGCTCAAATCTGTTCCGATAACATTAGCAACAGAAGGCATAAAAAACTTATCAATATTTATTCCCAGCACCTTATCACTTACAAGATCACGATTGCGATAATCTACAAGACGGATATGATTTCCTAAAATATCATAACTTGATTTCATACCCCAACTCCTTAAACACATCCAGCAGATCAGCCTTAGACTTTTCTTCTTCGATCAACAGCTCTTTCAGTTCTGCCTGTAAGCCTTTCATCTTAGTATCGAAATCTATGTTTTCATCACGGTTTACGAACTCGATATATCGGCTCGGTACAAGAGTGAAGCCCTTTTCAGCAACTTCATCGTAAGAAGCACTGTAGCAAAACTCAGGAATATCCTGATAGTTTTCTTCATAGCCTGTCTGCTGCCAAGCATGATATGTAGCTGTGACTTTGGCTCTGTCTTCCTCGGTCAGCTCCACATATTTCTTTTCAAACGGACTGCCCATCTGACGCAGATCCATAAACAGTATTTCACGCTCACGGTCACGATAATGAATAGTCTCGCCGTTTTTTTCAACATCACGGGCTTTCTTGTTTTTATTCAGTATCCAGAGCGTAACGCTTATATCCGTCGTATAGAACAAGCTTCTCGGCAGAATAATAATAGCTTCAACAAGGTTGTTGTCAATGAGCTGCTTTCTGATTTTCAGCTCCGTGCCGTCATCAGATAAAGCACCATTGGCAAGCAGGAAACCAGCAACACCATTCTGAGACAGCTTTGATACGATATTCAGGATCCAGCCATAGTTTGCATTGCTGGTAGGCGGTACTTCATATCCATTCCAACGGGGATCATCGACAAGCTCGTTCTCAGCTCTCCATTCCTTCTGATTGAATGGAGGATTTGCCATGATGTAATCTGCTTTCAGATCTTTGTGCTGATCGTTAGTAAAGGTATTCGCAGCCATTTCGCCCAGGTTAGCAGAAATACCACGGATGGCGAGGTTCATCTTAGCAAGCTTGAATGTAGTGTTGGTATACTCCTGACCGTAGATAGATACTTTCTTTTTGTTGCCGCTGTGGGCTTCAACGAATTTTATTGACTGTACGAACATACCGCCTGAACCACAACAAGGGTCATACAGTATGCCGTCATACGGCTCTATCAGCTCGGCAATAAGATTAACGATACATTTCGGAGTATAGAATTCGCCCTTGCCTTTACCTTCTGCGAGAGCAAACTTGCCGAGAAAATACTCATAGATACGCCCGATAATATCATTCTCGGAATCATCGGTATTGATCTTATCAATCTCATCAAGCAGCGATGCGAGTTTGCTTGTATCTATATGTAAACGAGAATAGTAGTTATCAGGGAGTGCGCCTTTCAGTGCAGGATTTGTTTTCTCTATCGTAAAGAGCGCGGTATCTATTTTCAGTGCAATATCATCCTGCTTTGCATTTTCCATGATAAAGCTCCAGCGGCTCTCGGCAGGAAGATAGAAAACATTGTCTTTCGTATAGAAAGCAATATTGTCTACAAATTTATCCCCATATTTCTCAACGATCATTTTACGCTGAGCTTCAAATTTATCACTTGCGAATTTCAGGAAGAACAAGCTCAGAACAACGTGCTTATACTCAGCAGGCTCAACAGAGCCACGGAGCTTGTCCGCAGATTTCCATAAAGCTTCTTCCATTGAAACAACTTTTTTCGGTTTAGCAGCTTTTGCCATGTTATGACCTCCATGCCCCTCAAATGTTTCAGGGTATTATCTTATATATTATACCACATTCCGCAATGTTTTTCAATGGGGAAACTACATATTTTTATATCTTTCTACTAAATTAGACCATATTATCATTCGATAAACTACAAAAGCCGAACTCCTCAAAAACTGAGAGTACGGCTTTTGTATTGTTGTATATGATTCAGCTCTTTTTATTCATCAGAACACTCATCAAGACCATGTAGAAGTTGAATATAAACACACTCCGCACGGTCACGTTCCTCGCCATCGGTGGTCATCATGAGTTCAAGGTAATACGCTTTAGCCTGTTCGTAGTCCGTCCAGACTTCACGTATGCCGTTATAGACCGTAGTGACTGTATTTGATTTTGGCATTGCCAATTCAGGTATAGATAACATATGATTTACCTCCATTATTCGATTACGATATAGTCCTTCTATTAGTGTTATATCAAAGGTAGCTGTTTGGGCTGAGGTCTCCATAAGAAATACCTAATAAGCACGGTATTCATGGGGTACATTTTGAAAAATGACCACCCTGAATACAGGAGCTTGTCAGAGGTTTTTGCACCCCTAAGACCCCGCTTGAAAAATAAAAGAAAAAGTGATATAATTGATAATGAAAATGGGCGAATACTAAGATTTTGGAGGTTTGTCTATGAACGTAAAATCAGACGAGGAACGGAAGTCAAAGGTGCTGAAATTCCGCTTGAATGACAGGGAGTTTGCCAAGCTGAAACAATACAGGGAGGAGAGTGGTCTGCGCTCAATGTCGGAGTATATTTACAATTCGATTCTTGCCACTCCCATAATCGAGATCACGGACGAAGAGCTTGCACCCGAAAAGGCAAGATTCAAAGAGATTGCCGACCGCATAAATTCCATAGCAATTCAGGTCAATCAGACGGGGAATATTTATCCCGAAGATATGCAGGAAATACAGCAGGGAGTTGAAGAAATTTCGGCAAGGCTTGCAGAGTACCAATCAAAGTTGGAACGCTTGCTGTGACACCGCAGACGTTCAGAGCGATAGTCGACAAGGCTCACGAGGACGTGAGAAAATAAGGGAAAAAATGCACCAAGGAAAATGCTTTTATTGCTGCGCCCTGAACAAGAATTATTACAATTATTTCGCAGAGCTGGACTCCGAAAACGGAATAGGCTATAATAAACTTACAATACTTTTTGGAGGTGCAAGATATGTTAGCAATTCCCGAATTGGCAATGCCGAGAACAAACAAGGTCACGACCGTATGCAACGGCAGGCGTGAGGTCTGGACGGACTACGAACAAGCAAAGGCATATTTCCTTGAACTCATGATGACCGCCGAGGGCGAGGAACATGTCCGAGCGGAGTGCGTTTATATTCAGCTATTACACGGACTTGACGAGTGCAGTGATGAGGACGAATAATCAAAAAAGGCTTTGCAGAAATGTAGAGCCTTTTGTTATGTCCTCAGACGAACGGAAACGTGCTTCAGAGCCGTCCGAACTTAACTAATTGCCTGAAAAGAAAAGACCTGAGAAATGCTTGTATGAGCAAATCTCAGGTCTTTGTCTGCTATTCAGGCAGTTATTTCGTTGCACGCCATAATGCCGATCTGAACATCAGCGTAACGGAAAGGGAGTGTGTCATTAGACTTTTGGCTAATGGAGCATCATTATTTTCATAATTTGCATTATGAGAAGTTCTCCGACGGCACGGTAAAGTGTATTGAAGATGAGATACCGTTTGAGCTGCCTAACGGGTGGGTTTTTCTAAGATTGCAATCGTTTGTATCATTTATAGGTGGTAATCAGCCTCCAAAAGCAACATTTGAATATAAACAAACGCCTGATAACATACGATTGATACAAATTAGAGATTATAAAACGGATAAATTCAAAACATTTATCCCTAAAGATAAAGCAAAACGCTTGAGATATACAAAGTTTTTTACCCGCACCACGAAGAAAATATGGCTTATCCAAATCCTCCAACAGCGGTTTATTATATTTCTTAAATATAGCTTTTATATAATCCTTATAATATTCCCTGCGTTCAGGATTTGCCTTTATATCCGCTAAGATCCTGTTATATTCATCAATTGCACAAAGCGCCCTTGCGTGATGAAGGTCAGCATCGTGGTTCATTTGCTCTTTTGAAAGCACAGTTTCCCTACCGTCGGCAATTGCCTGACGCATATATTTATTCAGAATATCGCCGTATAGGGTGCGTATAATCGACCACATATTCACCCGTTGCCTTACATACAGCCGCAAGCTTTAAGTTTATAGTGTTCGGTGAGTCGCCTTTGGTTATAAGCGAGTTAATATATGGTTGTATATATTTAATGCTGTCAGATATAGAAACCCTGCTTGTACCCGTCTGTATATATACGAAATTCGCAAAATCCCTAACAAAACGTATATAATTCTTCATCGTGCTATAACTAAAGATTTTATCTTTGGCAGCGTCTATATGTAAAATCTCTTTATATATATCTGACTTTGAAGCGCCTATATTTATAAGTTCTCTATATGCTCAACAAGAGAGTTCATTCGTGTTAACGGCTCCAATACTCCAACCGATGTTGTCAGAGCTCAATTTCTTAAGCTCAATAACGACAATATCCAGCATATCCTCACTAATCTTAATGACCATGCTGTAGATGTTACAAATGTAAGAGCATATATAATCACTATGCTCTATAATGAAATAACAACCCGCAATATTGCAGATTCAATCGAATTTAACGAGTAATATGAACAGAAAGGAGCATTCATATGTCATACACACCAACCTCACTTTCTCGCCTTATCTGGTGCCGTATCAGATTTTTCCAACGTCTTAATG
Organism: Ruminococcus sp. NK3A76; assembly: GCF_000686125.1. NCBI lineage: Bacteria > Bacillati > Bacillota > Clostridia > Eubacteriales > Oscillospiraceae > Ruminococcus > Ruminococcus sp. NK3A76. The sequence goes on from NZ_JMMA01000002.1 coordinate 1,023,410, forward strand.
AGGTAAGCAATGAGAACCTCGCCAAAACCCTCGGCGTAATGCCGAGGACGCTCTATACATACGACAAAACAGCCGGAAATATAACCTTGAATCAGCTTGAGAGCTTTATCGACGAATACTCGCTTTCTATCGAGCAATTAATATCAATTTAGGGAATAGACCAATACATTTTGGCCAATACTCAAAATAAAACGGAGGCAGCCACCATGACAAAAACCAACAAAACCGCCGAGCTTGCCCTAAAGAAAGCTACCCTCGAAGCGTGGGCTCGCATTCTCTATAACGAGGGCATGATCGACCTGAAAAGATGCAATATGATGATCGCCCACATACAGAAGCTTTCATCATGATCCCGACAGGACTGCTGCTTTAAGGCAGCGGTCCTTGATTTTTAGTGCTTCAAGCTTGACAGCAAAGCAGACTCTATGCTATAATAATTATAATCGGTATGGAATCATAATTAGTTTAATAAAAAAGGAGATAATAATGGATATATACAGCGCAGCCAACAAAATGAAAACGGAAGGGAAAAATATTTTTGACCTGGATATTCGTGTTACCTTTTACGCCCGAGTTTCCACCACCCGTGAGGAGCAGGAAAACTCTATCGACAATCAGATAAACTTCTTTACCGAGTATATAAAAAGCAACCGCCACTGGACGTATGTTGAGGGCTATGTTGACAGGATAAGGGGCGAGTCTGCCGAAAACAGAACTAACTTTATGAGAATGATAGCCGACGGCAAGGCAGGTGTTTTTGACCTCGTAATAACAAAGGAAGTCAGCCGTTTTGCAAGAAACACTATCGACAGCCTTACCTATACAAGGGAGCTTTTAAGAGCAGGTGTCGGTGTGTTTTTCCAAAACGATAATATAAACACTATCGACACCGACTCGGAGCTTAGGCTTACCATAATGTCATCTATCGCAGCAGATGAGGTAAGGAAGCTTTCCGAGCGTGTGCGCTGGGGTCATAAGCGTGCTATCGAAAGCGGAAATGTCTTGGGCAACAGCCGCATTTTCGGCTATGATAAAAATGACTGCAAGCTCGTCATCAATGAAGAGGAAGCCAAAATGGTAAGAATGATCTTTGAGCTTTATGCAACGGGCGATTACAGCTCACGAAAGCTTGAAAGGGAGCTTTACGAGCTCGGCTACCGTGGGCGTGAGGGTACAAGGATACATCACAACACGATAAACGGCATAATCCAAAACCCAAAATACAAGGGCTGGTACTGCGGCAATAAGGTCAAGATAATCGACTACCGCACAAGAGAGCAGCGCTTTCTTCCCGAGAGCGAATGGATAACTTACAAGGACGAAAGCGGCGAGGTAGTTCCTGCGATAGTTAGTGAGGAGCTTTGGGATAAGTGCAACGAGATCTTCAAGGAGCGCAGCACTGCAATCAAAAGCCGAACACGCTCGTTCAAGGATAAGAGCGTGTTCACAGGAAAAATATGGTGCAAGGCACACGATGTTCCATATTGGCGGACAAGCTACTCTAACTCCTCCACAAAGGGAAAGCCCGTTTATCAATGGATATGCTCCGAGAAAAGGCGCAACGGATCACATAGCTGCTCGTCATTCTCGATAATGGAAAGCGATCTTTACAAAATGCTCTCCGAGCAATTTAAGAACGTGGCGGGAAATATTGAAGAATATGTCAGCGACTTCCTTAAGGTGTATGACGAAACAGCCTTTGAAAACAATACCGCAGCACAGCTCGGTGAGCTTCAGGCAAGGCTTGAAAAAGAAAGAACTAAGCGTGAAAAGCTGCTTGACCTTTACACCGAGGATATTATAACCCGTGCGGAATTCAAAAAACGAAACGATAATCAAAACGTTCTGATCGAACAGCTTGAAGAGGATATCAGAACACTTAAGCAGTCGGCAGCAGATAAGCAAGACTATGCAATGGAGCTTAAAAAAATAGAACAGTACTTCAAAACGATGTACTGCCCCGAGGGTGATATGACAAAAGAACAGGTCGATGAGCTTGCAAAAACGATCATCGACCATATAGACGTTATACCTGTAAACGATACGACGATGAAGCTTGAAATAAAGCTCAAAACCTCGCATTCTACGGACTTTTCCTATGTTAGACACGGCAGCGGAAGATACGGCTGTCGTTGTGGACACATCATATTGACCATCTGGCCGCCGATAGAGCCTGCCTCACGGGATGTGAGGTCGCCGTTGTAGCCCTGCTTGAGGTTTACGCCTACTTCGTTGGCTGCTTCCATCTTGAATCTGTTAAGAGTATCTCTGCCCTGCTGTGTTGTTAAACCTTTCATTTTTAAGTCTCCTTTGTTTGAAATTGTATCTTAACGGGCTTGCGATTATATTTTGCGCAGCATCTTCCTTTGTATGTGTGGGAATTTTTGGACAGTTTGATGATAAATGCATTTTAGGCAACACCGCACAACCACCGGCGGATACCTTTGCACGCCATCCACTTGCAAATTTTCCGTCATATTACCCAAATTTACCTTGAAATACGTTAGTATTCCTGCGGTAAATTTAGCCAATCTGACGAAAAATTTGACTGCGTGTCTGACGTACAATGGCCCAGCGGTGTTGCCTTTATGATAAAGCATTTTCTTTATACATTCAGCAGATTTGTGATATAAATGTATCTGCGTTCTGCTTTAGTGTTGTGATAACGCCTATAATGTGTAAAAATTGTTGACTTTTCGCTTGTGCTGTGATATAATATCTGTGTATGTGAAATTTTGTATAATTCGAGGAAAGCGGTCGGTAAAATGATAACTGATGTGATAAAACAGCTTGAAAAAACAGCTTTGAAATACCCCGATAAGAGAATGTTCTCTGATGAGAACGGCTCGCTCACATTCTCGCAGGTGAGGGATAAGGCAAAGAGCCTTGCTTCGGCGCTTATACCGCTTACCGAAGGGAGGAGCCCTGTTGCTGTCATGAGCAGCCGCTGCTCGCTCACGCCGGCAGTCTTTTTGGGAATAGCTTATGCCGGGTGCTTCTATGCGCCTATGGATTCTACTCAGCCGCAAAAGCGCCTTGAGGGTATCCTCGGTGTGCTTGACCCGAAGCTGCTTATAGCCGACAGAGAAAACGCCGAGCGTGCAAAGTCGATGGGCTTTAAGGGCGAGGTGCTCATAGCCGAGGAACTTTTTGAGACTGAGGTAAACGAGCAGGCGCTTGCAGACAGGCATAAGACCGCCTGCGTTGATGACCCGCTCTATGTGATATTCACCTCCGGCTCGACAGGCGTTCCCAAAGGCGTTATCACGAGCACACTGTCACTTTGCAGCTATATAAACGCTTACCGTGACGTAATGGGAATAGATGAAACAGACGTGCTCGGCAACCAGTCGCCGCTTGATTATATCGCAGCGATAAGAGATATCTACCTGCCTGTGTTCACAGGTGCATCTACATATATTATCCCCAAGCAGTGCTTTGTGATGCCGGCTGAGCTTTTCAAAACGCTTAACGAGCAGAGGATAACTGCTGTCGGCTGGAGCGTTTCGGTGTTCACTATCGCTGTGAAGGTCGGCGCATTCGAGGGCGGCAGGCCTGAGTATCTAAAGAAGATATGCTTCTCAGGCTCAGTAATGCCCTGCTCTGTGCTCAGAGTATGGCAGGAGAACCTTCACGATGCTAAGTTCGTCAATCAGTATGGTCCTACCGAGTGTACAGCTTCCTGCACCTGCTATGAGGTGACTGAGAAGGTAAACGATGAAGACACGCTACCGATAGGCAAGCCCTACAGCAATTACCGTGTGTTCCTGCTTTCCGAGGACAACACACCCACTCCGCAGGGCGAGATGGGTGAGATATGCGTCAGCGGCCCTGCTGTCGCACTTGGTTACTATAACGCACCCGAGCTCACAGCCGGGACCTTTGTGCAGAACCCTCTCAACAAGGCGTTCTGTGAGCGCATCTTCAAGACGGGCGACTACGGCACTATGCGTGAGGACGGCGTGCTGCTCTTTAACGGCAGAAAGGACAGGCAGATAAAGCACCTCGGCCACCGTGTCGAGCTCAGCGAGATAGAGGCGGCAGCTTTGAAGCTCGATACCGTGTCTGACTGCTGCTCGATGTACTGGAAAGAAAAGGAGCTTATCTACCTTTTCTACACAGGTGATGCGACAGTCAAGGAGCTTGCAGGAAGCTTAAGAGGCGTTCTCCCGGGCTTTATGGTGCCGAGAAAGTTCGTGCAGCTTGAAGCTATGCCGCACCTTGCAAACGGCAAGATTGATATGCAGAGCCTCAAAGAATACTATTAATTCAGTTAACAGTTAACAGTTAACAGTTAAGGTGTCGTATCTTATCGGCAAAGCCGATAAGAAGAAAGTTTTGCTATGCAAAACATTTCCCTTCGGCGGACTTATGGCCATTCGGCCTTTTATCAAATATGCATTGATGTTCGGTGCTTCTTATGTGAAATGAATACAAATCAAAAAGGAATTTTAAGGAGGAAAACAAAATGAAAGAACAGCTTATGGAAATACTCGAGGAGCTTCGCCCTGATGTTGACTTTGAGTCGGAGAAGCAGCTTATAACAGACGGCGTGCTCGACAGCTTTGATATCGTGTCGCTCGTCGGCTCTCTTAATGATGAGTTCGATATCGAGATACAGGTAGGCAACCTTGTGCCTGATAACTTCAACAGCATCGAGGGCATGATGGCGCTTATCGAAAAGCTCCAGGACGAGGATTGATATTAAATGAACAAAAGCATTTTAAAAGAGATAACAACAAAATATCAGACGCCCTGCTATGTCTTTGATACAGATATATTTGAAAAGCGTGCAGGCAGGGTCAGGCAGGCTTTCGGGGAAAAGGTCGGTATATGCTATTCGATAAAGGCCGACCCGTTCATGACCGAGTTTTTGCCTGATGTGTTTGACTATATCGAGGTCTGCTCGCCAGGTGAGCTGTCGGTCTGCGAGAAGGTCGGCGCTGATATGGGCAGGATAATCTTCTCCGGCGTCAATAAGACCAAGGAAGACGTTGCCCGTGCTTTTGCCGACGGCGTGGCTGTTTTCACCGCCGAGAGCAGAAAGCATCTTGACCTCGTAAACCAGGTCTCCGCTGAGAACGGCGCTGTTTCAAAGGTGATACTCCGCCTTGCACACGGCAGCCAGTTCGGTATCGACAGGGGAGAGCTCTGTGAGCTCATAAGCCGCAGAGATGAATATAAAAGTGTACATATTATTGGTCTGCACTATTTTACCGGCACCCAGAAGACCAAGGCTAAGACTATAGAAAAGGAGCTCACTCTTTTAGACGAGCTGCTTTGCGAGCTTAAGGATAAATACGGCTTTGAAGCCTCGCACGTTGAGTACGGCACAGGCCTTGCTGTTGAGTATTATAAAGACCCCGGCGAAGATACTGAGCTGTCGCTCCTTGACGAGGCGGCTGAGTTTGTGCGCTCCTTCGGCGAAAAATACCCCCTCACAGTCGAAATGGGCAGGTTCTTCGCAGCTCCCTGCGGCTTCTATCTCACATCGGTGAATGATATAAAGACCACAGATGATATAAACTACGTTATATGCGACGGCGGTATCAACCAGCTCAACTACTACGGGCAGAATATGGCCATGAAGGTGCCGCCCATTGAGCTTCTTGACGATAAAGAGGGAGAAATAACGGACTATTGCCTCTGCGGCAGCCTCTGCACCACGGCGGATATCCTTGTCAGAAAGGTCAGCCTGCCAAAGCTTACTATAGGCGATACGCTCGTCTTCTCAAAGTGCGGTGCATACTCGGTCTGCGAGGGCATAGCGGTGTTCCTTTCAAGAAAGCTGCCGGCGGTGTGCGTCTACAGCGAAAAGGAAGGCTTAAGACAGCTCAGGCCGCATCTTGATACATATATGTTAAACTGCGGAGGTGTCGGCTCTTGACTTACACCTCTGTCAGCTTTTTATTTTTTACACTCGGCTGTATGCTCGTTTATTACTGCACCCCGAAGCAGCGCCGCTGGTGCGTGCTTCTCGCAGCGAGCATGGGGTTCTATGCGATAGTATGCCTTAAGTATATCGCATTTATCCTTCTCACAGGTGCGACGACATACGGCGGCGGTATAGCCCTCGGGCGCTATATCGACAAGACAGACGGCATACTCAAACAAAACAAAAAGACCTGGGACAAGGCGCAGAAGGACAGCTTCAAGGCAAAAGTCACCCGCAACAAGAAGCTGATATGTGCGTCTGTGCTGGTGCTGAATTTCGGGATACTCTCGTTTCTGAAATACTATAATATGTTTGCGCTGACCTTCGGCGCACCGTCTTTAAAGCTCTTTTTGCCGCTCGGTATCTCGTTTTATACCTTCCAGTCTATGGGGTATATAATAGATATCTACCGCAAAAAGTTTGCCCCTGAGAAAAATCCCTTGAAGCTGCTGCTCTTTGTCAGCTTCTTCCCTCAGATAGTACAGGGACCTATCAGCTTTTATTCAAACCTCTCAGGTCAGCTCTATGAAGGGCATGACTTTGACTTTGATAACCTGAAACAGGGCGTGCTGCTCGTGGCGTGGGGCTTTTTCAAAAAGCTCGTCATCGCTGATACTCTGGTCGGCGGCATAAACCTCGTCGCTAACGACCATAAGAGCTATTCCGGCACCTATGTGCTCACAGTTGCGCTTTTCTATGCATTGCAGCTGTATGCCGACTTCTCGGGCGGCGTTGATATCTCCCGTGGCGTGTCGCAGATGTTCGGCATCGACCTTGCCGAGAACTTCAGGCGCCCCTATAAGTCACGCAGTATCTCTGAATACTGGCGCAGGTGGCATATCACCCTCGGCGCATGGCTCAAGGAATACCTTTTCTACCCGATAGCCATGTCAAAGACCTTTATGAACTTCTCCAAGTGGTTAAAGAAGCACTTCGGCATGAAGATAGCAAAGGTGCTGCCTGTCAGCATAGCATCGCTTATCACCTTTATCATAATCGGTATCTGGCACGGCGCTAACTGGAAATACGCAGCCTTCGGTATCTGGAACGGCGGTATCATAATGTTCTCGACACTTCTTGAAGAACGCTTCGGCAAGTGGAAGCAAGCCCTTAAGATAAAGGATACCAACAGGCTTTTTATAGCATTCCAGGTGATAAGAACGTTCCTGATAGTGCTTGTAGGCTATTATTTTGATATAGCGCCCGACTTCGGCTCGGCACTCGATATGATGGCCAAGAGCATCACAGACTTCCATTTCACAGAGCTTATGCATACAGAGTTTTATAGAACGCTGCTGATATCCTTCAGAGAGCTTTTAATGGTAATGGCAGCAGCAAGCGTGCTCGCAGTTATCTCGCATATGCAGGAAACAAGCACAAAGACTGTCAGGGAGCGTATTTGCGCAAAGGGCTTTATTTTCGAGTCGGCAGTTTTTGTCGTGCTCGTGTTCTCGGTCGTTGTGTTCGGCCACTACGGCCCCGGAACGAACCCTGCCGACTTCTACTATATGCAGTTTTAGGGGGTGAGAGGATATGACAAAAAAACGTGTTAAAAAGCTGCTCATACTGGCTTATGTTATGCTCGTCGTGTATCTGTTTCTCTCATGGTTCCTGATCAGGACGACGACCTCGTGTGAGTCGCATATCAAGAAATTCTTCAAAGAGCCAAAAAACTCTATGGACGTAGCATTCATAGGTTCGAGCGAGATGTATGCAGATTACTGCGCACCGCTTGCCTATGACAAATACGGCTATACCGGCTATAACTTATGCTATGAGGGCGCACCCGGCCAGCTTTATCCTGCGATGATAGAGACATATCTCAGCCGTCAGGAGCCTCAGCTGTTCGTTATCGAGATAAACGGCTATCTCTACGGCGACGATGACTGCCTGCATGATGCGAATTACCGCAGGCTGATAGATAATATCCCCATGTCGTCTCTTAAGATAGACCTTATCGAGAAATATGCCCCCGAGGACGACAAGCTCAGCTTCTATGTGCCGCTTATCAAGCACCATGAGAACTGGAAAAGTCTGTCTTACCAGACCTACCGTGCCGGCAGGCTTATAATGTCTGACCTCAGCGGCCCGGCAAGGCTCAAAGCATTCAGCACAAGAACGACTACAGACTCAAAGGTGTCAACGATCAGAAAGCGTAAGCCTGCAAAGCTCAGCAACGTCGGCAGGCAGGCGCTCTACGATACAATAGAGCTCTTGCAGGAGAAGGGTGTAAAGAATGTGCTTTTTCTGCGTGCGCCGCATAAAAATCCACTGTCTGAGGAAGCCTCGGCCGAGGTCGCAAAGGCTGCTGCCGATGCTGGGTTCGACTACCTCGACTGCTCGGATATTTCTGACACAGAGATAGGCATCGACCCAAAGACAGATTACTATAACAGAGAGCACTTAAACTCTATCGGCTGTGAGAAGTTTACCGATTTTCTGGGCGGCTATATCACCTCGCACTACGATATATCGACCGACCATTCCGATGATGTCGATGAAGAGTGGAAGGAGTCGGCAGATTTTGCCAAGGAGCTGTTTGTTGACCTCAAAGAGCGTACCCTTCGGGAGGAGGACGAGTTCTACTTCGAGGGCGACTTTGAATACCGTGACAAGATAGACTGATAGTTAAGGCAACACCGCACAAAGACCGCCTGAAGGCTTCGTGCGGTGTTGCCTTAAAACCAATATGTCTTTTAGCCTCCTCGATCCCGGGGAGGTTTTTTATGTATTTTATGTTAATATGTATTGACTCTCTTGGCGAAATGTGCTATAATATACTAAAATAAAGCAATTATTTTATAAAGGAAGTATAGATATGCTGGTAAAAAATCTTAAAATGGGTATAGTTATCTGTATATGTATAGGCCTTGTGTCGCTTTTGTGCATGACAGGCTTTTATCTTGTGCTCAGAAACAGCGTGTCAAATGCTGTTGAAAAGCAGGCAGAGGATAATATGCTCACCGTTATCGACGGGCAGACAGAGCTTATCGACCTTTTTGTTAAGGACTCCGAGACGATGATGCGTGAGTATGCATCGGCCGATGAGATAAAGGCTCTTATAAAATCCCCCGATGATGAAAAGGCAGTAAAGCGTGCCCAGATATACACCGAGAAGTATTATTCCCAGCTGAATAAATGGGAGGGTGTTTATCTTTCCGACTGGAATACAAAGGTGCTCGCACATTCTAACCCCTCGGCAGTAGGCATGGTAACAAGAAAGGGCGATGAGCTCGACCCCTACCGCCAGACAATGACAAACAGCACTGACGGCTTCTATAACGGCGGTGCGTTCGTATCCCCGGCTTCAAAGATGCTGATTCTCAACCTCCGTATGGCAGTCTATGACGACGACGGCAGGACACCGATAGGCCTTGTAGGCGGCGGTCCGTTCCTTTCGAGCCTTAATGACCTGCTTGCCCAGCAGAGGACCACCAGCTTTGACAGCGAGCAGTATGCTATACTTGACACCAATGCAAAGATATATACATATCACTCCGACAACGACATGATAACCAAGGAGATAGAGGATTCACGCCTTCTTGAGATACTTGACAAGGTCGGCGATGATGATATGGCCGGCATCTATACCGACGGTGATTTCACCTACGCCTATAGCTATATGCCCGACCAGCACCTTGTCGTAACTATGCGCTGCGATACCGATGAGCTGCTTGCTGACAGCTATAAGATACAGCACAGCTTCATCGTTTTCATTATCATAGCAGAGCTTATCATAATCATAGCCACAGTCGTTGTATCAACTATCATCACAAGGCCGCTCAATAAGGTCACATCGGCTGTTGATAAGCTGTCTAACCTTTCACTGGTCGGAAGCGACAGTATTGAAAAGTATAACGGCAAAAACAGCGAGGTCGGCAGGATAGCAACGTCTGTCAGCTCGCTTACCGGCACATGGCAGGAGATAATGTCCACCCTTTCAGGCTGTTCTGAACAGCTCGGCGACGGCTCTGAAAAGATGATAGTCGCAGTTAATGCTCTTTCAGGCTATGCAACAAATAACACCAAGACCACCCAGCAGCTTGCAAATGAAGCACGCTCGGCATCGCAGGCGCTTCACTCTGTGAGCATGGAGATAGACGGCATTTCCGAGATAATGGATCAGAGCAAGATATCAAACAACGAGCGTGTTGAGGACGCAAAGGAGATGCTAAGAAGCGCTGATGAGATGTTTGATTCTGTTTCTCAGAAGACCGCCGAAACGGAAGAAAACATCAAGACATCTGTCGGCTACCTCGATGCACTGTCTGATATCAACGAGAATGTTGAGCTCATAGGTCAGATAGCCAAATCAACGAACCTGCTCGCTATCAACGCATCTATCGAGGCATCAAGGGCAGGCGACGCAGGCAAGGGCTTTGCAGTCATCGCATCAGAGGTAAAGACACTCTCTGACAACACAGCGAGTGCTGCTGCGAGCATAGCAAGAGTATGCGACGAGATGAACGCAAATGTTTCAAACATCAAGCATTGCCTTGATGATATCATACTCTTTATCAAGAATGATATCACGGGTATATTCAAGGATATGCACACGATATCCGACAAGCTGTCTGATTCGATAAACGCCGCCAATGACGACATCGACTCCATGACGACTATCCTTGGCAGGATAAGGGGAGAGACAGGCAGGCTCGATTCGATAGTCGGCAAGAACGAGGAAGGTGTGCTCGACATAAACGGCAAGGCACACACCACCTACGAGCTTGTTTTGGAGCTGAACGAATACATCGAAAAGAACCGCCAGACCGCCGAGGACATAAACGAGATAATCTCACGGTTTGAAAAGTGATGAAAACAAAAAAGGCACGGCTGTAAGAAGTGCGCCGATAAAGAAGTATTTAAGATTTTAAGATGAGGTTGCGTAACTGCCTTGGTTACGCAACCTTTCTCTTTTTGTCGTACTTCATACTGTCAGCGACCGCAGTCGATACTGCGACATCGAAGCGATAATAAATGTCGATCTGCTGTGTATGGTGACCACTGCTCTTGTCAGGAGTGTGAACGACGATTTTTTCGATAAGCTCATGCATGATTTCAGGTGTCAGCTCCGTGATATGCTCATACTTCTGTACTGCCCTGATGAAAGCAGTCACATCGGAGGACTTCTGCTCTGCCGTTTCGATGAAGTCAGTAAGCTCTGCTACGGTTGCCCTGAGCTTTTTCTGCTCGTTTTCATATCCTGCCGACATTATGGCAAATCGCTCATCGGAAATTTTCCCTGATATATTGTCCTCATAAAGCCTTGTGAACAGCTTGTCAAGCTCAATGATACGCGCTTCAGCCTGTTTCAGGGCTTTCTTTGCTTTTGTAAGTTCCGAGGACTGCTTCTGAACGGAATTGTCCATAGCCGCCTGCACAAACTCGTCCTCATGTTCCTTAACCCTGACAAGTAGTTTGTTCAGCTCGTTCAACACGATTTCATTCAGCACAACAGTTCTGATGAAGTGGGCAGAACAAGCGTCCTTGTCTGAGGAATATGTGGAACACTTCAAATGTTCCTGATCGACGGTCAGACTTGTTGCTCGGCACAGATACATCTTCTTTCCGCAGTCCGCACAGTAGACCATACCCGAAAATGGATTGACTTCCTCATGTTTGGTTGGGCGGCGCTTGTTCTTACGAAGCTCCTGCACCAGATCAAACTCCTGCTGGGAGATAATTGCTTCATGGGTATTCTCGAAGATCAGCCAATCCTCTTTTGGGTTATCCACACGCTTCTTGTTTTTGTAGGACTTCACATGAGTACGGAAATTCACTGTATGACCTGCGTATTCGGGCTTTTCAAGAATACCTGAGATTGTTTCCATTCCCCAGCGATTGAGGTTAGCATTCTTGTGACCGTTGTCTCTGCCTTGCGAAAGTGCATAGGCTGTCGGTGTTGGGATACCTTCTTCCGTCAAAATGCGTGCAATCTGCGCTGGACCATATCCTTCAATGCAAAGGCGGAAAATCTTGCGAACGACTTCGGCTGCTTCATCGTCAATCACCCACAGGTTCTTATCCGTTTCCGAGTGCTTGTAGCCATAGATCGGATTGGAAAGATGCTTACCCGATTGTCCCTTAGCCTTGAAAACGGCTCTGATCTTCTTCGACGTATCCCTGGCGTACCAGTCATTAAAAATGTTCTTGAAAGCCATCAGCTCATTCTCGGATTTGAATGTATCCACGCCGTCATTGATCGCAATGTAGCGGACATCGTAATCGGGAAATATGATCTCGATGTACTCGCAAGTTTTCAGATAGTCACGACCTAAACGGCTTAAATCCTTAGTGATAACAGTTCCGACTTTTCCTGCTTCTACGTCAGCCATCATAGCCTTGAAGCCTTCACGATCAAACGTCGTACCCGAAACTCCGTCATCGACATAATAAACCGTATTGCCAAAGCCGTTATCATCGGCGTACTTCTTGAGGATAGCCTTCTGGTTGGTGATACTGTTGCTCTCGCCCTGTAACATATCGTCCTGGCTCAGACGACAATACAATGCTGTGATCTTGTCTGTCATAATTTACCTCTCTTTCCGACAGATACAGCAAGCTATGTTATCATTATAGCGCGCACCGAAAATAAATACAATGCGCCGATATTCCAAAGTTACACAGCCTGCTTCTCGGGTTCTTGTCCGGATTCACCGAGGAGTTTTTCGCTCTCCCTGATGATCAGCCTTTTCAGAGTATCCGAAAGGGTTTCCTTTGAAGCAGGGTTGAACACGGTTGTCACCGTGTAAAGGGTATGTCCAATTTTGTATTCGGACGTTGTATTAAAAGTTGTCTCTGCCTTTTCTTTCTCTACGGCAGTATCATTTTTATTCATAGCGAATTTTACTCCTTTAGCTTCTCTTTCTCTATGCTTTAGAGTCGAGGGCTTCGCTTTCTATCTCTCACCCTCATAATAGCCGTAAGATCGGCTCAGTGTTTTGAGCCGACTGAGTATTTTACGGCTACACTTTTTGTTACCGGATAGTTTTAATCCTCATAGGGATTCGCTTTGTCCGTAAAGATCATCTGCTGACCGAAGTCAGTGGCAAGATCGGCGGAATTGCTTTTCTCATTCTCAGAGTTTCCGCCTCCGACCAGTTTCAACAGCTCGTCATCGGACAGACCGCTTGCACGGAGTTTCTGCAACAGCGAATGCTCCGAGGTGATGATCTCATCAAGCTCACGGGGCTTGCAGTTGTACTCCTCCGCCATCGCCAGACGAGAAACTTCTTTCAGCTTGTCCTCCAGAGTTTTCTTCTTAGCCGTATCGCTGGCGATACGCTTTTCCAACCCTTTGATCTTCAGGGTGAGCTGATCTCTCTTTTCTGTATAGATGCCCATAGAAAAATCACAACCTTTCATTTTTTGTTCTCAGCAGGCAGAGCCGAGTGACCGAAGCTCAACTGCCATGATCCAATTATAGCGCGCTCTACATTTGAAATACAAGCCGCATTGCGCACAAACTTTTGTTCATACTTTGTTAACAAATGTCCGGGGAATTTTTAGATTCAAAAAACTGAAATCACGCTATTACACCATTTACGCTATCCGGGCATTTTGACGAAGCGATTTTGAGCGAACATAAAAAATCTGAAATTTATTATTGACGTGATCGGGAAAGTGCGCTATATTGATTATGGGGAGCGACGATATAGAGAAAGTCGCACAGCTCCAATTCTCGGAATCGAGAAAAAAGACCGAGCTGAAATGCTCGGAAATGACATTCGCTCCACAGGGGCGAAACTCTACCAGCAAGCACGGTGAAGTGTGGGCGCAAAATGCGACTACACACACTTCACAAGGCTTGGCAGAGGGCGCTGCCCCTACGACCCCGAATTGAGAAAAATAAAAATGGAGAATAAAAGAAATGAAAGACGAAAAGAAGCGTACACTGTACCTGAAAGTCCGTGTCAGCCCCGAAGAAATGGCGGCTATCAAGAAGAAGTTTGCTAACAGCTGTATGAGCAGTCTCAGTGGATTTGTAAGAGCCATGATCTTCGAGGGTTACATCGTCCATATCGACGAAAACGAGCTAAAACGGCTCACTGTACTTGCGAATAATATCGCAAACAATATCAACCAAATTGCCCACCGAGCAAATGTCACAAACAAAGTTTACAAGGAAGATATTGAGGAGATCAAGGAGCTTGGCGATAAGCTCTGGCGTCCGTTGATGTTTCTGCAAACAAAGGTGGCTCAGCTAAAGCATTGAGCAGAAATTGAAAATCGCCGTCAGGATAATTCCCGACGGCGATTAAATACGATATGTGCGCTATGTACCGGACTGGCTTTTGAAATTGCTGCGCACTTCACAAGAATGGTTACAATTATTCCGCAGAGCTGGCCCCCGAAAGAATTATGGTATATACTGTATCTACAATATTGATTTGGAGATCAGCACGACAGTCACAGTTATCACACCTTTGTCAGCCTTTGCAGAGATCTCCCCGCCGTGCAGTTCAATGATCTTCTTTGCTATCGCAAGCCCAAGACCTGCGCTGTCGGTGTCTGTCCTTGACTGATCGTCACGGTAGAAGCGGTCAAACATATCCTCGGTGCTGACCTCTGCCCCTTTGCGGATCGTGTTGGACAGCGAAATGCTGATACTGCCCGTGCCGACCTTGCTTTCAAGCCTTACATCGGTGTGAGGCTCGGCATATTTTATCACGTTCGCAAAGAGGTTTTCCATGACCCTTGCCAGCCTGTCAAAGTCCACTTTTGTGATGAACGGCTCATCATCAATGCGAGTTTCAAGATTCAGACTGTTCTGATGCAACAGTGCTTTCATTTCATAGCCGAATTGCTTGATGAAAGCCGTCACATCGCCCTGCTCTGTATTCAGGCGGAAGTCGGGCGAATCCATTTTCGTCAGCTCAAACAGCTCATTTATCAGTCCATTCAGACCTTTTAGCCGCCTGTCAGTGACCTCAATATACTCGGAAAACTTCTCGTCGTTGCGGTCGCTGTAACCTTTCAAAAGCTGAACATAGCCCATGATAGATGTCAGCGGACTTCGCAGATCGTGGGATACATTTGAGATCAGTTCGTTCTTCTGCTGTTCGGCTTTCTGCTGGCGGAGCTTGTTTTCTTGTAAATCTGCGTTCATCTGGTTGATGCTTCGGCTGAGGACTGTCAGCTCGTCATTGCCTTTTTCTTCCACATGAATATCCGCACCGTTTTCAGCTATCCTGCTGACATCATCGGAAATTTTCCCGATATACTCCGACTTGTGCTTTGTTATCAGCCCGAATATCACAACAAAAATAATTATGCTCACAAGCAATATACCGTATAAAACGATAAGCCCGAACACGCTGTTCTGCTCATCTGAAGAATACTTTGCCAGCTTTGTGATAAGCCCCTCGCCCACACCTAAGACAATTCTTGTCAGCACGATAAGCGAGTCGAATGCCAGCACAGCAGACAGCAGATAAAAGTTTTTCAGCGTCTGAAAACGCTTTCTTGACACGATAAACTGTATCAGTGCAAACACCCCTATTGCTGCCAAAACGAAGGGTATCATCATCAGGCGGCTGTTATAAATGCTCATGCAGGCAGAACCCAGCGACAGGAACGGCGTTGCCGCCAGCAGTCCCGTCAGGATACCGCCGATCAGGAAAACAGGCTATTTCTTCATATTTTGTAACCCCGTCCCCAAACCGTCTTGATGATGTTTCTGCCCGACTTGTCGAAGTCCAGCTTTTTGCGTAGGTTTGCAATGTGCATCATCACGGTATTCTCTGCACCGATGAATTCCTCGTGCCACACCTTTTCATATATCTGACCCATTGACAGCACATTGTTTCGGTTGCGGAGGAGAAGTTCAAGTATTTCATACTCCTTGAACGTGAGCTGTATCTCCGTGCCGCTGACCCATACCCTGTGTGTTTCGGTGTTCAGCGTAATGTCATCATATTGCAGAGTGTCGGGCTTGTCGGCAGGGGCGTTGTATTGCTTGAACCGCCGGATCTGTGCTTTCACTCTCGTCATCAGCAGAACGGGGTCAAAGGGCTTTGTGACATAATCATCGCCGCCCGACATCAGCCCGTTTACAATATCCATATCCTCGGCTTTTGCGGAAATGAAAATGATCGGTGCGTTGGTTTTCTCCCTTATTTTCATGCAGGCGGAAATGCCGTCCATCTGCGGCATCATCACATCAAGAAGTATCAGCACGACCTTAGACTTATCAAGCACATCGAGTGCCTTCAAAGCGTTGTCGCATTTGATATAGCTGTATCCCTCGTTTTCAAGGTAGATTCCCAGCAGATTTCGTATATCGCTGTCATCGTCAACTATCAGTATGTATTCATCAGACATTTTTCTTCCTCAAATATATAAAATTTTCTTTAGGTTTTGAGCCTTACTTCTTATAATTATAACATATACGGCGGTTTTCGTCAATTCATCGGGCTTTTTGTAGGCTTGACAACGAATGAAATAATCTGATATACTTTTAATAGTACAGCACGAAAGGAGAACACCATGGCAAAGAAAACTGATACAGAACAAAACCGCAAGATAAAAGCGGTCGTTGATATGATGTTTGACGACATTCCCTATTCCGAGGAGGTCACGCAGGCACAGGAAAAGATTGAATCTGCTCTCAATTCGGAGTTTGACAGGATAAAGGCTGACCGCCACGAGGACGAGGCTTTGGAGGAGCTGCTCGGCAGATACGGCAAGCTCTCGCAGATGGCAGAGCTTGCAGGCTACCCTGCGGACAGTGCGGAAAAATGGCGCGGCGAAACGCAGGCTGTTGATATTCGTCCGCTGAAAAAGGAGATATGGAAACAGCGTCTGAGGATATATTTCACTTCGGCATTTGCGGTGTTTGCGCTGCTGCAAGTGTTCTGGCTGATCTACAACATCACAGCTAAACCCATTGCCGTCATTGGAAATGTGTTTGTTATATCAGTAGATCTATTTATCGCATCATTTCCGTTCCGCAAATATCTGAAAACCGAGAAAGCCGCCGTGGGGAGCAAATACGACACCGATTCCTACAAATATCTCCGTACCCGAAGTGACAAGTACGCAAAGCGTCTTCTCAACGGAATTGCGCTGCTGTTTGCAGTGGTGTTCGTGTTTGTGGCATCAGAACTGAGCTTTTACTTCTTCGGCAACTCCAAATCGGCAGAGTTTGCGGAAAACTTCTTCAATAACAGCATCGTTATCGAAATTCCCGTATTTCTGCTGATAAAAAATATCCTCAGCCTTAAAATGATAAGGCGGAGGATAAACATTCCCGATAAGGGCAAGTACAAAAAGCACATCATTGGCATAACGATATTTTCGGCGGTCTACTGGCTTGCCGTGACAGCATTTACGGTCATAAAGAGCAAGGATATCGCATACCCCGGAAATGTGTTTATGATCGCAGGGATATTCTTCGGACTGCTCGTTATAGTCTATGATTTCACATTAAGACGCAAGGTCACATTCAGAAATATCGTCATCAACAAGCCGAGAATAGCGGTATATACGGCAATTGCAATTGCGGCATCGGGCTTTATGATCTTACAGCAGGACACATGGTACACCCAAAACTACATCAATTCCGTTCCCGTTGTCGAGCATAACACTCACAAGATAGAGTACAATGACGAAACGGGTGTTTACACTATAACCAAAACCACCGATGATTTCAAGATACTCCACCTTACCGACATTCACATCGGCGGAAGTCTGTACTCCTACCGCAAGGACATAAAGGCGCTGAAGGCTTGCTATGCAGAGATAGAGCATACCCACCCCGACCTTGTTGTGGTCACGGGTGATCTGAGCTTCCCGATGGGGATAATGTCCATGTCGCTGAACAACACCGCACCTGTGGGGCAGTTTGCGGCATTTATGCGAAATACCGGCATTCCGTGGGCTTTCACCTACGGCAACCACGACACGGAATCTCTGGCATCTGCAAACAAGCAGGAGCTGAATGAGGTATACAAGTCGCTGTCTTTCAAGACCTCGGGCAATCTGCTTTACCCATATACCCAGCCCGATGTCATGGGCAGAAACAATCAGCTGATCGAGATAAGAAATGCTGACGGCTCGCTGAACACGGGGCTTTTCATGATAGACTCAAACGCCTACACGGGCGAGGGCATCAACGTCTATGACTATATCCATGACGATCAGGTGGACTGGTACGCCGATGAAGTCAGGAGAATGAATGCTGAGGCAGGTCACACGGTAAACTCAATGGTGTTTTTCCATTTCCCATTGCAGGAGTACAGGACTGCGACGGAGCTTTACAACGAGGGCAGCGACGAGGTCAAATATTTCTACGGTGAGAACCCCGGCGATCACGGCGGTATCACCAATTACCTTGTGTGCTGTTCGGACTATCCGAGCAAGATGTTCGATACCGCCCTTGAACTTGGCAGCACGACGGGATTCTTCTGTGGTCACGACCACTACAACAATGCGTCTATCGAATATAAAGGTATCCGCCTGACCTACGGCATGAGCATTGACTACCTTGCAATGCCGGGCATTGAAAAAGAGACAAAACAGCGCGGTGCTGAACTGATTACCATTCACGCCGACAGCACATGGGAGTCAGAGCAGATCCCGCTTGAGTCTATAACATAGCAAAAAGCAGATGCTTTCACGGTAGAAAGCATCTGCTTTTTTATAGCTTGCTGTAAAGGTCTTGTATATAGTAGTTTGGAAAACTTCTATGTGAGCGCACTTTTTATTGGCCGTGTCTTTTTTATGCAGTAAAAGTAGCAATAAAAAACGCCCCGTATCAAACAGGGCGTTGGAGCTACTAACCGGATTTGAACCGGTGACCTCGTCATTACCAATGGTTATGGATAGAATTTGTTAAATCTTGTAATGTCGAGTTTTGCCCTATAATACGCCATTTTATGCGTTCATAATTTAATAATATTTAGTAATAAAAGCTTGCTTTTTGTAAAGTTAGTGTACAAATAGTGTACAAAATTGCAGTACATATTATTGTACAAAAGAAGAAAAGCAGGCTTTTTACGCCTGCTTGACCTCTTTATCGGAAATATCATTTGTTTTATGTGTGATAAGCATATTTTGTAAAATATTGGCACTTTCGCTGTCGGCTTCTGCTATGTAGTGCAGATATTTGTTTGTAGTTTCAATATCACCGTGACCTAAACGCCCCTGAACCTGCTTGATACTTGCACCGCCGTATAATAAAAGTGTAGCTGAGGTATGCCTCAGACTGTGGAATTTGCGGTGTTTTAAGCCGTTTTTTGCAAGAAACTTTTCAAACCACTTTGTAGGTGTCATAGGGTTCATTATTTCACCGTTCCATTGTGTAAAAATCCAGCCGCCCTCTATCCATTGATCGCCGAGCTTTTCAGCCTCTTGCTCTTTTTCCGTTTTAAGCTCTTGTATAAGCTCTATGCACTCAGTCGGAACAACTACCGATCTGACCTCATAATCCTTCGGGGGCTTGGTGGTTATCGGCTGACCTGTCAGCTTTACGGCTGCACGTTCTATTGTTATGCGCCCTGTATTATAGTCAATATCAGAGAATTTGAGAGCTACAAGCTCACCTCTGCGTGCGCCAGTCATTATTGCAAGCTGTACTAATACTTTGAACTGTAAAGGTTCATCTTCAAGGCATTCAAGCATTTGTGCCGCCTCTTGTTTGGTGAATATCTCAACCTTTGGAGTGGCTGCTTTGGGGATTGTCAGCTTTTCAGCCTTTGCAGGGTTATAGGGTATTATTTCGAGCTTTACCGCTTGATTGAGTATTGACTGCACAATAGCAAGATAACGCCTAACTGTTGAGGCTGACGGCTTTTTACCCTGCTTTTTGGTTTCACCGTTCTTGAAAACAAATACACATTCACTTTCTGACAGGTATTTGATAAAATTCTGTATGTGTATAGGTTTTATAGCTGTCAGCTTTAAATGTCCGAGCTGTGAAAGCCCTGAGTATATCCTTTGGGACAGCATATCACGCCCATAGACAAAGCACAAAGCCCTCTGACGGCTTTTAGGTCAAAAAGTGATAAACTACACCCCCATATATAAAAACGCCTGAAACGGGCGTTATATTTGCAATTTAGGCATAAGAAAACCCCTCAATTGGTCTGAGGGGCTGCTTATGTTCTTTTTATTATTGGGAAAGTATTATCTCATTAGCTGTGTGGCTGCGTGAAAGACTGCTCTGAATGCAAGCTGCTTTTCATCATATACAACGGATATAAAATCTTCTACAAGGTCATCTTTTCCTGTCTGCTTTTCGTCTTTTTCAAGCGTTCTTTCGTATTCGTTCCAATGTGAGGAGCAATCGAAAGAGTTTTCCGCATATTCACGGTAGATAACATTGATAAGTGTTTCATAGTTTAAATCTGTCATTTTTCAAAACCTCCATTTAATATTGTATAGTGTTTTGCAATAATCTTTATTGCTATTTAATATTATACACTCAAAATAGGTGTATGTCAATTAGTAATGCTATACAAAAGTTATATTATAATAATGTGCATATTATACACTTGAATTGTGTGCATATATATGTTATAATGGTGTCTGAGGTGATGATATATGCCGATAAGGTATAAAATAGATATTCTGTCAGCCTTGAAAGATAAAGGCTATTCAACATATAGGCTCAGAAAAGAAAAGATAATGGGGGAGCGAACTATTCAGAAATTCAGAAACGGTGAAATAGTTTCAAGTGATAACCTTGCACTTATCTGCAAGCTGCTTGAATGTCAGCCGGGTGATATATTAGAGTATGAGGAATAAAAAAGCGGCTGATCGTTCGACAGCCGTTTACTCATTTATACCCATTTTTGGTGTACAATTTCTATCATAGTGTACAAATAGTGTACAAATCGCTTTTCAGACGTTTATAATAAAAACACCCGACCTCACGCAAACAGCGTAAAATCGGGCATTTTCTATGGAGCTACTAACCGGATTTGAACCGGTGACCTCGTCATTACCAATGACGTGCTCTACCTACTGAGCCATAGTAGCTTTTTTTTATTGCTTATATATTATACACTATTTTGAGGGCTTTGTCAATAGCAAAAAAGAAATTTTTTCTTCTTATTTGTTTAAAAAATGTTCATAACTTTTTGGCATAATAAATGCAATACATGAGTGAAAGGAGGGAGCAGTGTGGATGAAAACAAGCGCTTGTTTGAAACAATATATAACAGAACAAAGGAAAACACATACAGATTCATAACCGCAAAATGCTATAATATCGATGATATCGACGATATTTACCAGAATACATATATCAGTGTATATGACGCACTATGTAAGAAGGATAGCGAGCCGGAAAACTATGAGGCTTTCGTGATACTTATCGCAAAGCGGGAACTGTTCCGGTACTACGGTCTGATAAAAAAGCTCACCGCTCACTTTAAAAATGCTCCGCAGCCCGAGGAGATAAAGGAGGATGCAGATACCTTCGACCTTGAGGACAGCGTTGTAAATAAAGAACTACTTGAAAAGGTGAATGAACACCTGTCGAGAATGGATCTCACTACTCAGAAGATATTTTTTATGTATTATTATAAAGGGTATACATTATGCGAGATATCAGGTCTATTGGAAATAGGTGAGAGCAGCGTCAAACGTAAGCTCTACGGTGCGCTTGGCCGGTTAAGGCGGATCTATGGAAAGGAATGATAACTTATGAAGGAGAAAGATATGCTTAAGAATATGTTTGAACAGGAACACAAGTCCACCGCCCTTGATCTGAGCGCAGATGAGGTGTTGAATGCCAGGCTCGGCAAAGGGGCAAGAGTAAAGTCACATACTGCTGCTATCGTAGCAACGGCTGCAGCAGCTATCCTTGCAGTGGGTATAGGCGTTTATGCGCTTAACTCAAACCTTGAGACTGCTGACCCTGAATTTACAGCAACTAATTCTTCGCAGGCGGAGACAATAACTACAACGACCAAGTCAACAGACGGCAGCTCGTCTGGTGCTGAGACCACAACAGTAACAGAAGACGGCACTTCAAAGGAAACTGACAGCACCACAAAGATCACTGACGGTTCGTCAGATGATCCTGATAATGCTAAAGTCACCACTTCGGTAGTAAAATATCAGACAACACCGAAGACAGAAGAAACATACGGTGATGATATTCAGATCGCTCTTTTAAACAATGCCGGCGTGACCTGCGAGTATGATATAACTGACAGCGATATCCTCAGCAGGCTCTGGGCTTATGCAGACGGCTTTATTAAAAAACCGTATTCTGATTATAAGGCATCTGATGTCGATATGGCTTCGTTCAATGACTGTAAAATAACTTTTCGTGACAAAAAGAATGACAGAGCTTTTCTTGTAAGAATGAACAGCAGCAATGTTATCGAGATACATTTCGCTCTCGGAGACGAACAGAGTGATGATTATTATATCGACGGCAGCAAGAACAAAGAGCTTTACGATATCATCGCAGAATGCAAAGAAGCAGGCAGCAAGAAGCTCGATGAACAGAACAGGGTCAACCCGTATAATCTGAGCATCTATATTTATAATGAGGGTGATTATATCACCAATGTAGATCTTGATAAGTGCGGTATTGATTATTCTGATGTGACCGGCAACATCGAGGCTTTCTATAATGCCTACAAGGCCGGCGAACTTCCTGAAGATGTAGACGTAAGTGAGGAAGAAGACTGGGATCCTTATGATAACAATCACGTTGTTGCTATTTCTATCGGTAATGCAAAGCTCAGATTCGATATCGGCAGTGAAGAGAATGCGACTCTGTATATGTTAGAGACCGTTTATGATGGTGCAACCTACAAGAGTATGTCAGGATACTCGATATCTGACAATGCCGAGATCTATAAGTATCTGAAAGATATGTGGAGCAAGGTCGGGAATAAGAACAAGACACCGGAAGAAAAGACCGTTACATCTGACGAGGATACGACCACTACCACAACTCAGCAGACAACAAAGAAGACCACTACAAAGAAGAAAACAACTACAAAGACAGCAAACAACACGGCTAAAAAGACATCTAAGGTGACTACTGTATCATGGACACCTGATATGAAGTATTCTTCCGACGAGATAAAGCCCCTTTCGTTTATAGATAACTACCCCGAGGATATGACGGTAGTGCATTTCAGGCGGCCAAGAGATACGGAAAACTCGCAGTCAGCCATGAGCTTTGAGCTTATTGATGAGTATGAAGACCTCATCAAGGGCGTGTATGATTCATACAAGTCAGGCGAGATAAAGCCTGCCGAGACATTTACTCCTGTCGATGATCCGCTTACAAAAACATGGGGCACGATGATGTACGTTTTCTGGTACGACGAAAGCGACGGTGGTTTAGTCCAGCTTTTAGGTGCTAATATAAACGAGGATGCAGCTTTTATCCGCCTGACAGACCTTGACAGCCGTGATGACGACTGCGAGACCGGCAACGTATTCTATTTCGACAAGCAGAGCGAAGTTTACAAGCAGATGAAGGCAATATGGGATTTCTATTATCCCGTATATGAAAGTGTTAAGTGATACACTGATTGCAGAACAAAAGATAAAGATATAAAGATAAGCCCCTGAACGATCAGGGGCTTTTCATTATGTTCTCGTAAATTTTCTTCGTCACAACGATGTTCTTGCCGTTTTCCTTGCCGCAGTAGAGATAATCGTCTGCAAGGTTTATGCTTAGCTCATAGTCCTTGTTTATGTCTGCCAGAGTAAGCCCGAAGGTCATCGAGATGCTGAATTCCACACCGTGTGATGTAAAACGCAGACGGCAGATGTCATTTCTTATCTGCTCGCTGATTATCGCTGCACGCTCCTCACGGCAGTCGGGGAGTATGTAGAGTATCTCCTCACCGCCCCAGCGGCATATGTAGCCCTCGCTCGGCACAAGTGAGCTTATCGTCGAGCTTACCTTTTTGAGCACCTCGTCGCCTATAGAGTGGCCGTAGTTGTCGTTTATCTTCTTGAAGTTGTCGATATCCGCCAGAATTATCGCATACGGCCTGCCGGTATCCTGCGCTGATTCGTGAACTGACTTGATGTACTCGGTCATGGCACGCCTGTTGAAAAGCTGCGTCAGCGGGTCGATAGATGCAAGCTGTCTGAGCTCCTCGTTTTTCTCGTTCATCATCTTCTTGCTGATGATGCTCGATATAACGTACATCATAGCTATGAATACGAGCATGAATGATGTTATCACGACATTGAGTATGCAGACCTTTGTCATCTGGTCGTTGTTGTCTATGCGGTGGGTTATCACCTCAGGGTCGCTTACATAAAGCCTTGTGAGCACGAACGACACCGCTATCACAATTCCTGTGAACACAGAAGCCGACAGCTTTGCCTCCGGCATGAAGAACGGCGCCGGGAGTATTACCATAAGGTACAGCGCAAAGCCGCATTCCCAGCCTACAGCCACAGTCGAGACTATCGAAAAGACCATTACCTCGCCGAGAACTATGTCTAACATCGATAGCGTCTTTTTCTTCACAGCCGTGACAGCTACCAGCAGGCTTATGTAGAACAGCACCGAGCCGATGTTGTAATACATCATCACATCTACTCCGTAGCCGTAGAACAGCATAACCATGATAGAATGTATGACTATGCAGGCGGCATAGATTATCTGCTGACAGAGCCGTCCGCTCAGCGCCTTCATAAGGTCTGCCTGGACTTCCTTGCTCTGGAAGTAGAATTCTATCGACTTTATTCTTTTTGAAAGGTATTCTTTTATCGCTGCCGCCCCCTTTCACAATGGCATAATATCTCATAGTACATATCTATTATACACCAAAACGTCAACGATTGCAACACCTTTTCTTAATATTTTGTATGTTTTTGTTTCTTTATCCTGCGACATCCGGCACTAAACTGTTAAAATAGCTATTGAAAAAGTATTGAATATATGGTATAATATTATAATGTGAAAATATGCATTGATCGAAGGGTTTGTTAGAATGAATGAGATAAAGAAGGTTGCCGCTATACAGGATATCTCGGGTGTCGGGCGCTGCTCGCTCACTGTGATAATACCTATCCTCTCGGCAATGGGCATACAGGTCTGCCCGGTGACTACCTCGGTGCTGTCGGCGCATACCGGCTTCGGCGAGTTTGTCAAGCGTGACCTTACAGACTATATGCTCCCGGCACTTGAACACTATAAAAAGCTCGGGGTAGAGTTTGACTGTATCTACAGCGGCTTTTTGGGCTCTATAGAGCAGATAGACCACTGTCTTGAATATTTCACGACCTTTGACAAGGCGCTCAAGATAGTTGACCCGGTAATGGGTGACGACGGCAGGGCGTATAAGACCTATACCAAGACTCTCTGTGAGAGAATGGGCGAGCTTGTGGCAGTTGCTGATATCATCACCCCCAATCTCACCGAAGCGGCTATCCTGCTCGGGGAGGAATACCCCACAGCACCTATGCGCCACAGCGAGATAAAGTCATGGCTCGTGCGGCTCTCTGAAAAGGGTGCGGGCATAGTGGTCATTACAAGCGTGCATCTCGGCGGCGGTGAGATAGCTACTGTCGGCTATGATAAGGCAACGAGCACCTTCTGGAAGGTCGCAAATGACTATGTGCCCAAGAGCTATTCCGGCTCGGGCGATATGTTCGCAAGCGTGCTCGCAGGCGGTGTTTTAAACGGCGACAGCCTGCCGATAGCTATGAACAGGGCTGCGTCTTTCACCGAGCTTGCTATAAAGACGACCTACAGCTACGGCACCTCATGGGAGGAAGGCATAATGTTTGAAAAACAGCTGCCGTGGCTTATGAGCTATCAGGTGCTCGACGATTATGTCAGCTTTTGATGCAAAGAGGAGATAATAATGCTTAATATAGTTCTTGTCGAGCCTCAGATACCGCAGAACACCGGGAATATCTCCCGTACCTGTGCGGTCACAGGGGCGGCGCTGCACCTTGTTAAGCCCTACGGCTTTGTGATAACGGATAAGCAGCTAAAACGTGCCGGGCTCGATTACTGGGATAAGCTCGAAATATATGAGTACGAAAATCTGGACGAGTTTTTTGAAAAGACCGAGGGCGTGTACTACTATTTCACGACCAAGGGCAAAAACGTTCATTCGCAGATAGACTATCCCGAGGATAAAAACGTGTTTCTGGTCTTCGGCAGGGAGGATAAAGGCCTTCCGGAAGACTTGCTGTACAAAAATGGGGACTTCTGTTCCCGGATACCCATGCGTCCCACACTCAGGAGCCTTAACCTCTCGAACTCCGTCGCAATAGCGACCTATGAGGTGCTCAGACAGTGGGATTACCCTGACCTCGGGCGAGAGGGCAGGCTTACACAATATGAATGGTAAAGGAGATGTTGATATGGCTAAAGTCATTATTATGACTGATTCGGCAAGTGATATAACAAGGGAGGACGAGCAGATATACGGCATAAGAGTGCTCAACTTCAAGCTCGCAGTCGGTGAAAAGAGCTATACTGCAAGAGTCGATTTTGATAACGAGGGGCTTTATAAGATACTTGACGAGTATGACGGCATACCCTCTACTTCGCAGATAACAAAGTTTGACTTCTATGACGAGTATAAGGCGCTTTACGAGGAAGGCTATACCGACGTCATATATGTATCTATCAACTCAAAGGGCTCGGCTACATATTCAAACTCAGTCCTCGCAAAGGAGGAGCTATATGAGAACCACCCCGAGATAAAGGATAAGATGAATATCTACAACATCGACGGCAGGAGCTATACAGGCGGCTACGGCTTCCCGGTGGTTCAGGCTGCTGCAAAGGTGCAGAAGGGCGCATCGGCTGATGAGGTAGTCGCATTCATAAACGACTGGGTGGATAACTGCGTTATCTTCTTTGGTATGTACAGCCTTAAGTACGCCAAGAAATCCGGCAGGATACCGGCTGCTGCGGCATTTGTCGGCGAGGTGATGGGTCTTCGCCCTGTTTCACGTATCCAGCATAATCAGATAACCACAGAGGCCAAGGTCAGGGGAGATAAGACACTCGTTCCCAAGATACTCGACCTCACGGTAAACGAGATGATACCCAAGACACCCTACTGCATAGTATACGGCAGCGACGAGAGCGTGTGCGAGGAAATGAAGGCCGCTATGACCAAGAGTGTCGGCTATCCGCCTGAGATGACCTTCCGCATAGGTGCTGAGATAGCTGTAAATGCAGGCCCCAAGGTTGTCGGAGTAATATTCAAATCACAGAACAAATAATAGTTTTACTGCTCATTTCTCATTATTTATCTAATTGTTTTTTATCTAAATAAAGAGGAGATGTTTTACTATGAGAGCTGTTTTTAAGAAAATGTCCGTTATAATGCTGATAACAGCGCTTCTTGCTGTGTGCTTTTGCAGCTGCGGCGAGACCTTCACCAAGAAAGAGGACGTAAAGCTCAAAACGGTAATGGAGACTAAGGACTATATAAAAAAGAACCTTCCCGGTGCGAATTATGTAAAGACCGAGGAAGAGTCGGACGATAAGGTAGTCTACACCTTTATGGACAAAGAATGCGGCTTTAAGTTTCAGGTGACGAGCGAGAAGTACCGTAAGGAAATGGAGGGCGCTGACCTCGGCTATGCTGAGAAGACGACAGATAACTGGGCTAAGGCGTACAACGAGTATATCCAGAGCAAACTGTCCGAAAAAGAGGACGAGTTAAAGGAAAGCATGGGCTTTGAGTATGAACACTACGACGGCCTTGACAGCGACGTGTTTATGGCTGTCTTCACAGATAAGCCTGCAAGCGATATCGAGGCATCTGTCAGGGAGCTTGCCGATATCATCAAGCAAGCCGACAAGCACAAAAAGCTCACCGACAAGGAGATATGGTGCTGGAAGGGCGAGAAGGACGACAACTACGATAACCTCACCGGCTGCTATCTGCTTGCTGAGAACAAGATCGTTGATAAGAAGACAAGAGACGAGCTTGTAAAGGATAAAGACAGTTCAAGTAAATAATCATACACCGCCCTGATGCTCCGGGGCGGTTTTTTCCTGCCTTTGTGAATAAACCATATTTTTCCGCCAATAATATAATCACAAAACATTAAGGAGGCGGTTGACTATGACCGATAAAGAGCTGCTTTATATCGAAGACGTGCTCGGCCACGAACAGTTTATCAGACAGATGTGTAACGACGCATCGCAGAGGGTGCAGGACGAAAGGCTCAGAAACATGATAAACGACTGCGAGCGCAGACACGCAGAGCTTTTCTCGCACTTTTACAGTCTTCTGGGCAAGTAAGGAGGTATCACTATGAATATGCAGTCAAATGATGATAAGACGATAGCTACAAATCTTCTCAACCTCGAAAAGGGCGTGTGCGACCTTTATATGCACGGCGCAGTCGAGAGCGCTACCGACAGTGTGAGGAGCGTCTTCAGCTCCGGGCTCAACGAGAGCCTGAATATGCAGAAGAATATCTATGAGACAATGTCCTCGATGGGTATGTATCAGATGTGCAGCGCCCCTCAGCAGAAGATAGACTCAGTCAGACAGAAATTCTCGGCCTGAGAGCAGCCTTGCCTCCCCGCTTAAGGGGAGGCTTTTTTGTGCAAGTGCTGCTCAGTATTTGGGGGAATTCTAAGGTCGTGGGGCGAGCGCAAAGCCCTACATTGCAGCGCAGGATAGCGAGAGCGCCCGCTTGAAGGTAAGCCTCCCGGTAACACGTCCGAATGAGCCTGCGTCTGCAAAGCCGACACCTTAATTATGTATTATGCATCCTGCATTATGAAATTTTTAAAAACCTCTTGATTTTTCCGGCAAAGTATTATATAATAGTATTTAGAGTTGTTAAACCATTAACAACATGACGTAACCGATTTATCGGAAATAATTTATGAGAGGTGTCAGATTATGGCAGGTTTAAACAAGGTAACAGTTGAGGATCTTAATGTCAAGGGCAAGAAGGTCTTAGTCAGAGTTGACTTCAACGTTCCGCTCAAGGACGGCGTTATCACAAACGATAACAGGATCACAGCAGCACTCCCTACTATCAATAAGCTCACAGAGGGCGGCGCAAAGGTAGTTCTCTGCTCGCATCTCGGCAAGCCGAAGAACGGCCCTGAGGCTAAGTTCTCCCTTAAGCCGGCAGCAGACAGACTTGCTGAGCTCGTTAAGACAAAGGTTACATTCGCAGCTGACGATACAGTTGTAGGCGACAACGCTAAGGCAGCAGTTGCAGCTATGGCTGACGGCGAGATCGTTGTTCTTGAGAATACACGTTTCCGTGGCGACGAGGAGACAAAGAACGGCGAGGGCTTTGCTAAGGAGCTCGCAGATCTCGTTGACGACGAAGTATTCGTAATGGACGCTTTCGGTTCTGCTCACAGAGCACACGCATCAACAGCAGGCGTTACAAAGTTCGTTAAGGAGACAGCAGTAGGCTATCTTATGCAGAAGGAGATCAACTTCCTCGGCAACGCAGTTGAGGATCCGGTTCGTCCTTTCGTAGCTATCCTCGGCGGCGCTAAGGTAGCTGATAAGCTCAACGTTATCAATAACCTCATCGAGAAGTGCGATACACTTATCATCGGCGGCGGTATGGCATATACATTCCTTAAGGCACAGGGCAAGGAAGTCGGCACATCTCTCGTTGACGATACAAAGATCGACTACTGCAAGGAAATGATCGAAAAGGCAGCAGCAAAGGGCAAGAAGCTCCTTCTCCCTGTTGACACAACTATCGCTAAGGCTTTCCCTGATCCGATAGATGCTGAGATCGCTGTAGAAATAGTAGACGCTGACAAGATCCCTGCTGACCAGATGGGTCTTGATATCGGCACAAAGACAGCAGAACTCTATGCTGAGGCTGTTAAGAGCGCTAAGACAGTTGTATGGAACGGTCCTATGGGCGTGTTCGAGAACCCTGTACTTGCAAAGGGCACAATAGCAGTTGCTAAGAGCCTTGCTGAGACAGACGCTACAACTATCATCGGCGGCGGCGACAGCGCAGCAGCAGTTATCCAGCTCGGCTTCTCTGATAAGATGAGCCACATCTCCACAGGCGGCGGTGCTTCCCTTGAATACCTCGAGGGCAAGGTTCTCCCCGGCATTGATGTAATAGCTGACAAGTAATCATGCACTTTCAAAGAGGTGAGAGGTGAGAGCCTCTTGCCTCTTTTTTCGTGTACGATTGACATCGTATGAGTTTCACATCATTTGCGCCCGAATGTGCATATCACCGGCGCATACGATACAATGACCGTTAACTCTTAACTGCAAATAAGGGGGGGTATATCGTGACCAAAAACTCAATAAAATATGCATCTATCATCGTATTCGGCTATAACGCCGTTCTCGGTATCATCTTTGCAGTATTCTGCTCGCAGGACGAGCAGTTTGACTATAAAACATTCAGGACCTGCCTTGCTATGTTTAACGGCGTGGGCGCTGCGTTTATTTTTGCGTGGATTGTAAAGATAATGTTTGTCCAGCGTGAGTCTTTGAAGATATTCAAGGCAAAGGGTATATGCCCCGAGTATGTCGATGCTCTGCGAAAGCAGTTTGTAAAGAATAAACTATCAAATATCCAGCTTGTCAACTACGCAAACGCCCTCTGCTTCCTTGAACGCTACGATGAGGCGGAGCAGGTGCTTAACAGAACGCCCGGTGAGTCTCTCCAGGGGCCGCTGTCAAAGCCTTGGTACTATAAGACCTATATATGGCTCTACCTCTGTACAGGCCGCTATAGACAGGCGCTCGATATATTCGATGCGAGCCGTGGCCAGCTTGAAAAGTTCTTCTGCGGCGAGGGCGGCAGTGCCTGCTCTTTCTATGATGATGCCGCACTCTGCTCAGCGATAAGACGTGATTTCCAGACTGCCGAGGGCTTCCGTATCAAGGCGGCTGAGGCAGCAGCGGCTCACCCCGACCGTGCTCACAGCCCTTATATGATAATGGCCGAGCTGTTTATCCTTGACGGCAACGAGTTTGAAGCACAGCGTGCTATCGAAGCTGCTCGCCAGGCTGCAATAAACTGCCAGAAGTATAAATACCCCTGGCAGCGTGACAGCGTGCTGCACTCGCTTGATATCAGCTTTGCCCTTGCAAGAAAGATAAGACACGATGTCTTTGAGTCACAGATGCAGTAGGCTCTGCCCCTTTATCAATACCAATAAATATGCTCTCCCGGACGGCTCTCTTATGCTTTGACCGCCGCAGGGGGAGCTTTTTGTCTGCCTGGTGTGTCTGAGCACCTGAAAAGATTAATGTGTGCGTATTAAGACTTTAGTTTTTATTGACTTTTTCATTTGATTGTGATATAATTTTACTATGAGTAATTATAGGCAAAATCATAAGGAGAGTGACCCATGCGACGTGTAGGTAAGACAGCTGCTTTAATAGTGTCGGCAGCGATGACGCTTGCTCTTAGCTCGTGTACGCTTACGGGCTTTTCGGCTGAGGGCGCACTTACAGCACCTAAGCTCTCCGAACAGCAGAGCCTGATACATAAGGCGCTGATAAACAGCGTCGGCGGCAGTATAACGCTCAAATACCCCCGAAACGGCGACAACCGCTCGGCGTATGTTATCGCCAATATCGACGATGAGCCTGATAACGAGGCGCTGGTCTTCTACCAGTATACCTCGATGATTGACGGCTCTGAGGGCATACGCTTAAACCTTCTCGATACCGACGGCGAAGGCAACTGGTATTCGGTAAAGGAGCTTGCAGGCGCAGGCACAGATGTTGACAGGGTAATGATATCCAACGAGGGCGCAAGCTCTGCTGCAAATATAGTCGTCGGCTATCAGAATATCGGTACTGCTGATAAGTCTCTTGAAATATACAGGTATAAAGACGGCAGCTTTGACCGTATCGGCTCAGACAGCTATACGATACTCGAATCTGCCGATATAGACGGCGACGGGTATAAGAATTTCATAACAGTCAAGTCATCAACTGACGAGAACGGCTCTCCGTCCGGCGCATCGGCTTCCTTGCTCAGGATAAGGAATAACGAGATAGTCAGCGAGGGCAGTATCTCGATGTGCGATAACATGGTCGATTATGTCAGAAGCTCGGTCGGCAGGCTTGAAGACAGCTCGTATGCTGTGTATGTTGACGGCATAAACTCCAAAGGCGAGCTCCAGACAGAGCTGCTTTTCTACCGCTACGGCTCGATGCAGGACCCTGTAGCGCAGAGACAGTCAAAGCTCGCACCGCATACTGTCAGGCTTCCGGGCTACTACAGCGCTGATATAGACGGCGACGGCGTGGTCGAGGTGCCGCATACAACGGTCATGAAGGGGTATGAGAGTATCTCTAACGAGGATAAGCTCTACCGCACCGAATGGTATGTTTACAGAGATTTCTATAACTTCGAGCAGAAGTATTCAGGCTTCTATTCGCTGTCTGACGGATATTTTCTCAACTTCCTCTCACGCTGGGGCGATGAGGTGACAGTCAAGAAGGACGCTTTGTCAGGCGAGTATGTATTTTGCCGCTATACAGGCGATATATCGAGCGATATGACGGAGCTTATGCGTATTGCAGTGCAGTCGGAAAACGACAGCGAGAAATTCATTGACAACGGCTATGAGATAATAGCAAAAAAGGGTCAGATGAACTACCTCGTCAAGCTGCCGACAGTAAGGCGTGAAAAGCTGATACCGACAGTCGATGAGGTCAAAAACAGCCTGCTGATAATAAGCTGATGAAGCTGTTTGCAAACAGCAGGGAAGTTGTTTATCATTATGTATTGTGGAAATAACAGCAAAACGAATGAAAGGCAGGTAATTCTTTATGAAAAAGGTTCTTGTTTGCGAGGATGAGGATTCAATAAGAGAGTTCGTCGTCATCAACCTCAAGCGCAGCGGCTATGAGGTCGTAGATGTCAACTGCGGCGAGGAAGCTCTCAAGGTCTTTGAGGAGCAGGGAAATTTCGATGTAGCTCTGCTCGATATAATGATGCCCGGCATCGACGGTATGAAGGTGTGCAAGAAGATAAGAGAAAAAAACACCACAATGGGTATCATCATGCTTTCTGCCAAGAGTCAGGAAATGGATAAGATATCGTCTCTTATGATAGGCGCTGATGACTATATCACAAAGCCCTTCTCTATCTCCGAGCTTATCGCAAGAGTTGACGCTGTGTGCAGGAGAGTGGGTATGTCTCACGTCAAGCCCGAGGAGCAGTCGCTTCTTACATCAGGCCCCTTCACACTTAACCTTAAGAGCAGGACAGTGTTCAAAAACGGCAAGCAGATAGACCTCACACAGGTCGAGTATCAGATAATGGAGTATTTCTTCAAGAACCAGAATACAGCGCTTGACCGTACATCTATCCTCAACCATATCTGGGGCGAGAGCTACTACGGTGATGATAAGATAGTAGACGTAAATATAAGAAGAATAAGAATGAAGATAGAGGACGAGCCTTCAAGCCCGAAGTATATCCTGACTATATGGGGCTTCGGGTATAAGTGGAGCGCTATGAATTGAGTGTGATATAGTTTTGAAAGCATTTAAGGCAGGCAGAAAAAGTATAACCACCCACTGGCTGATAAACGGCGTGGGCGTTATAATAGCTGTGCTCATAATCATAGAGATACTGCTTATCGTGTCGATAAGGAGCTATTACTACAGCTCTGTCAGACAGTACCTGAGCTCCAAGATGAACGTCATCACAGGCTCTATCCTCAATGAGAAGGAACAGTCGGTAAACTATAACTCCGAGATACGCTCGCTCGTTGCAGGCTATGCCGATAAGGATAAGATAGAGCTTATGGCGATAGACCAGAAGGGCGAGGTGGATATCACCTCCTCAGGCTTCAAGCCGGTGGAGAAGACCTTTGCCGACTACGAGAGCGCTAAGGCTTCATCAACAGGCAGCGGCTATGAGGTCTACAGAACATCGACCGGCGAAAAGGTGCTGGCTTTCACGACAGTCTTTTCGGTCAAGGGCTGTGAGTATGAAGCGCTCAGAATGATAGTGTCACTCAGCGAGATAGACCGTAAGGTGCTCAGCTTTGCGGTCATTATCACGCTCATAGGCGTGCTTATCATTCTTATAGTCTTTTTCTCGGGTATGTTCTTTATCAAGGGCATAGTTCACCCTGTTATCGAGATAGGCGACGTTGCACGACAGTACGCAAAGGGCGACTTCTCAAAGCGACTTGAAAAGCAGACCAACGACGAGCTCGGCGAGCTGTGTGATTCGATAAACTATATGGCGGACGAGCTGTCAAATACCGAGCAGATGAAAAACGAGTTCATCTCCTCAGTCTCGCACGAGCTCAGGACTCCGCTCACGGCTATCAAGGGCTGGAGCGAGACGATGATGAGCATAGACGACAGAGAGACATTCATCAAGGGTATGCGTGTTATCACCAGCGAGACAGAGCGCCTTTCGCAGATGGTCGAGGAGCTGCTCGACTTCTCCCGTATCCAGGACGGCAGGCTGTATCTGCAAAAGGCTAAAATGGATATCCTTGCCGAGCTTGGCGAGACGGTGCTCATTTACCAGCAGCGTGCCAAGGCTCTCGGCATTACTTTAAACTACTACGAGCCCGAGATGCTGCCCTTTATCTACGGCGACAGAAACAGGCTCAGACAGGTGTTTATCAACATAGTCGATAACGCCATAAAGTATTCCGACAAGGGCGATACCG
Source organism: Ruminococcus sp. NK3A76 (assembly GCF_000686125.1). Classification (NCBI taxonomy): domain Bacteria; kingdom Bacillati; phylum Bacillota; class Clostridia; order Eubacteriales; family Oscillospiraceae; genus Ruminococcus; species Ruminococcus sp. NK3A76. Next base: position 1,057,933 of record NZ_JMMA01000002.1, read on the forward strand.
TGTCGGTCGAGGCTTACCAGCAGGGCGATATGATAGTCATATGCGTGTCTGATACAGGCATCGGCATAAGCAAGGAAGATCTGCCGAAGGTAAAGCAGAAGTTCTTTAAATCAAACCAGACAAGACGTGGCTCGGGCATAGGCCTTGCCGTGGCTGACGAGATAGTGAGGATGCACGGCGGCTCGCTCGATATCAGGAGCGAGGAGAACGTCGGCACGACTGTTATCATGGAGCTGCCCTTTATAGACGAGGGCAAGTCGTCAGGCGCTGACAATGAAAAGGTCAATGTTGAGATAATCTCGACCGAGAACAGCGGCGAGTTATAAAGTTTATACATACAGATAGAAAGAGGACAAAAGATATGAGCAATCAAAGCTCTAACGAGAAATTCAAAGCTAAAACAGGCGGCCAGGCGGTCATAGAGGGCGTTATGATGAAAAGCATCAAAAAAGAGGCTATGGCTTGCAGGCTCCCGAACGGCGAGATAGACCTTGAGGTGTGGGATCTCAAATATACACCCGATAATATGCCGTTTTACCGCAAGGTGCCTTTCCTTAGGGGGATATTCAACTTCCTCGACAGCCTGATCGACGGCTATAAGTGCCTTTCCAAGTCGGCCGACAAGCAGATGACGGACGACGACGAGGAGGAAATGACAAAGTTTGAAAAATGGCTCACAGAAAAGCTCGGCGATAAGCTGATGCCGATAGTCTCGGGCTTGTCAATGGTGCTGGGGCTTGGTATCGCCGTGGTGCTGTTTATGATATTCCCGGCATTTATCTCAAAGCTGATAGATAAGCATATCATATCCCTCTCACCGTTTGCTAAAAACTGTATCGAGGGCGTTCTGAAGATAAGCATTTTCCTTGCATATACAAAGCTGACATCGTTTATGAGCGATATAGCGACTACCTACCGCTACCACGGTGCAGAGCATAAGACGATAGCCTGCTACGAGAGCGGCGAGGAGCTGACAGTCGAGAACGTCAAAAAGCATATCCGCTTCCACCCGAGGTGCGGCACAAGCTTTATATTCCTTGTGCTGTTTATAAGCATTTTCGTGTTCACCGTTGTGGGCGTGCCGTGGGATAATATATTTGTGAGAATGCTATTTAAGCTCGCACTCCTGCCGGTCATCGTGGGTATAGCCTATGAGCTTATAAGGCTTGCAGGCAGGCATGATAATATCGTCACACGCATTATCTCAGCCCCCGGCCTGTGGATACAGCGCATAACCACAAGCGAGCCGAACGACGGCCAGATAGAATGTGCCATAGCCGCACTTAAAGCAGTCGTTCCCGAAGATACGGAGGAAGACCGTTGGTAAACAAGGATATTTTGGAAAGTGCCGTCAAAGCCCTTGAAGACTGCGGCAACGATAACGCAAGGTTTGATGCGGCACAGCTCTTTGAGAAAGCATTCGGAGTAAAATATGAGCTCACCTGTAAAAGCGCCCCTGCCGATGAAAAGGCGGCAGGGCTTTTTAATGAGTATATAACTAAACGCTGCGAGGGTTATCCCTTGCAGTATATTTTAGGCGAGTGGGAGTTTTACGGCCTGCCTGTCAAAGTGGGCGAGGGCGTGCTTATCCCAAGACAGGACACCGAAACTCTTGTCGAGACTGTGATAAGGAAAAACCGCACCCCTGACCCTCTTATCATCGACCTGTGCTCGGGCAGCGGCTGTATTTCACTTGCTCTTGAAAAGGAGCTTTCGGCAAAAGAAGTCCACGCAGTCGAGATAAGCGAAAAGGCAGCAGGATACCTTCGTGAGAATATCACACTTAATAGATCAAATGTCAGACTTACAGTCGGTGACTGCCTTGACAGCGAGGTGATATCCCATCTGCCAAAGGCTGATATAATAGTCTGCAATCCGCCATACCTGACAAAGCAGGATATGGAGCAGCTTCAAAAGGAAGTCACGCACGAGCCGGCACAGGCACTTTTCGGCGGCGAGGACGGGCTTGACTTTTACCGTGACATCACACGAGCCTATAAGACACGCCTGAATAATAACGGTATGCTTGCCTTTGAGGTAGGGCACACCCAGGCCGAGGAGGTCATGGAGATACTTATTCAGGCGGGTTTTGAAGACGTGCGCTCGTTCGTTGACTACTGCGGCATAAAGCGTGCAGTGATAGGCTTTTATGTTGAGGGAACTAATGTTAAGGTCTACTGACAATGCATAATTGTTGTGCGCCTGCATTTAAAATCCGTCCTGCGAAGCAGGACACCTTCATTATGCATTATGAATTATGCATTATGCATTAAATTTTTGCTGTCCAAAAAAAGTTACCCACTTTTTTGAAAAGTATGTTATAATATATATGAGGCAAGGGGAGAACCCTTAGCAAACACCGAAAGGAGAAAAAGATATGGCTATCGACAAGAAGAAGAAGGAAAAGGAAAAGGTCACTAAAATAACCGACGAGGCTGAAAAGAAAAAGGCGCTCGACTCGGCGATATCAGTAATAGAAAAGCAGTTCGGCAAGGGCGCTATCATGCGTCTCGGCGAGGATAAGGCTATGGACGTTGAGGCTATCTCAACAGGCTCGATGACGCTCGATATGGCGCTTGGTATAGGCGGCGTTCCGAGAGGCAGAGTTATCGAGATATACGGCCCTGAGTCTTCCGGTAAGACGACTGTTGCGCTGCATATCGTTGCTGAGGCTCAGAAGCTCGGCGGCAACGTTGCATTTATCGACGTTGAGCACGCTCTTGACCCGGTGTATGCAAGAAAGCTCGGCGTCAATATCGACGATATGCTCGTTTCGCAGCCTGACTGCGGCGAGGACGCACTTTCGATCGCAGAATACCTCGCACGCTCCGGTGCTGTTGACGTAATAGTTCTCGACTCGGTCGCTGCTATGGTAACAAAGGCCGAGATAGACGGCGAGATGGGCGATGCACACGTCGGCCAGCTTGCAAGACTTATGAGCCAGGCTATGAGAAAGCTCACATCAGTTATCAGCAAGTCAAACTGCGTGGCTGTGTTCATCAACCAGGTAAGAGAGAAGATAGGCGTAATGTACGGCAACCCCGAGACTACCCCTGGCGGCAGAGCGCTCAAATTCTACGCATCTGTCCGTATCGAGGTAAGACGTGGCGAGCAGATCAAGGACGGCTCTGAGGTCATAGGCAACCGCACACGCTGCAAGGTAGTCAAGAACAAGGTCGCACCGCCGTTCAAGGAGGCAGAATTCGACCTGCTCTACGGCAAGGGTGTTTCCCGTGTCGGCGAGATACTTGACGCAGGCGTTGAGCTCGGCTTTATCAAGAAGGGCGGCGCATGGTTCAGCTATGAGGATAACAAGCTCGGCCAGGGCAGAGAGAATTCCAAGGAGTTCCTGCTCGCACACGAGGATATCATGAACGAGATACTCCATAAGATAATGGACACTGTCAAGGATTCGGACGACCTTGTTTCAAGAGACGACGAAAAGAAGACAGAGCTCGAAAAGCGTGCCGAGGCTGCTGCGGCTGCTGCACCTGCTGCTGAGAGCAAGCCGGCAGGCAGAGCTTCAAAGGTCGATGTGACAGTTTCGGCCGATGAGGATTTTGAGGAGTTTTCGCCTGTTGATGTATAAGGAGCAGTTATGCCAAAAATAACCGACATCGCCCCCTACAAGGGCAGCACCGTCAAGGTGGAGCTTGAAGACTGCGAGCCGCTGTTTTTAAACAGCGAGGTGGTGTATTCCGCCAATATCAAAAAGGGCATGGATATCCCGCAGGCGGCTGTTGACCAGCTTATCCACGACAACGACCTGCGCAAGGCCAGAGAGCGTGGGCTGTATCTTATGGACTACGGCGATAACACCTACGTTCAGCTTTTTGGCAAGCTGCGCCGCAATTATTCCGAGGATATCTGCTACGAGGTTTGCGATAAGCTCGCCGAGATAGGCGTTATAAACGACAGGCGCTATGCCGAGAACTTAGCACGCCGTCTGGTCGAGGTCAAGCTCATGGGGCGCTACAGGGCAGTGAATGACATGAAGCAGAAGGGTCTGCCAAAGAGCCTGATAGACGAGGCCTTGGAGCCCTACGCTGACGGCTACAGGGAAAGGCTCAGACAGCTGATAGAAAAGAAGTATATGTCTAAGCTCGACTATGAAGACCGCAACCGCAAGGTGACAGCCTCGCTCGTGAGATACGGCTACAGCTTTGATGATATCAGGGCTGTGCTGAAGGAGATAGAGGAAGAAATCGGCTGATAACATCAGACACGCCCTTGGATAATGCCCCCTTCACGAAAAGTATTCAACACATACCCCCTTGCCGAGCGGCAGGGGGGCGTTTTATGCCTGCCCTTGCTTAAGGCAACACCGCACAAAGACCGCCTGAAGGCTTCGTGCGGTGTTGCCTTAATAATGCTCCCAAAAGGCTTGACAAACCGCCTGTTATAGTGTATAATTATATTTTGAGATATTGTCTTAAAATCTATTTAGGAGTTGATAAATATGGCAGAGAATAAGGGTCGTACAGTATCTAAGGCAGGTTATGCGAAATTACAGGAAGATCTCGAATATCTTGTTACCGTCAGAAGAAGTGAGGTGGCTCAGAAGCTGAAGGAAGCCCGCTCTTTCGGTGACTTATCCGAGAACGCTGAGTACGATGAAGCTAAAAACGACCAGGCTATACTTGAAGCAAGGATCAATGAGCTTGAATATATCATCGCAAATGCTAATGTTGTTGACGATGATGATATCTCTGTTGATGAGATAGGCGTAGGCTCTGTTATCAAGCTGCGTGACCTTGAGCTCGACGAGATAGAGGAGCTCCAGATCGTTGGTTCTACTGAGTCTGATCCCGACGAGGGTAAAATTTCGGACGAGTCGCCTATAGGCAAGGCAGCTCTCGGCAAGAAGCTCGGCGAGGTGTTCGAGGTAGAAGCACCTATGGGCACTATCAAGTTTGAGGTAATAGATATCTCTAAGTAAGCTACGCTTACAATGCATAATGCATAATTGAGGTGTGCGCCTGACGGCGCAGGGATTATAAAAAGTGTTTCGATGGCATTGTGTAAATCAAGTGCATTGAAAATAATCAGATCACAGCAAAGATCAGAATTAGTTGACATAGTTCGGTTTGAACGCCCGAATGGGCATCTGTCCTGCGCTGAGCAGGACACAATAATTGTGCATTGAAAAGGACAGGTGTAAAACAATAAATGAGTGAAGAAAAGAAGGTAAATGCTGCTCCCGAGGAGGAGGCAGAGCTTACCGCTGAGCAGGTAAACGGCCTGCGTCAGGTAAGGATAGACAAGTTAAATGACTTAAAGGCTCAGGGCAGAGACCCGTTTGAGATAACAAAGTATGACGTAACTGCAAGCTGCGCTAAGGCAAGGGCTGACTATGAGGCTCTCGAAGCAAGACTTAAGGACGAAGCAGGCGACGACGAGGAAAAGCTCGCACAGCTGCTTGAAGAAAACAAGGTAGAAGTCAGCATCGCAGGCAGAGTAATGTCAAGAAGACTTATGGGCAAGGCAGGCTTCTTAGACCTTCGTGACAAGTCAGGCAAGATACAGTCGTATGTCAAGCGTGACGATGTAGGCGTTGAGGCTTTCCAGGACTACAAGAAGGGCGATATCGGCGATATCATAGGCATAAAGGGCTTTGTTTTCCGTACAAGAATGGGCGAGATATCCGTTCATGCGCAGGAGATAACACTGCTCTCCAAGTCGCTGCTCCCTCTTCCTGAAAAGTGGCACGGCCTTAAGGATCAGGACACACGCTACAGACAGCGCTACACAGACCTTATCTGCAACCCCGAGGTAAAGGACACATTCATCAAGCGCTCAAAGATAATCTCCGCTATAAGAAGATATCTTGACGAGCTGGGCTTTATGGAGGTCGAGACTCCTATGCTCGTGTCCAATGCCGGCGGCGCTGCTGCAAGGCCTTTTGAGACACACTACAACGCTCTTGACGAGGACGTTAAGCTGAGAATTTCCTTAGAGCTCTATCTTAAGAGACTTATCGTCGGCGGCTTGGAGCGTGTTTACGAGATAGGCAGAGTTTTCAGAAACGAGGGCGTTGATGCAAGGCACAATCCTGAGTTCACACTTATGGAGCTCTACCAGGCATACACTGACTATCACGGTATGATGGATTTGACTGAGAATATGTTTCGTTATCTTGCCGAGACTGTATGCGGCACTACAAAGATAATCTACGGCGAGAACGAGATGGATCTCGGCAAGCCTTTTGAGCGTCTTACAATGACCGAGGCTGTTAAGAAGTATTCCGGTGTTGATTTCTCACAGATAAGAGACCTCGAGGGCGCCCGTGCTGCTGCAAAGGAGCATCACATCGAGTTTGAAGAAAGGCACAAGAGGGGAGACATCTTAAATCTCTTCTTTGAGGAGTTCGTTGAGAAGCACCTCATTCAGCCGACATTCATCATGGATCATCCGATCGAGATATCGCCGCTTACCAAGCGCAAACCCGACGACCCCGATCATGTTGAGCGTTTTGAGCTGTTCATGAACGGCTGGGAGATGTGCAATGCATACTCCGAGCTCAACGACCCGATCGACCAGCGTGAGCGTTTCAAGGCTCAGGAGGAGGCTCTTTCGCAGGGCGACGAGGAAGCAAACCGCACCGACGAGGACTTCCTGCGTGCTCTCGAGATAGGTATGCCCCCCACAGGCGGCATCGGCTACGGCATTGACAGACTTGTCATGCTGCTTACCAACTCGCCTGCTATCAGGGATGTGCTGCTGTTCCCGACGATGAAGTCGCTGGATTAAAACACCCCCTATTTTCAAGGCTTTTGAGCACACGGCACGGTGATTTGACACCAATCTGACACCAATTTTTTGAAAATTGCAAAAAGGGTCTTGGTATAACATAATATAATTAACTCCCGAAGTTGACTTGTGGTGTCAGCTTCGGGAGTTATCTTATATGTATTAGTTTTCATCTGCAAGGTTTACTATCTTCTTGCCTTGTTTCTCAGCGTATTGTATCGTGCGGTATGCTCCACCGCTTTTGTGTTGAATACAGCACACTATAAGGTCTGATCGGTCAATCATGCTCCGATTGCGGACTTGGATAGCAGACTTTGGGTGAGCTTCGGACGATTCGGTACACACCTCGACTTCATCATAATAGTCAAGGTACTCCTTTTCGTTGTCACGGTACTCCGCTTTCATGTATGGCAGAACGAGCGTAAAATGGGTATTGCCGTACCCGTAACTGCGGATAGCTCGCTTAATGGCAGCAGAAGCAAGCAAATCAAACTCTCCGTCCCGTCCGATCAGGAAGTCAACATACTCCTTCTGCGTTATCAGGTCATGCAGGAGCTTGTCAAGGCGGCTTTCTATCTCCGTTCCACGCTCTATGTATCTATGGCCGAAAAAGCTGACGGTGTAGATGTTCATGGTTATCCCTCCAAATTGTCTTTTATCTATTATAACGCAAAATAAGTGCATTTACAACGCTATACAGCACTTATTTTTTGCGTGGTGCTGTACTATAATAGATAAAGAGAGGAGATGAGCCTGATGGACATAGCAGAGCGGCTGAAAAAAGCCCGAACAGCAAAGAATTTGAGCGTATACAAGCTGTCCCAGATTTCGGGAGTATCGGAAACGCACATAAGAGATTTGGAGCGTGGTGATCGCAATCCCTCTTTCGATACGCTTAGTCGCTTGGTAAAACCTTTGGGGTTATCTCTTGCGGAGATGTTCAGAGACTCGGAAGATGTGTCCTACCTGAACAGTAACGAGAGGGAGCTTGTAGAGTGCTATCGTATGCTTTCCGATGAAAGGGCAGAAAAGCTCCTGCAATTCTTGAAAACGCTTGTCTGAGTGAATAATGGCAAATCAAAGGCTATTGCGGAATGCGATAGCCTTTCGTTTTATCTGCCGAAATCGTATAATTGCGAAAAATCCCCAGTGAAAAATATAGATTTTTCGCTGTCGAATCATTGACTATTTGTGCAGATTGTGCTATAATATAATGGATAATACCTCGCTGTAAGCGTAGGTTTAAGAGGTGTAAATACTATGGCTGAAAAGAATACCGCCAATATTGGCTTTGAGAAGCAGATTTGGGATGCTGCCTGCGTGTTGTGGGGGCATATTCCGGCTGCCGAATACAGAAAAGTTATCGTGGGACTTATCTTCCTGCGTTACATATCAAGTGCTTTTGAGAAGCGTTATAACGAGCTTGTGGCTGAGGGTGACGGCTTTGAGGACGAGCCTGACGCATACCTTATGGACAATATCTTCTTCGTGCCTGAAAAGGCACGGTGGTCTGTGGTGTCTGCTGCCGCCCATACGCCTGAGATTGGCTCGGTCATTGATGATGCTATGAGAGCTATCGAGGAAGAAAACAAGACCTTGAAGAATGTTCTCCCAAAGAACTATGCAAGCCCCGATCTCGACAAGCGTGTTCTCGGTGATGTGGTCGATTTGTTCACCAATATGGATATGACCGACACGGAGGACAGCAAGGACTTGCTCGGTCGCACCTACGAATACTGTATTGCTCAGTTTGCAGCCTATGAGGGCGTTAAGGGCGGTGAGTTCTACACGCCTTCAAGTGTTGTTCGCACACTGGTTGAGATACTGCGCCCGTTTGAAAACTGCCGTGTTTACGATATAAAAACACCGAGATTGATACAATTTAATTATCCCTCCGCCGATTTTGCCGCTTGAGGGGTAAGTTGGCGTTTGAGGGGTAAGTTGTGGAAGTCGGTGTGTCCCGGCTGTTTTTATCAGTAGAAATGTTCATACATCGTCGGTATAATAGACGACAAGAAATCGGGATTTCTCTTAGAGATATTTGATGGACGAGAATTACCAGAGTATATGACAATGAATAAGGGGAAGATATGTGGCTGATCATGGCGGCTTTGTCCGCGCTCTTTGCCGGACTTACGGCGATACTTGCGAAATGCGGGATCAAAAAGACTGATTCAGACGTGGCGACTGCTCTGCGGACGGTCGTTGTACTCCTTTTTGCCTGGATCATGGTGTTTATCGTTGGCTCTGCCGGAACGATCACGGAAATATCGGCAAAATCTATCCTCTTCTTAATTCTGTCCGGCCTTGCGACAGGAGCCTCGTGGATCTGCTATTTTAAAGCCCTGTCCGTCGGCGATGTGAACAAGGTCGTTCCCGTCGATAAATCCAGCACGGTTCTGACAGTGCTTCTCGCAATCATCCTTTTCAGTGAGACAGAACATCTGGCGGTCAAGCTGATCGGTACTGCGCTTCTTGCGGCAGGCGTGTTTCTGATGATCGAAAAGAAGAAAACTGAAGCAAAGGACACAAAGCGCACGTGGCTGCCCTACGCAATCGGTTCCGCTGTTTTTGCTACCCTGACCTCTATTCTGGGAAAGATTGGCATAACGGATGTAGAATCAAATCTCGGGACGGCGATTCGTACAGGTGTTGTTCTTGTTATGGCTTGGCTGATCGTTTTCGTTAAAGGCAAAGGTGCTGAACTGAAAAATACTGATTCCAAAGAACTTGTATTCATAGCTCTGTCCGGGATTGCCACAGGCGCATCATGGCTCTGTTACTATTACTCCATACAGAACGGCGTCGTCAGCGTTGTCGTACCGATCGATAAGCTCAGCATTATCGTTTCCGTCGCTTTTTCCTATTTCGTATTCAAAGAAAAGTTGAGCAGAAAGGCGCTTGCCGGGTTGATTCTGATCGTTGTCGGCACTTTGGCGATGGCAATCTGGGCATAGGAAACAAATAACGGCAAATTCTAGTTTAACGAGGTGACCGCCCATGAAGCAAATCACAAATAAGGAATACGAAGTGTGGCAGAAATACAAAGCGGAGAAAGCAAAGGGCCACATCCTTTTGCCGGATACAGTTCGGTTCATCTGCGAGGCAAACGGATATGACGCAGAAAAGATCGGTCAGCACTTCCTTGAAATCCTGCCGAATCCTGCCGAAGATCTGTCCGCCTAAGCAGAAATAACAAAACGCCTCCGAGCCGATGTGGTTCAGAGGCGTTTCTCTGTTTCGGTGATATATATTATTCATTTATCTGGAAGAGTGTTCACAGTTTATCCATTGACAAAAACACTCCTATATAGTAGAATTATAGAAACTACGATATAGGAGTATCTGTGATGAATGGTGGATTTTTAGTAACGAAAATAAAACAGCTTGGGGACAGGGTTTTCGAGCGGATTTTATTAAAAAAAGGCATCGACGCCTTCAATGGCGCACAGGGACGTATTCTTTATGCGCTATGGCAGGAGGACGGTGTGCCAATCAAAACCGTGTCGGAAAAATGTGGTCTTGCCATCACATCGCTTACTACCATGCTTGAAAGAATGGAGAAAAGCGGCCTTATCCGCCGTGAACAGGATCAGCAGGATAAGCGAAAAACACTTCTCTATCTTACTGAAAAAGCACATAAATTAAAAGTTGATTATGACGATGTCTCTGCCGGAATGGGCAGGATCTATTATAAAGGCTTTTCGGAAAACGAGATTGTGCAGTTTGAGTCATATCTCGAACGCATTCAAAAAAATCTTGAAGGGTGGCGTGAAGAATGAGCGTTTGTATAAAGGACCAGATACAGAACATGAATCTGGTCATCGGCTGTACTGTTGGCTGTCAATACTGCTACGCCCGTAACAACGTGAAACGCTGGCATATGATCGATGATTTTGCCAAACCGGAGTTTTTTCCGGGGAAGCTCAAAATGATGGAAAAAAAACGTCCGCAGAATTTTCTGCTAACCGGTATGAGCGATCTTGCCGGTTGGCAGGATGAATGGCGGAACGAGGTGTTTGCGAAGATACGTGAAAACCCACAGCACCAGTTTCTCTTTCTGAGCAAGCGACCCGATTTGTTAAATTTTGATACAGACCTTGATAATGCGTGGTTCGGAGTGACGGTAACGAGAAAGTCAGAACTATGGAGAATCGATGCTCTTCGGAAGAATATCCGGGCAAAGCATTATCATGTGACATTTGAACCGCTGTTTGATGATCCCAGTGAAGTAGACCTTTCCTGCATTGATTGGCTCGTTGTCGGTACCATGACCGGAGCGCAAAGCAAGAAGGTGCGTACCGAGCCGGAATGGGCATGGTCACTTACGGATCAGGCACACGAAGCCGGAATTCCCGTTTTTATGAAGGAAGATCTTGAACCTATCATTGGGGATGAAAATATGATTCAGGAGCTGCCGGAGTCTTTTAATAAGGTATTGGAGGAACAAAGAGCATGGCACAGATAAATATGGACGGCGTTCTCATCGGTGAGGTCGAAACAAAAAATATCATGACAAAATCCAGTCTGCCCGTGGGCGGATATTCTGTGAATCCCTACGTGGGATGTACCCATGCCTGTAAGTACTGCTATGCTTCATTTATGAAACGCTTTACTGGACATGCTGAAGAATGGGGAACCTTTCTCGATGTTAAGCGTTGGCCTAAAATAAAAAATCCGAAGAAGTATTCCGGTCAGCGAGTGGTAATCGGCTCGGTCACTGACGGATACAATCCGCAAGAGGAGCGGTTTGGCAATACAAGAAAGCTGTTGGAGCAGCTTATCGGCAGCGGTGCGGATATCCTGATCTGCACGAAGTCCGATCTGGTAGTGCGTGACATTGATCTGCTGAAAAAGCTGGGACAGGTTACCGTTTCGTGGTCGATAAATACGCTTGATGAGAATTTCAAAAACGAAATGGATGCCGCAGTCAGCATTGAACGCAGAATTGCCGCCATGAAAAAGATATACGATGCAGGTATCCGCACAGTCTGTTTCGTATCTCCCGTATTTCCCGGCATCACAGACTTGGAAGCCATTTTTGAGCGTGTGCATAATCAATGCGATTTGTTCTGGCTTGAGAATCTGAATCTGCGAGGCGGCTTCAAGAAGACAATTATGGATTATATTGCCGAAAAGCGTCCTGATCTTTTGCCACTTTATGATGAGATATACAACAAGCATAATCGCAGCTACTTTGAAGCATTGGAGAAAAAAGCGGAAGAAATGGCAAAGACATATGACTGTCCGTTCGTGGATAATGAAATGCCATATGGCAGGGTTCCGCAGGGGCATCCAGTAATAGTGGATTATTTCTACCACGAAGAGATCAGAGGGTCGGATAATACTGGAAAACGAAATAAATTAGAAATATAACGTAGAAACGCATCCGAGCCGATGTGGTTCAGAGGCGTTGCTGCGTCTGTTGGGTTATGCTTTGATCTCGGTGCCGTCCTTGAAGGTCACCCGGATGTCGTCCTTGCTGTGAACGGTGATGTAGTCCACCATCGCCAGCCAGTCTGTTTCCCGGAACTCCGTCACTCTCGCTGTGTTCCTCTATCGCTGAGGAAGATGAACGTGAAGAAGCCGCATTCTTTGAAGCGGTGCGTGTTCTGCTGATGCGTATTCTCAATCAGGGCGGCGGCAAAAAGCTCTCGCTCCCTGAGATAAATGCTAAGATCAATGAACTGTTGAAGCAGAGCATCAAGAGCGACGGCGTTATCAACCTTTTCTCCGACAAGGAACAGGACTTCTCGCTGTTTGATCCGAAATTCTTGGAGGAGATCTCCAAAATGAAGGAAAAGAACCTTGCTGTTGAGCTTCTGAAACGCCTGATTGCTGAACAGGTGCATATCTACAAGCGGACAAACCTTGTAAAATCGGAGAAATTCAGCGAGATCATGCAAAGTGCTATGAACCGCTATCTCAACGGTATGCTGACCAATGAGGAAGTCATTCAGGAAATGCTCAATCTTGCAAAGCAGATCAGAGAAGCCCAAAAAGCAGGTGAAGATCTCGGTCTGACTGCTGATGAGCTTGCTTTCTACGATGCACTCACCAAACCGCAGGCGATAAAAGACTTCTACGAGAATGAGGAACTTATCGCTATCACAAAGGAGCTTGCCGATAAGCTTCGCCGTAATCGAACGATCGACTGGCAAAAGCGTGAGAGTGCAAGAGCCAGAATGCGTATGATGATAAAGAAACTTCTGAAAAGTCATCGCTATCCGCCGGAGGGAATGGACGATGCGGTGGCAACAGTTATGAGCCAGTGCGAATTGTGGGTAGATAATAGCTTTTTTGCAGAAAACAAGCATTACTAATAATCATTATGTAGGTGTAGATTATGAAAATAGGAAAACTTCAAGAAGTAGAGATTAGGGACTTATGGCATTATGAGCAGTATGACTTCTCCGCTTGGCTTGTTAAGGACGATAATATTGCCCTGCTGAACGAAAAGCTCGGTTTAACGCTCGTTGATATTAACACCGAAGCCTACGTCGGAGCATATAGATGTGATATTGTTGCCGTTGATGAAACAACAGGTATCAAGGTAATTATCGAAAATCAGCTTGAAAACTCAAATCATGATCATCTCGGTAAGATCATAACATACGCTTCGGGGCTTGATGCAAAAGTCATTGTATGGATCGTAAAGGAAGCAAGAGATGAACATAGAAGTGCTATCGAATGGCTGAATAACAACACTTCAAAGGATATAAACTTTTTCCTGATCGAGCTTCACGCATACAAGATCGGGGACTCTGATCCTGCACCAATGTTTCAGATCATTGAGCAGCCCAATGATTTCATCAAAGAGTCCAAAAACAACAAATCCGCTGATGCTATGAATAAAAGGCAGTCTGAACGAGTTGAATTTTGGACTATGTTTAATGAGCATATCATTGATCGTGGAAAACCGTTTAGTGTAAGGAAAGCCACAACAGACCATTGGTATGATATTGCAATTGGCACAAGTGCCGCACATATCAGCGTAACTCTTGTAAACAAGGATTCATATGTAGGTGTGGAACTCTATATCAATTCCAACAAAGCATTATTTGATAAGCTATATGAAGATCGGGAAGAAATAGAAGAACGGCTCGGTTTTAAGTTAGATTGGCAGAGGCTTGATAACGCAAAGGCAAGCCGAATACTTTATAGGATAGACGGCTTGAATTTTGATGACCATAGCAATTATGATGCTCTAATTGACGAAGCGATAGATAAGGTTATCAAGATGAAGTCGGTATTTAAGGATAGAGTGAAATAATAATTTACAAACCATTAGTCTATTGGCACATCTATAAATAGTTCAACACATATTAGTTTTGTATTTTTTACGCATACCACGATAACAACATACTCTATTTTATCAGAATAACAATGAAGCCCTAAGATTTGCTTGAAGCATTTCTCAGGGCTTTTCATTTTGGACGACAAAAAATCCAATTCGTAAGAGAGCATGCTCAAGAAATTCTGACATAACAACTCACATTGTTGGTTATTCGTTATCATCACTGCACTTGTAAAGCTCCTCATATAAATGAATATAAAGCTAACAGGACGCTGGGTTCGCAAATGAACCAGTGGCCTGTTTCTGTTTTATTAGGGTGGAATTCTGTTGTAAATCTAAATATTTTGTGAACGATGCTGATTTTGCCTTAACTTTTTGCCCGAAATCCTAGGTATAAGTGAGAGGCTATTATTTTCGATGAATATTTATCTTTATCAAACCGCTAGAGCCCTCTTTAATCAAAATGCTGTGCAAGTCGCACATTTTCCATAGGGCTGATTTGTTGAATACAGAGAATTTGTATCGTGAGAGCAAAATATCACTTAAAAATATGCTGCATTATGTAGTGTCTTATGAAGAGTAGTCTTACTAAGTCACGATAAAGACCATGTTCAGAAAGGTGGGGCGACTACTCCGCAGCAGCTATATGCAAACCATACATTTTTCGCAGGGCGGATTTGTTTAATACTGAGATAATTATTACAATTTTCTCGAAACCGCTTATATAATCGGCTCAAACTGTCCTTACTATTGGAAAGCAGTTTAGTCACGGCTGCATACGCAGCAAAGAATGCATATCAATCAACATCCCATACGGGCAAAGCAGTTATTCAGGAGGTTTTTCCAATGGTCATTTGAAATGACAAATCATAATGCAATAATCAAAATTCAGCCCTATCGGGCAAAGGTATAGCTGTTTGAAAAATCGCATTTTTACCCTAATTTCACAGCTATCAGATAGCAAGCATAGATTTTTCCGTACACCGAAAAAATCCGTATCCCGATTTTGCGATACCCTCGCAAAATCGTTGTTTAGGGAACCCGCCGCCCTAAACCGAAAGCCCTCATTCGAGGGGAACACAAAGAAGATCACCAAAAGAAAGGATTGATAAAAATAGCAAGAAAATACAAACAAGTAAAACGCAAGGAACTGACATTTGACCTTAGTGACTGGGAGAAAATCGAGCGTCGGGCTGAGGCTTGTCACACCGACACAACGAAATATCTCCGCAGAATGATACTTGACCATGAGCCGATCTTTTACGATATGAAAAATGTCGCACCGATGATAAACGGAATGCGAACTATCTCACGCAACATCAACCAGATTGCAAAAAAGGCGAACGAAACAAACACGCTCAACGCTGAGGACTACGAAACTTTGAGAAAAGAGGTGGAATCGCTATTCCGTACTGTAAATCTATCGCTCTCCACGCTACTGTCGAGAAAAGTCTGAGGTACATTCTCAACCCCGACAAGACCGAGGACTTGCTTTACACGGCATCGGTAAATTGCATGACCGACGCTGAATCCGCTTACTTGCAGATGCGGCTGGTCTATGACCAATTTGCCAAAGACCATTTTAACAGCCCTCCGCCGCTGCAAGGCAAAGGCTCGGTAAAAGCTATCCACTATATACAGAGTTTCGCTACTGATGACAATGTCACGCCCGAACTCGCCCACAAGATTGCAAAAGCATTTCTCCGCAAGGCTTTCGGTGATGATGTGCAGGCGGTCATCGCAACGCACGTTGACAAGGATCATCTTCACAGCCATATCATCATAAATTCCTATTCGCTGTCCGGGAAGAAATATTATGCGAACCGCAAGTCTTTGAAGAGAATCCGTGAAATATCGGACGGAGTGTGCAAGGCATTTAGCATAGACATTCACCCCAACCTCACAGGCAAGGACAAATCAATAAACCATAAAGAATGGGAGCACAAGAAGAACGGCACCTCTTGGAAACAGCAAATTCGTGATGAGATCGACAAGCTGATACCTACTGTCAATTCGCTTGACGAACTCTTGCAGATGCTCGAAGAACATGGCTATGAAGTCAAGCGTAGCAAGTATATCTCAATCAGAGCTCCCGGGCAGGAACGCTTTGTAAGAACGAAAACGCTGGGCGATGAGTACACCGAGGATAGCTTGAATACCCGCATTCGCTATCGTGAGGTGGGTGCTGGAAATACGCCCGAGCAAACTGAAAACTCAAAGTTGCAGGCTGCCTATGTTGCTATAATTGGTGACGTTCGCATACTTGCCGCCCAACGAAAGAAAGTCCCTCGCAAGAGAATCGTCACAGCTGCATACTCTGTTGAAAATGATCTTGATGTGTATAAGTTGTCGGCACAGATTGCGGTAATAAACAAGGATAATATCAAATCCGTTGGTGACCTGCAAGGGAGAATTGCTAAGCTGCGTGCTGACTATGAAAAACAGAGGAGAGAGATCAATAACTATATTGATGCACACAACAGGCTTGTAAGCCTATGGGAGCAGGCACAGCTTTTTGATGAATTATCATCTAAGGACAAGCTGTTAGACGCCGAGCAGCTTCAACTCACAATTTGCAGGCAGGCTATGGAACAGAATAACATTCACAGCAAGGCAGACATTGACCACCTGCGTAATCAAACCTACAGCCTGCAAACAAAGATCAATGCCCTAAAAGATACGCTTGAAAAGACTCGCCAGCGCTATGACGTGTACTGCGATATTGCCAAAACCTATGGGGAGATTTCAAAGGGTGACTATATCAGCAATCTTGTCGAAGAAGAAAAGCATCGCAAAACACAGACAAACAAAAAGAAACCACACAGATAAAGAATAGCAGAGAAGGTGATAGAAATGCACTATTTCAATTGCACCAATAAGAGAGAATAACTATTTATAAGGGGGAAGATATTTGAACAAAAAGACAACAAACGAAGTGCCAATTTGGGAGAAAAGTAATCTAACGCTCGCTGAAGCCGCACTCTATTCCGGTATCGGGATAAATCGGCTGAGAGTGCTTTCAGATGAAAAGAACTGTCCATTCGTGCTGTGGGTCGGCAGTAAGAGGCTCATCAAGAGAAAGAAGCTGGACGAGTTTCTTGAAAGGCAGTTTTCTATATAAAAAATATGTGTAACTATTTCAAATCGGGAACCGGTGTGCTATAATACAGATATACCAAGTTTCCTTTTTGCATTCATGAAAGGAGTATAAAAATGCAGAAAAGGAAAGATCATAAAGGCAGAGTTTTGAAGGATGGCGAATCCTACCGTAATTCCGAAAACAGGTATTCCTACCGTTGGACCGACAAGCAGGGTAAACGTCACAGCATATATTCGCAGACGCTGGAAGGACTCCGCAAAAGAGAAGCTGAGATCACGAATGATATTTATGAGGGTATCCGCACCGACTCAAGAAACATCACGGTGAATGATATGTTTCAGGCATGGAAAAATGATAAAAAGGGTCTGCGCTCCTCCACAAGAGGAAACTACACTTATATGTATGAACAGTATGTCAGGGACGGATTTGGAAAGACTAAATTGAAAGATGTACGCAAGTCCGATGTCCGCAGATTTTATAACGAGCTTCACGATACACGAAATTTATCTTTCAATACTATCGAGATCATTCATAATGTGATACATCAGTTGTTTGCACTCGCAGTCGATGATGAGTATATCAGGAACAATCCGACCGATATGGCATTAAAGGACTGCAAGCTGGCTCACAACTATCAGCGGCCTAAGCGTCACGCTCTCACGATACCCGAACAAACAGCGTTCATCGAGTACATAAAGAACGATCCCAAGTTCAGGCACTGGCTGCCGCTGTTCACGTTCTTTCTCGGTACGGGCTGTCGTGTGTCGGAGGTCATCGCACTTCGCTGGGAGGATATTGATTTTGATGATGGTATTATCAACATCAATCACGGTATCACATATTATCAGCGTGAGGAGAACAAATGCTATTTCAGCATTTCCGAGGACACCAAGACCGAAGCAGGCAAAAGGATAATACCTATGCTTTCAGAGGTCAGGCAGGCGCTTCTGAACGAGCGTGAGTACCAGAAGGAAGCGGAGATCACCTGTCAGGTAACTATCGACGGTTATACAGATTTTGTGTTTCTTAATCGCTATGGCAATGTTCACAATCCGCAGACGATAAATCGGGCGATCAGCCGGATAGTGCAGGCACACAACATTGAAGAGATAGAGCTTGCCGAAAAGCAGAAGCGTGAGCCGGTCATCATACCTCATTTCTCCTGCCACAATTTAAGACACACATTCGCCACTCGCTACTGCGAGAATGAGAACAACATCAAGGTCATTCAGGAGATCTTAGGTCATAAAGACATAGCGACTACGATGGACGTATATGCTGAAGCCACAAAGGACGCTAAGAAAAAATCGTTCACCGAGCTTGACGGCAAGATCAAAATAACCTGATGACACCACCGCTGACACCAATTTGACACCAATTTTTATAAACGAGCGTAGATCAGCGTAGAGATATGTGTCAGGCGGTATTATAAAAAGCTTGAAAAATAGAGCGTTGGAGAGCTGTGAAGGGTTATGTTATGATCTGAAAAGCAATCCCGACGATGAAGTCGCTGGATTAAGAAACGGCGTAAATACGCAGATTTTTTGACCTGATGGACGAGATTTACGACCAATTTACGACCGAATTATTGAGGACACGTTTGATATGAAACAGAATACCGAAGCTGACGAGGAATGAAATGCTCCCCTTTTGTTAGACAATGTGGTATAATAGAAACATACCAATTAGGAATCTAACGAAAGGGGAGCATTTCAGTGGTCGGCTTCGGGATTTTTTTGTAATATGTATTTTTGGCGATATTCGTTGATATGCATTTATCTTTCATTTCTTACTCCCTTCAACTTCTCCAGCGCATCATACACCTTGTGATACTGCTGCTTTATGTTTGCGAAGGCAAGAGCCTTACGGAGATATCTGCGATCAGGGATTCCAATGTAATGCGCATAAAACAAATCCTTGACAAATCCGAGCGTATAATTAAGTATAGAATAAAAAACATCGGCAATAAGTATATAAGCGACGATCTTGACAGAACGGAGGACAACGTATGAAATCTTTTTTGCTTGACATACTCGTCACCCTGTGTTAAACTAAGAATAACAACACCCAAAACGGAGGAAACCCAAGCAATGGTTGTTTTAGAATAAAGGGGGAGAGATAATGGGCAAGGTAATGACAAACAAGGAGCTTGCTGCAAAGCTGATCGACATAGTAAAAAACTATAAAACGCTGTATATCATGGGCTGCTACGGCGCACCGATGACCGCCGAGAACAAGAAGATATATATTCCCAAATACAGCTTCAATATGCGCCCCGACAGGGTCGAGAGGATAAACGCTGCCGATGACGAGACTTTCGGCTTTGACTGCGTCTGCCTTATCAAGGGCGTTCTGTGGGGCTGGTCGGGCGACAAGACGCACATTGACGGCGGAGCTGAGTATGATTCAAACGGCGTGCCTGATATCTGCTCTGATGTTATGATAACCGTCTGCGAGGAGCTGTCTGAGGATTTTTCTCACATCGAGATAGGCGAGGCCGTGTGGGAGCTCAACCATATAGGCATATACGTTGGCGACGGCCTTGTGGTCGAGTGCAGCTCACGGTGGGAGGACGGCGTGCAGCTGACCGCCTGCAACCGGGACATAGAGGGCTACCCCCGGCGTGACTGGGTCAAGCACGGCAAGCTGCCGTATATTGAATATCTATAGAAGAAATAACCGGCTGCTTGACGAGGGCAGCCGGTCTCTTATGTCTCGAAATACCAAAATCTAACTTTCATATCCTTACATATATGTTAATAAAAATGAATATGTTGCAGAAAACCATTGCAATATGTATTTGTTTGTGGTATAATAAAACCATATACTAATGATGAATTAATATTTTTCCATAAACTGTATATAACAGACTACGAGTTGGGCATATGAATGATACTAACCAAAATACAGCCCTTATCAAGGATCTGACACTTTTCTTCGGCGGTTTTCTGCTGTTTACTGATGTATTCTTTCTTTTATCCGGTATGTGATATATGTAAAGCTCGTTGTAAACACTTCAAATATCTACCTGATACTGAAAAAGCACTATCTTATATCCACGCTGATAATCTATACCGTGATACTTGCGATGATGATAGCCGGTGTTGTGAGTATGGGTACACGGCCTGCGTTTCAGATATATGCGCTGGGTATGCTCGTTTGTATAAGCTATAACAGCTATATGCATAAACGAGTGCTCAAAAAGTAGCTGCCCTTCGTGCCTATACTGGCAGTACACGTCCTCGCTTACGCAGGCGTATATGCCTATGCAAGAAATAATGAGCCGCTTTACGATGTGCCTCAGAGTGCGGTGGATATACTTGTGCCGTTTAATTCGGTAGCTTGTTCAGTATAGTTATGCTCTATGTGTGGATGTTCCATAACGTTGCTATCAGGTCGGAGGAGAAGCTCGAAGAAATGGCTATGAGAGATAATCTCACAGGGCTTTATAACCGGCATTTCCTGCTGGGTACACTTGATAATATGAGTATAGGTGCATCTAAGGAGCGCTGGCTCGCACTGCTTGATATTGACGATTTCAAGAACGTCAACGATACCTACGGCCATAACTGCGGCGACTACATACTCCATAGGGTCGCAGAGATAGCTCAGGAGGTGTGCAGCGGCTGTATCATATGCCGCTGGGGCGGTGAGGAGTTTATTATCCTTTCCTCAGTAAATGACAGCACAGGCCTTGTAGAATCGCTCAGACAGAGGATATCCGACGAGGAGTTCAGCTACGACACGACAACGCTGCATATAACTGTTACTATCGGTGTGGCAAGCTATGATGAGGAAATGACTAACGACGGCTGGATATCAAAAGCCGACGAGAGGCTCTATTCAGGCAAGAATAAGGTCGTGACATAAAAGCGCAGCCGATGAAATAAGAAATAATAAAGAAGATAGAATAATGAAAAATAGAGGTATCGTCTTTGTCGATGATTTTAAATATCATCGTCTGTGGGACGATACCTCTGTTTTTATTATTTATTCATTTGGCAGGCAAACTACATAATTGCGCCTGCGCTGTGCTTTCGGGTCTTGTTGTTTATCATTTATCGGCAACTTCCTGCTTTTTGCGTCTCAGCGCAAGTATGTATACTATAAACGCTGCAGCCGAAGCGGATATACCTGCTATGACTGAAACATTGTAGTCAAGCCCGAAGCCTTCTTTGGCGGTGAGTATGTAGGTCAGGCTCACAGCGGTCATAAACGATGCCGGCAGGGCTGTAAGCAGCGAGCCGAAACGGTATTTGCCCTGCTTTAAGAGGT
The DNA here is from genome assembly GCF_000686125.1 of Ruminococcus sp. NK3A76. Classification (NCBI taxonomy): domain Bacteria; kingdom Bacillati; phylum Bacillota; class Clostridia; order Eubacteriales; family Oscillospiraceae; genus Ruminococcus; species Ruminococcus sp. NK3A76. The sequence goes on from NZ_JMMA01000002.1 coordinate 1,079,355, forward strand.
AGGCTGTTGCAGTCCATAGCGCAACCATTGCAAGCGTCTGATTGCTCCATGAGAAATAGCGCCATACCGTCTGAAAGCCGTTGTCGTTTATCACCGCGAACCATGTCAGCAGTCCGCCGATGATAAGCAGGGGAATAGTTATGAGCAGGCGGTTCTTTATCTTCTTCTGTTCAAGGTTGAATGTCTCGGCGATTATGAGCCTTGCGCTCCTGAATGCAGTGTCACCCGATGTGATAGGGCAGATAACCACGCCTGCAACGGCGAGTATGCCGCCGAAGGTGCCGAGCACGCCTGTTGAGATGTCATATACGACGTTAGATGCGCCCTTTGACAGCGCTTCACTGAGCAGCTGTGTGGTGCCGTAGAATGACACGCCTGCCGCCGCCCACACGAGAGCAATGACCGACTCGGATATCATAGCGCCGTAGAACACCTTCCTGCCGACCTTCTCTGTGGTGATGCACTTGGCTATCATAGGAGACTGTGTTGCATGAAAGCCCGATATCGCACCGCAGGCGACCGTGATGAACATATAAGGCCACACCGGCGTGCCGTCAGGGGAGATGTTTTTGATCGACAGCTCAGGGATAGTGTATTCTCCGCCCGAGAATACGATGCCGCCGATGACTGCCCCTGCCATGACTATGAGCAGCACGGCAAACACCGGGTAAAGGCTGCCGATGAGCTTGTCTATAGGCAGCAGAGTAGCAAGTAGGTAGTATGCAAGTATGATTACAGCCCACACTGTCGAGCTCATCCAGTCGGGGGTGAGCTTGTCAAGAAGACCGGCAGGGCTCGTGACGAAGACGGTTCCGCACAGCACGAGCAGCACGACCGAGAACACACGCATGACCCACCTTGCACCCTTGCCGAGATATGTGCCGGACAGCTCGGCTACAGATGCGCCGCTGTGGCGTGAGCTTATCATACCGCTCATATAGTCATGTACAGCTCCGCCGAGTATCGAGCCGAAGACTATCCACAAAAACACCACCGGCCCGAACACAGCCCCCATGAGTGCCCCGAAGATAGGCCCCGTGCCTGCAATATTTAGCAGCTGCACCAAAAACGCCTTCCAGGTCTTCATAGGCACGCAGTCCACGCCGTCGTTTATTGCGACAGCCGGTGTCTGCCTGTCATCAGGCGAGAACACCCTCTCAGCAAGTCTGCCGTATATCAGATATCCCACTATCAGCACAGCAAATGAAACAAGCAGCGATATCATCATAAAACCTCCTTTATTATTCGTTGATATAAGTATACCACAAATTGTAAGAGTTTTCAAGAGGCGCGTTATAGGGGAGCAAGGGGACAGAAAAAGCCCCGAAGCGTAAGCTGAACCGCTCAGGGAAAAAACGTACAATGACAAAAAAGACCTCCTATGGTAAAATAGAAACCATAGGAGGTTTTGTTATGGAAAGAAGTTACAGACACATGGCGCATTTGTCATGCCTAAGAATAGCAAATCTATAATTCTTTTTGCCTTCAATCTATTATTATAAATACAGGAGTGCTACCGTCAGGTTTTAAGCAGTTTCCAGCGTGATTTTCATGCATAAAGAAAACCTCGCAAACGTGGTGTTTACGAGGTTTTTCGTTGTTTTTGATAAAAATACGTTCGGGAATGATTATCTCTTGCTGAACTGCGGAGCACGTCTTGCAGCCTTGAGACCGTACTTCTTTCTTTCCTTCATTCTGGGGTCACGAGTGAGGAAGCCTTCCTTTTTGAGGACAGCTCTGAACTCGGGATCAGCCTGAAGAAGAGCTCTTGAGAGGCCGTGTCTGATAGCACCAGCCTGACCGGTAACGCCGCCGCCTGCAACAGTGCAAACGATGTCGTACTTGCCGTTAGTGTCAGTAACGCCAAAGGGCTGACGAACGATGAGCTTGAGAGTTTCAAGACCAAAGTAATCATCAATGTCTCTGCCGTTGATGGTTATTTTACCTTCGCCCTCGTAAACACGAACTCGTGCTACAGAGTGCTTTCTTCTTCCTGTGCCGTAGAAGTAGGGCTTCTTAGATTCGTACATTTAAAACTCTCCTTTCATTAAAGCTCGTATTTCTCAGGCTTCTGAGCAGCGTTGTTGTGCTCAGCGCCGATGTATGTTCTGAGTCTTGTAGCAGCCTTTCTGCCAAGAGTGTTGTTGGGGAGCATACCCTCAACAGCGATCTTCATAGCTCTGTCAGCCTGCTTTTCCATGAGATCCTTGTAGCTGATCTCCTTAAGGCCGCCTATCCAGCCTGTGTGCCATCTGAAATACTTCTGCTCGAGCTTCTTGCCTGTGAGAACAGCCTTCTCGCAGTTGATGATGATAACATGATCACCGCAGTCAGCGTGGGGAGCATAAGTTACCTTGTGCTTGCCTCTTAAAATGTGAGCAGCCTTAGCAGCAACTCTACCGAGAGACTGGCCTTCTGCATCGAGGATGTACCACTTGCGTGCATCAAGATCAGCGGCCTTGGGCATATATGTTGCCATAGTTTATTCCTCCGTTTCTTATTGTGACATACTGTAAAATGTATGCCTTTGGGTCATCAGGCATAAAGCCTGCGTTTTCACAACAAAGCCTATTATACAGTATTTCTCCACGCTTGTCAATAGTCATTTTGCCTGAAATTTAATTTATATCCCTCAATCTCTTTAATTCTCTTTAAATCTCTGCGTTTTTCTCTCGTTCTCGTCTGTCATTCCAGTTTTGCATTTTTGGTGAAAATGCCCCGAAATGTCGTGCTTTGTTATCCTAAAGGTGTTAAATTTTACCCAGAAGATTTGACAAGAGATCAGATTTGTGGTATAATAACTATATCATTTGTTGAAGATGATGTAATGTTATTTTACGCAGCAGGGGAGTGGAGCTATGGCTCATGAGCATTTAAAAGCAGATATCAATGCAATTGACAGTAAAATGCCTGTCGAGGAGGAGGTTCTTGACCTCTCGGAACTCTTTAAGGTGCTCGGCGACCCTACCCGTATCAGGATACTCTGCGCCCTGAAAAACGGCGAGCTCGGCGTTTCTGATATTGCTGCACTTCTTGGAGTTACCCAGTCGGGTATATCACACCAGCTGCGTGTTCTCAAACAGGCAAGACTCGTGAAATACAGACGTGAGGGTAAGGCAGTCTACTATTCGGTATCGGATGACCATGTGCATACTATTATGTCTATGGGTCTTGAACATATCAATGAATAACTGCCTGCTGTGTGAATACTATAATTATATATAGGCGAAGTATCGAAAGGAAGATAAACTATGCAATGGCGTGAGATAGAGATATTTACTACCAAGGAGGGTCTTGAACCGCTTACAGGCTGCCTGGAGCTTCTTGGTATCAATGGCTTCGTGATAAACGACAGCGAGGAATTCAAGGCCTTTACAGAGGATAAGTCGGCTAACTGGGATTATATCGACGATTCGCTCCTCGGCCTTAAGAATAAGGAAAACAGCGTTACCTGCTACCTGCCTGAAAATGAGCAGGGCGAGCAGATGCTTAAAGACCTCGGCGCTGAGCTTGCGGCTATGAAGCAGCGTGATACTGAGGGTAAGTTCGGTAAGCTCGAATATGTCGAGAAGACTGTAAATGAGGAAGACTGGGCAAATAACTGGAAGCAGTATTTCAAGCCCTTCGCAGTCGGTGAGAGGATAGTCGTCAGCCCCTCGTGGGAAAAGGTCAACGTCGCTCCCGACAGGAGAGTTATCTATATCGACCCTGAATCCAGCTTCGGTACAGGCCAGCATGATACTACTAAAATGTGCCTTGACCTGCTTGACGGCAGAGTGTGTGAGGGCGATAAGGTGCTCGACCTCGGCTGCGGCAGCGGTATTCTGTCTGTGGCTATGGCAAAGCTCGGTGCAACAAAGCTCACGGCTGTCGATATCGACCAGAACTCGGTCAAGATAGCAAGACAGAACCTCGAAAAGAACGGTATCCCTGCTGAGAGCTATGAGCTCTACTGCGGCAATATCTGTGAAGACGAGGAGCTCAGGAAAAAGATAGGCGGCGGCTACCAGCAGGTGTGCGCTAATATCGTGGCTGATGTTTTGATAGCTATGAGCGACTATTTTGCAGATTTCCTCAGCGATGACGGCGTGCTTATCGTGTCAGGCATCATAAGGGAAAGGGCAGAGGAAGTCCATAAGGTGCTAAAGTCAAAGGGTCTTATCTCCTGCGGCGTGAGAATAAGCAACGACTGGGTGGCAGGAATGTTCACCACCCCGAGAAACCCTAATCTAAGTGACTATACCGAAGATGATGAGGAAGAAGGCTAAGGCGTAAAAAAGCGGAAATGAAAAATGATGGAGGGAGTTACAAATGCAGCTGCTATTTATAATCATAAAGAGAACGGAACTGCTTGACGATATAATGAAGTCTCTTGCAGCTTCCGGTATACATGGAGGCACAGCGCTCGATTCAACGGGCATGGCAAAGTCTATCTCGGGTATGGATAACCTGCCGGCTATATCGGTGCTGCGTGAGATACTTAAAGGCAACGACGAGGCTCAGAAGGGCAAGACTATCTTCGTCGCAGTGCATGATGACCAGCTCGATACAGCTATAAAGGCAGTCAAGAGCGTGACAGGTGAGTTCGATAAGCCCAATGCAGGCGTGCTATTTGCACTTCCTATCACCTATTCTGAGGGACTTAATTGAGCAGATTGTACAAAATTTTAAGGAATTATAAAAAATCCTGAAAACCCCTTGCATTTTCCGGGGATAAATGTTATAATATATTTTGTTGTGAATATTAGTTAATCAGTTATTTTTAAGAAGGGGGTGCAACCTAATGGCAAAATGTGATATTTGCGGAAAGGGTGTAACTTTCGGTATCAAGGTATCTCACTCACACAGAAGAACAAACAGGACATGGAAGCCTAACGTAAAGAGAGTTAAGGCAGTAGTAGCAGGCTCGCCTAAGCATATCTATGCTTGCACAAGATGCTTACGTTCAGGTCTTGTTGAGAGAGCTTGATAACAAGTAGTAACACAGATAATATTGACCGTTCACTTTGATGTGTGCGGTCTTTTTATTTTGTGTGTAAAGGCGTGAAATGGTATTTTGTAAAAATATTTGGCAACGTTGCATAATTGCTTAAACGTTTTTTGTGCAGCTTTACAAGTGTGGTTACAGTTGTGTAATAATGTCTTGCAAAAATCATCATGAGCATTTATAATGTTTTCAGCGGATAAAAATTAAAGGGAGGTATCGGTCATGAGAAAGTATGTTATAACAGCCGCAGCATTCGTTCTGGCGTTCGTTGTCGCCGCATATTCTGAGGAGGCTGAGTCTCAGCCCGATAACACCACGCAGAACTATCAAGTGGTTCAGTTCCTCTGATATGAGATAAAAAACACCTGCCGTAAGGATAATAAGCTCCTTGCCGGCAGGTTTTTCATTTTCAGTCTTCAAGCGATGCCCATTCGTCCATCTTCTCATCAAGTGATGCCCTGGCAGCATCAAGCTCGCTGCACTTTTCGCTCATCACCTCAAAATGAGAGGATATCTCAGGGTCGGCTATCTCGTTTTCAAGCTGGAATATCTTTACTTCAAGCGCTTCTATCTCCTTTTCAAGCTCGGAGATACGCAGGCGTTTTTTTGCACTCTCGGCTCTCTGCTGCTTCGAGCGGTACTGGTTCTGCTTCTTCTGCTCGTATTCAGCCCTCTGCTGCTGCTCACGCTTTTGCTGCTCGGTCATCGCCATAGCCTGCGCTGCGAGCTTCTTCTGCTCAAAGTAGTCGTCGTAGTTGCCCTCAAACTGTTCTGTGCCGTCTTCTGTCACCTCTATGACCTTCGTTGCGACCTTGTTTATCAGGTATCTGTCGTGCGATACGAGGATAATAGTACCCTCAAACGCCGCCAGTACGTCGTCAAGCACTTCCTTTGTCGCAAGGTCAAGGTGGTTGGTCGGCTCGTCGAGAATGAGCACGTTGCCCCTTGTGAAAGCCATTATCGCAAAGCATAGCTTGGCTCGCTCGCCGCCGCTGAGCACTGATGTAGGCTTTGTCACGTCCTCAGCGCCTATCAGAACGGCTGCTAAGGCGCTCCTTGCGTCCTTCTCAGTCAGCCTCGGGAAGCGGTGCATTATCTCGTCAAGCACAGTCGAGTGCGGGTTGAGTGTCGTGTTCTCCTGCTCGAAGTAGGAGAGCTTTACGTTTCCGCCCCAGCGTATAGTGCCGTTCTCGTGCGGTATTATGCCCTGTATCACTTTGAGCACAGAGGTCTTGCCTATGCCGTTTGCCCCGACAATGGCTATGTGCTCGCTCCTTCTGACGTGCAGGTCAAGACTCTTTATCAGCTCACGCCGTTTCTCGCCCTCGCCTACAGCGACCTCAACGCCCTTTATGTCGAGTACGTCCTTTACAGGCTCTATGTCGTATTCGAGCTTTATCCTCGGCGGCTTCTGATACATCAGCGGCTTGTCTACTATCTCCATGCGGTCGAGCATAGCCTGCCTGCTCTTTGCCATTTTTGCGGTGGAAGCCCTTGTCTTGTTGCGTACTATGTAGTCTTCGAGCTTGGCTATCTCCTTCTGCTGTGCCTCGTATTCCTTTAGCTGACGCTCGTTCTGCATCTCCTTCTGTACAAGATACGCCGAGTAATCGCCCTTGTAGCTTGTGAGAACACAGTTTTCTATCTCGCATATCCTTGTGCAGAGCTTGTTTAAAAAATATCTGTCGTGCGAGACTATCAGCACGGAGCCCTTGTAGCCCTTTAAATGGTCTTCCAGCCAGCCGAGCGTTCTGAGGTCAAGGTGGTTGGTCGGCTCGTCAAGTATCAGCAGGTTGGGCTCTTCAAGCAGCAGCTTCGCCATAGCAAGCCTTGTCTTCTCGCCGCCCGACAGGGTAGATATTATCCTGTCCTTGGGCGTGTTCTCAAAGCCCATGCCGTTAAGTATCGTGTTTATCTTGACTTCTATCCTGTAGCCGTCTCTTGCCTCGAAGTAAGCCGACAGTTCAGCATATCTCTCTGCCGCCTCGTTCATCTCACCGTCAACCGACATCACCTGTTCGAGCTCTTTCATCTGCTTCTGTATGTCAATAAGCTCCTTGAAGGGGAGGTGCATCGCCTCATCTATCGTGGAATCAACGTCAAGGCCGCTGTTCTGCTGTAAAAAGCCTATAGTCGTCTTGCCCGATATGTTCACAGAGCCCTTGCCGTCAACTGTCCTGTCAAGCTCCTCCATGCCGGTGATTATCCTGAGCAGCGTGCTCTTTCCGCAGCCGTTTCGCCCCACTAAGCCGACTGTCTCTCTGTCTTCTATTGTCAGGCATATATCTTTGAGTATCAGATTTCCGTCAAAATACTTGTATACGTTCTGAAGATCTATCAGCATTTTGTTTTCTCCTTGCGCTAAGTGTCTTATGTTATACTTTTATTATACATTATATCCATTTATTTTTCAAGATGATATTAATATTAAAATAATAATCTGCTCAAAAAATCAAGTACAAAAAGCTACAAATTGAAACCGTTTCATTTGTGTATTTATACAATAATTATGAAATTATGAATTTTTGCTCATTTACCCCTTGAAAAATACAGTGAAATGTGATATAATTATGAATAACAAAAGAATTGTTCGAGGAATGGGGTGTCTGCGTTGTTTGGAATGGGTAAGAATGAAAACTATGATCCTTCGTATAAATATATGACTGCTGCCTGCACCGGTGTGGTTATCCCTATCTCCGAGTTGGGCGACACGATATATTCTACAGGTGTCCTCGGAGACGGCTATGCGGTAACTACCGAGAGCGATGAGGTGTTCAGCCCTGTGAGCGGTATCATCGAGAAGATATCGAATAACGGGCATTCGTATAATATCATATCCGACGACGGCATGAAGGTGCTCGTCCACGTCGGGAAGGACAGTAAGTGTGACTCTATGCAGCCGTCGACCCCTCATATAGTCGAGAAGGAGACTATAGCCCAGGGGCAGCGGCTCTGCGTGATAGGCTGTAAGCAGCCTGATGAGGATAATAAATGCACAGTCGAGGTAGTTGTCAGCAACAGCGATAAGTTTGATACCTTCGAGCTTTTGCCGCAGAAGGTGCTTGATGTCAAAAGCTCCGTGCTGCGCTATAAATAATTGAAAAGCTTTGTTTTTATATTAGAATGAGGCCTGCAGGACCTGAACCACCCTGCAGGCCTTGCTTTTTTGTAAAAAAAGTCTTAAAAGGACTATACATTTTCATAATTATATGTTATAATATATCGTATATACGATAAATATGAAGGGGCGGGATGTTTAACATGGAACAGAAGCTGACTCTTTATGGGTTCAATAATCTCACCAAAACACTGAGCTTTAATATATATGATGTCTGCTACGCAAAAAGTGAGCGTGAGCAGAAGGATTATATTGCATATATAGATGAACAGTATAACAGCGAGCGTCTGACTAAGATACTGTGCGATGTGACCGAGATGATAGGCGCAAGGGTGCTCAATATCTCAAAGCAGGACTATGATCCTCAGGGTGCATCGGTAAACGTGCTCATAGCCGAGAAGGAGCTTGATGAGAGCTCTATTGATATCTCCTGTAACCAGGGCAACTATAAGGCAGCACATAAGTCAGTACACGCTCACCTTGATAAGAGCCACGTTACCGTGCATACCTTCCCTGAATACCACCCGGATAACTCTATATCCACCTTCCGTGTCGATATAGACGTTTCCACCTGCGGTATGATATCACCGCTTAATGCCCTCAATTACCTTATCGCCAGCTTTGACAGCGATATCATCACTATCGACTACAGGGTAAGGGGCTTTACGAGAGATGTGCTCGGCAAGAAGTATTTCATCGACCACGATATAAAGTCTATCCAGGATTATATCGACAGGTCAACTCTCGAGAAATACGATGCAATTGATGTTAATGTGTATCAGTCAAATATATTCCATACCAAGATGCTCATAAAGGATATCGAGCTTCAGAACTATCTCTTCAATAAGGACGTGTATGAGCTCTCGCCCAAGCAGAGGCTCGATATCACAGACAGCCTCAGGCGTGAGATGATAGAGATATTCAGCGGCCAGAATATATACTGATAAAAAAGGAGCATTTGATAAATTGGGCAAAGACCAGAACACAGCACCGATATATGATGCACTTAAACGCCACCTGAGAAACAGGGTGGTAAGGCTCGATGTCCCCGGTCATAAGGGCGGGCGTATGAATAAGGAGCTTCGGGACTTTCTGGGGGAGAACTGCCTTAAGGTAGACGTAAACTCCATGAAGCCCCTTGATAACCTCTGCCACCCGGTCTCTGTTATCAAAGAGGCTGAGGAGCTCGCAAGCGAGGCCTTCGGCGCAGAGCATACGTTTTTTATAGTCAACGGCACAACAGCTGCCGTGCAGGCAATGGTCTTCACAGCCTGTAAGGCAGGGGATAAGATAATCATGCCCCGTAACGTCCACAGAAGCGCTATAAATGCGCTCGTTGTGTGCGGCGCTGTGCCTGTTTATGTTAATCCCGGTACGAATAAGCAGCTCGGTATCCCTCTCGGAATGAGCGTAAGGGACGTTGAAGCTGCTATCCTTGCAAATCCCGATGCCAAGGCGGTGCTTGTAAATAATCCGACCTACTACGGTGTCTGCTCGGATATAAGAAAAATATGCGAGATAGCCCACGCCCACGGTATGCTCGTGCTCGCTGACGAAGCGCACGGCACCCACCTTTATTTCGGCGAGGGGCTGCCTGTCAATGCTATGGCGGCAGGGGCTGATATGGCGGCTGTTTCTATCCATAAGACAGGCGGCTCGCTTACACAGTCTTCATTCCTGCTTTGCAGTAAGAGCATCAGCGAGGGCTATGTTAGACAGATAATCAACCTCACCCAGACGACCAGCGGCTCATACCTGCTCATGGTGTCTTTAGACCTTGCAAGAAAGAACCTCTGCTTAAACGGCAGGGAGATGTTCAGAAAGTCGGTCGATTACGCCGACTATGCAAGAGAGGAGATAAATAAGATAGGCGGCTACTACGCCTTCGGCCGAGAGCTTGAAAACGGTGATGATTTCTTCGCATTCGACAGCACCAAGCTGTCCGTCCATACAAGAGAGGTCGGGCTCGCAGGCGTTGAGGTGTACGATATTCTCAGAGATGACTACGATATTCAGATAGAGTTCGGCGATATAGGCAATATCCTCGCTATCGTCTCGGCAGGCGACAGAGAGCTCGAAATAGAGCGCTTTATCTCCTCGCTCGGCGAGATAAAAAGGCTCTACGGCAAAGACCCCTCGGGAATGTTCGACCACGAATATATAAACCCTCAGGTAGTCCTTGCGCCGCAGCAGGCTTTCTACAGCGAGAAAAAAAGCGTGCCTATAGGCAGCTCGGAGGGCATGATATGCGGAGAGTTCGTTATGTGCTATCCGCCCGGAATACCTATCCTTGCCCCCGGCGAGAGGATAACAGGCGATATCCTCGACTATATAGCCTACTGCAAGGAAAAGGGCTGCTTCCTCACAGGTACAGAGGATCTTGAGATAAACAATATCAACGTTGTAATATAAGGGAAGGCACATTATGGATCTTTGGTTTACAGAAAAGCATACAGATGATGTCAATTTCACTATCAAGGTGAAAAAACAGCTTTACTCGGGCAAGAGCTATTATCAGGATATAGATGTGTTCGATACCTATGAGTTCGGCAGAGTGCTCGTGCTTGACGGGTTTATAATGCTCACCGAAAAGGACGAGTATATCTACCACGAAATGGTGACGGCTGTTCCTATGGCTGTCAACCCGGATATAAAGAATGTTCTCGTTATCGGCGCAGGCGACGGCGGCACGATAAGAGAGCTGACACGCTACCCGACTATCGAGCATATAGATATGGTCGAGATAGACAAGCAGGTGGTCGAGGTCTGCAAGCAGTACCTCCCTCAGACAGCCTGCAAATTCGACGACGAGAGGGTCGAGCTCTATTTTGAGGACGGGCTAAAATATGTCCGCAGAAAGCAGAATGAGTATGACCTCATAATCGTTGATTCGACTGACCCCTTCGGCCCGGGCGAGGGTCTTTTTACAAAGGAATTCTACGGCAACTGCTTCAAGGCGCTCACAGATACAGGAATACTCATAAACCAGCATGAGAGCACCTACTACGACAGCTATGTCGATATGGTAAAGCGCACACATAAGCGTATAGGCTCGGCTTTCCCGGTGACAATGGTCTACCAGGCGCATATACCGACATACCCTTCGGGGCACTGGCTCTTTGGCTTTGCATCAAAGAACCTGCACCCGGTGTACGATATGCAGGCTGAGAAGTGGGAGCAGTTCGGCCTTAAGATGAAATACTATAACACAAAACTGCATCAGGGCTGCTTCGCACTCCCGAATGATGTGCTGGAGGTGCTTGAAGATGCTTGATAAGAATGTTTCGACCTTTATCGGGTGCGACTGCGAGTATGAGGACGCAAAGATAGTCCTTTTCGGCGCTCCCTTTGACAGTACGACCTCTTTCAGACCCGGCACACGCTTTGCGTCAGCTGCTATGAGGAGCGAGAGCTTCGGTATAGAGACTTTTTCTCCCTATCAGGAGAAGGACCTTCTCGATGTCAGGGTGTTCGACAGCGGTGACCTTGAGCTGCCATTCGGTGAGCCGACACAGGCTCTTGCCGATATCGAAGAAAGAACTGCGACGATACTTAATGACGGAAAGATACCCTGCATGATAGGCGGCGAGCATCTTGTCACCCTCGGCGCTGTAAGGGCGGTTGCTAAAAAGTACAGTGACCTGCATATGATCCACTTCGATGCCCATGCAGACCTGCGAGATGACTACCTCGGTGTCAAACTCTCACACGCCTGCGTGCTGCACAGATGCCACGATATAGTGGGGGATAATAAGATATTCCAGTTCGGCATCAGGTCGGGCGACAGAGATGAGTTTGAGTTTGCAAAGGCTCATACCACAATGCATAGATTTGACCTTGAAACGCTTGATGAGGTCGTCAAAAAGCTAAAGGGCAAGCCTGTTTACTTCACGCTTGACCTTGATGTGCTCGACCCCTCGGAGTTCCCCGGCACTGGCACTCCCGAGGCAGGCGGTGTCAGCTTCAAGGAGCTTCTGAAGGCCGTTATAAGCCTTTCAGAGCTTGATATAGTAGGCTTTGATGTCAACGAGCTTTCCCCTGTGTATGACCAGACAGGACGCTCGACAGCCCTTGCCTGCAAGATACTAAGAGAAATAATACTCAGCTTTATAGGTTAGAATATAATAGAAAGGAATGATGCTAAATGTCAAGAGCACTTATAATCGGTGCAGGCGGCGTTGCAGGTGTTGTAATACACAAGTGCTGCCAGAACAGTGAGGTGTTTACCGATATCTGTATCGCAAGCCGTACAAAGGCAAAGTGCGATAAATTCAAGGAGGAGCTCCAGGGCAAGACTAAGACCAATATCACTACTGCACAGGTAAATGCTGATAATGTCCCTGAGCTTGTGGCTCTTATGAAGGAGTATAAGCCTGATATATGCATAAACGTTGCACTCCCGTATCAGGATCTGCATATAATGGACGCTTGCCTGGAATGCAAGGTCGATTACCTTGACACAGCAAACTATGAGCCCGAGGATACAGCTAAGTTTGAATACAGCTGGCAGTGGGCATACCGTGAGAGATTTGAAAAAGCAGGCATCACAGCCGTGCTTGGCTCAGGCTTTGACCCCGGCGTTACAGGCGTGTTCTGCGCTTATGCTCAGAAGCATTATTTCGATGAGATAAACTATATAGATATCCTCGACTGCAACGGCGGCGACCACGGCTACCCGTTTGCTACTAACTTTAACCCCGAGATAAATATCCGCGAGGTTTCCGCTAAGGGCAGCTATATCGAGGACGGCAAGTGGGTAGAGACAGAGCCTATGGAGATAAAGAGAGTATATAACTTCGACCAGGTGGGCGAGAAGGATATGTATCTTCTCCACCACGAGGAGCTTGAATCTCTCGCTCTCAATATCAAGGGCATCAAGAGGATACGCTTCTTCATGACCTTCGGCCAGAGCTATCTTACACACCTTAAGTGCTTAGAGAACGTCGGCATGACATCTATCGAGCCTATCATGTACGAGGGCAAGGAGATAGTTCCGCTCCAGTTCTTAAAGGCTGTTCTGCCTGACCCTGCATCTTTAGGCCCCAGAACAAAGGGCAAGACCAATATCGGCTGTATCTTCCAGGGCAAGAAGGACGGCAAGGACAAGACCTACTATGTATATAACGTCTGCGACCACCAGGAATGCTATAAGGAGGTCGGCTCGCAGGCTATATCCTACACCACAGGCGTTCCTGCAATGATAGGCGCTATGATGGTGCTCACAGGCAAGTGGAAGAAGCCCGGCGTTTATAACGTCGAGGAATTCGATCCCGATCCGTTCATGGAAGCGCTCAATAAGTGGGGCCTGCCCTGGACAGAGAATTTCGATCCCGTGCTCGTAGACTGATGAGAGGAGTTTTATATCATGACTTTATTATTGGATGACGCTATTTTTCAGAATAAGGATAATTTTTTCTATTACATAAACAATAACTTCGGCGACAGAGATGTGTTTGATACCGATGCTTTATTCAACGTTCTTTCCGATGATGACCCGGATATCGAGGTCATTCTGAGCGATTTTGATGATCTCAAAGGCGAGGCAAAGGAGTTTGCAAGTGAGATACTTAAGGTATTATACGATGCAAAGAATGCAAACCCCAACCTTAAGATTATAAATATGAGCGTTAAGAGCATCAACTCAAAAATGGAAGTACCTAACGACTGATGAAAACGGATCTTTATGATAAGGTAAAAACCCCATGCTATGTCATAGATAAGCAGCTGCTTGAAAACAACTTAAAGATTTTAAAAGATGTCAGAGAGCAGAGCGGCTGTAAGATACTCCTTGCGCAGAAGGCTTTCTCGATGTACAGCGTGTATCCGCTTATCATGCAGTATCTTGACGGTACTGCCGCAAGCGGCCTGTATGAAGCCATGCTCGGCCGTGAGGAGGCAGGCGAGGGCGAGGTCCACGTCTACAGCCCGGCGTTCAAGGCTGATGATATGGCAGAGCTTGTCAAGATATGCGACCATATCGTGTTCAACAGCCCTTCGCAGTACAGAATGCATAAGGACACTGTCTTGCTAAGCGGCAGGCATATCTCCTGCGGCCTGAGGGTCAATCCTGAGTACAGCGAATCAGAGCACGAGATATATGACCCCTGCGCCCCCGGTTCAAGGCTCGGCACAGTTGCGGCAAATCTCACGGAAGCTGACCTTGAAGGCATAGAGGGGCTGCATTTCCACTGCCTGTGTGAGCAGGGCGAGGACGTTTTAGAAAGAACGCTTCCGCACTTTGAGGAAAAGTTCGGAAAATATCTTAGCAAGCTCAAATGGGTCAACTTCGGCGGCGGTCACCATATAACTAAAGAGGGCTACGACACAAAGGCTCTAATCGGGCTTATCAAGCGATTTAAGAGCAAGTACGGCGTCGAGGTGTATCTTGAGCCGGGCGAGGCTGTTGCGCTCAATGCAGGCTTTCTTGTCTGCGAGGTGCTCGATACCCTCAAAAACGGCATGGATATCGCAATAGTCGATACCTCCGCTGCCTGCCATATGCCCGATGTGCTTGAAATGCCATACCGCCCGAATATCATCGGCGCCGGCCAGCCGGACGAAAAGAAATACACCTACCGCCTTGGCGGCCCTACCTGCCTTGCAGGGGATATAATAGGTGACTACTCCTTCGATGAGCCGCTTAAGCCCGGCGACAGGCTGGTGTTCTGCGACATGGCTATCTATACGACAGTCAAGAACAACACCTTCAACGGTATGCCGCTCCCGTCTATTTATCTCAGTGATGAAGATGGTATTAGGCTTATAAAGAGCTTCTCATATAAGAATTTTAAATCAAGAATTTGAAAAAAATCAGCCTTTCCCCGGTCAGCTTCGGGGAAAGGCTTTTTTGCATATCCTATGTTTATGATGCATAAAATCAAAAGAGCAGCCACTTAGTTGACCGCTCTTTGTAATACATTTATTTGCTTGCATTCAGTTCTTTGATACAGTGTGCGCATACCATCTTGCCCTTGTATTCTGTAAGGCCGTCAGTTGAGCTGCAAAATACGCAGGCCTGCTGAAACCTTTTAAGAATAATGGCATCGTTGTCTGTAAAGATCTCTACGGAGTCCTTTACGTTGATACCAAGAGTACGCCTCAATTCTATTGGAAGAACTATTCTGCCAAGATTGTCAACATCACGAACTATGCCGGTCGATTTCATAACTATGCTTCTCCTTCCATTGATCGTTATGGCTATTTTGGAACTTTTTCCAATTAAATTATACATAAAACACCACAAAATGTCAAGAGTATATACAATTATTTTACAACTCGATATAAATATATTAAACAGCAGAATATGCAAATTGCAAAACGCGGAATTGAGAAAATGTGTAAAATGTTTTATTGTCACACAAAACCCATTAGAATGGTGATATATATGCAAATGAGGTGGTATATGATGATAGGTAAACTGACGTGCGGAATTATGGTATTTTCTGTGATTTTTTCAGCCTTTTACGGTACCCTTGACAAAGTCTGCGAGAGCGCTCTTGGCAGTTGTGATGACATTTTGCAATTGTCATTGACACTTTGTGCCGTCATGGCGTTCTGGGGAGGAATAATGAATATAGCCCATAAAGCGAAGCTGACAGATAAGATAGCGTATCTTCTCTCGCCGGTGATAAGGCTGCTTTTTCGTGGTGTAGAGCGTGGCAGCAGGGCGTATAATGCGATAAGCATGAATATCACAGCTAACCTCCTTGGCCTCGGAAATGCTGCAACACCGCTCGGAATCGAGGCTGTCAAGGCACTCGATGACAACAGCCGCCACTCACGCAGGAATATCTCTATGCTCGTTGTTATAAACACAGCATCTATCCAGCTTATCCCTGCAACAGTCGCAGCTATACGCCTTTCTCATGGCTCGCAGCACCCCTATGAGATAATCCCGGCGGTGCTGCTTACATCTCTTGTCTCTGTCATGGCAGGCTGTGTCATGACTTGCATTATGTACCCGGGGGAGAAGCGTCATGACAGGTGAGTTATTTGCAGTAGGCGTGATATGCTTTATCTGTATCTATGGCCTTGCTAAGGATAAGGATATCTTCTCCGCCTTCACCGAGGGTGCTAAGGAAAACGCCAAGGCCGCTTTTGATATCTTCCCGGCACTGCTTATGCTGCTCACAGCCGTTTCAATGCTTCGTGCAAGCGGCGCTATCGACTTTCTGGCAGATAAGCTGTCATTAGTCTTTGCAAGCATCGGCTTTCCGGCCGAGTGCCTGCCGCTTGTTATGATAAGGGGCATCTCCGGCAGCGGCGCTCTTGCTGTGCTCGGCGATATCTTAAGCGATGTCTCGCCCGATTCGTTCACAGGCCGTGTGGCAAGCGTTATGATGGGCAGCACCGAGACTACCTTTTATACTATAGCAGTTTATTTCTCAGCAGTAAAGCTCAGATGCACCGGCAAAACTGTTATCCCGGCTGTCACGGCTGATATCTTTGGCTTTATCTTCTCGGTCATATTTGTAAGGCTTTTATTCTGAAAAAAGAAGACTGCCGAACCCGACAGTCTTCCATGTTTTCCTATTATTCGCCCAGAAGGTCTCTGAACGTGTTCTGTGCAAGCTGCACCCTTACAGAATCGGTTATCTTTTCAAATACCTTCCTGTAGCAGCAGCCGTCAGAATTGCCCATAGTGCATACCGACTCGTTCTGCAAGCATTTCGAGAAGCGGTATGTACCCTCTATCGCCTCGATGACTTCGAGCAGGGTAGTCTCCTGCGGCTCCTTGGCAGCGATGTAGCCGCCGTGTGTGCCCTTGAATGACTTCACCAGCCCTGCCGATACGAGCTTTCTGAGTATCTTGAGTGTGAAGCTGGGCGTAACACACGCACGCTTTGATATCTCGCCGGCATCAGTCCTGACATTGCCTGCTTTGCAAAGCACCTGCATTATTCTTACTGCATAGTCGGCTTCAAGTGTCAAATGCATATCATGCTCCTGTTCATTATCAGTCGAGATAATCTCTTACTCTGTTGCTTCTGTTGGGGTGGCGGAGCTTTCTCAGAGCCTTTGCCTCTATCTGTCTTATACGCTCTCTTGTTACCTTGAACTGCTGGCCTACTTCTTCGAGAGTTCTCGATCTGCCGTCCTCTAAGCCGAAGCGCAGTCTGAGCACCTTTGCCTCTCTGTCAGTAAGAGTAGAGAGCACCTGGTTTATCTGCTCCTTAAGAAGTACGAGCGATGCAGCCTCAGCAGGTGCAGGAGCGTCCTCATCAGGGATAAAGTCGCCGAGGTGTGAATCCTCCTCCTCGCCGATAGGTGTTTCAAGTGAAACAGGATCCTGAGCTATCCTCATTATCTCTCTTACTCTCTCAACAGGCATCTCAAGCTCCTCAGCTATCTCCTCAGGTGTAGCATCGTGGCCGTTCTTGTGGAGAAGCTGGCTCGATACCTTCTTTACCTTGGTTATAGTTTCTACCATGTGAACAGGTATTCTGATAGTTCTTGCCTGGTCGGCTATAGCTCTTGTTATAGCCTGTCTTATCCACCATGTAGCATATGTCGAGAACTTGAAGCCCTTTGTGTAGTCAAACTTCTCAACAGCCTTGATAAGACCCATGTTGCCTTCCTGTATAAGGTCAAGGAAGCTCATGCCTCTGCCGACGTATCTCTTAGCTATAGAAACAACGAGCCTGAGGTTAGCCTCTGCAAGTCTCTTTCTTGCAGCAGCGGCCTCTTTTTCGTTGCCGCTCGACATCTTCTCAGCAAGCTGTATCTCCTCCTCAGAGGTAAGAAGCGGAACACGGCCTATCTCCTTAAGGTAGATCTTTACCGGGTCATCAATAGCGATGCCGTCAGTCGAGAGGGATATGTCGTCCATATCAGGCGAGAGCTCCTCCTCGCTGGTGGTAAGAAGATCAAGCGGATCCTCAGGGATAATGTCGTCGATTATCTCGATGTTGTATTCTGTGCAGTTGTCGTAGAATGCGTCCATCTGCTCGACATCGTAATCGACCTTTTCAAAAGCATCGGTTATCTCCTTGGCTGTGAGCTTACCGGTGGTCTTGCCCTTTTCCATAAGGTTTTCCATTACAGTCTTTTTGCTTTCATTCATTAGCTTTAACACTCCGTTCCTTTTTTCAGCCTGTGAAAAGGGGAGAATGACCCCCGTTTGGCAGATGCTGATATATATTGTTATTTATCCTTATATTCCTTTGGTAGAATAAAATGCCTTTAAAAACTCGTCGTCTGAAAGCTCACTTGCTTTCTTTTCCCGCAGCGAGCTGAATTTCTTGTTTATAACAGCCGCATAATCCTCAGCGACCTCGAGCGTTATGCCCATATCGTATCCTGAGCTGAGTATCTCGGTTATTTTACCCATCTCATCGGGAGAAAATTCACCGTTGAAGGCCGACACCGAGAAATCCTCTCCTGAGTTTATCTTGTCAGTCAGGCTTTTGTATATCCTGCGGTTGAGCTCTGTCACAAAACACTCAGGCGGTATCAGCGCCATTATCTCTTTGGTGTCGTCAGGGTTGTTGAACAGGTAATAGATTATTCCCTGCTCAGCTATGACCTCTTTCGGGTAAAGATAAGCATCCGGATTGAGCGGGTCACGGGTCCTGTCGGTAAAAGTCATCAACTCACGGTCGGTCTTTTTCTTCTGCTGCTTGCGCCTTGAATTGATTATTGAGTTTACCTCTCTTGTGATGCTCTCGGTCGAGATGCCTTCTTCTCGTGAGAGCTTGCCGATGTACACCTCACGCTCTGAGGGCGACCTCAGCTGAGATATCACCTGGTAGGCCTTTTTGAGATACTCTACCTTGTCAGTCTCCGTTTCAAGGTCAAGCCCCTGCTTTGCGGTCTGTAACTTGTAATTCACAGCCCCGTCAGCCTTGCCGAGCAGGTTCTTGAATGCCACCGGCCCGAACCTCTGTATGTATTCATCAGGGTCCTTAGCCTTTTCGATTTTTATAACTCTCGGCTTTAGCCCTGCGTCTGTCAGTATTGGTATCGCCCTGTTGGTCGCCTTCTGGCCGGCCTCGTCAGAGTCGTAGCAGATTATCACCGTGTCGGCGTAATTCGAGAGCAGCTTTGCCTGCTCAGGCGTGAGCGCCGTTCCGCAGGAAGCCACAGCATTCTCTATCCCTGCCTGGTTAAGCGATATAACGTCAAGGTTGCCCTCGCAGAGCACTATCTCTCTCGTTTTCACGCTTGCGTCCTTGGCGAAGTTCATGCTGAAAAGAAACCTGTTCTTGTTATACCCCACAGTGTCCTTTGAGTTCAGATACTTGCGCTTGTCATCGCTGCTGAGCGCTCTGCCGCCGAAGCCCACGATGTGCCCTGTCAGGTCAATAAACGGGAAAACTGCCCTGTTCATGAAAAAATCGTATGTCTTCTTGTTCTTCTCGCTCCTAAACAGCAGCGAAGCATCAACAAGCTCCTTTTCGCTGTACCCCTCTGCAAGCATATAGTCCTTAAGTGCTGTGAAGCTGTTTTTTGCATAGCCCATGCCGTATTTCTGTATGGTCTTGCTCGTCAGCCCACGCATTTTAAGATACTGCCTGCACGGCGCACCCTCTGGCGAGCGCAGGTTCTCAAAGAAAAACCTCGCTGCTACCTTGTTTATCTCATACAGCCGCTTTTTTTGCAGCCCCTGAGGCTTTCTCTGCGAGTATTCGTCCTCAGGCATAGTGATGCCGCCCCTCTCGGCAAGCATCTTTATAGCCTCGACATAGTCAAGGTTGTGGTATTTCATTATAAATGTTATCACGTCTCCGCCTGCGCCGCAGCCGAAGCAGTGGAAGTATTCCTTGTCAGTGTGTACATGACAGGAGGGTGTCTTTTCATTGTGGAACGGGCAAAGACACACAAAATCTCTGCCGCTCGATTTCTTCAAAGACACATATGAGCCTATAACATCGGCTATAGGGTTCGCTGTTTTCAGCCTGTCAATAAACTCGGCCGGAAAAGCCATCGTGTATCAGCTCCGTTTTTATATCTATATCTAAGGCAACACCGCACTAATTGAAATACTGCCAGCCCTTCGGCACGAAGATATCCTCAAACACCTGTGTTGCATAAACGTCTGTCATGCCGGCTATGTAATCGCACACAGCCTGGTCGATGCCGAACTGGTAGGCGAGGTTCATGTACAGTGCAGGCAGCTTTTCAATGTGCGCCGAGAAATGCTTGTAAAGCTCGGCTATCATCGCCTGCGCCTTTGTTTCCTCCGATTTGCACTTGGGGTTTGTGTATACACTGTCAAACATAAACCTGTGCAGCGTCTCAAAGGCCTTGCTTATCTCATCATCTTTAATGGATATAGTCTCAGCGCCGCCGTCTATAACAGCGCTTACGAGATTTGTTATCCTCTCGCTCTTTGAATGTCCTAAAACATCAGTGATGCTTTTTGGTATGTCAGCCTCGGTGATTATGTTTCCTCTCACCGAGTCGTCAATGTCGTGGTTGATGTAGGCTATCACATCAGCTATCCTGACTATGCAGCCCTCTCTTGTAAGTGCAGTCTGGTTGGTGTGCTTAAGTATGCCGTCTCTTACCTCATATGTAAGGTCAAGCCCCTTGCCGTCCTTCTCGATAAAGTCAACCACCCTTAAGCTCTGCTCGTAGTGGTGGAACCCGCCGGGGGAGAGCTCGTTTAGTATCCTTTCTCCTGCGTGCCCGAAAGGCGTGTGCCCGAGGTCGTGCCCTAAAGCTATAGCTTCCGTCAGGTCTTCATTGAGCCTCAGCGCCCGGGATATTGTCCTTGCTATCTGCGCCACTTCAAGCGTGTGGGTAAGCCTTGTGCGGTAATGGTCGCCGGCAGGGCTTAAGAACACCTGCGTCTTGTGCTTCAGCCGCCTGAAAGAATTGCAGTGTATTATCCTGTCACGGTCACGCTGGAATTCTGTCCTGAGCTTACACTTTTCGTCAGACCTTTTCCTGCCCTGTGTGTCCTTGGAGAAAAAAGCATACTCGCAAAACAGCAGCTCTTCATTCTTCTCGGTTATCTCTCTCGGAAGCATAGCATCACCCTTTTGTATTTTGTCTGTACTATAATATACAATACAGCTTCAAAAAAGCCTTTTTTTATACGAAAAAAATATCCTGTCAGGCAAAATCTTCCCACAGCCCGTCAGTTTCGTCAATAACTATCCTGCCGTTTGTAAGCTCTGTCAGTTCCTTTTTCAGCTCATCACACTGCTCGGCCTTTACAAAGAAGCTGAGCTTGACATTCTCCTCAAACAGCTCGTCTTTCATCTTAACGCCGAATTTCGGCAGCAGGAAAGAGAGCTTTGAATACATATTGTAGTCAGTCACAGCCTCAATGAGCGAGCATTCGCAGAATTCCTGCCGCTGTGCCGAGTCAACTGCTATCTTGCAGGCATGAGAGTAAGCCCTCACAAGGCCGTTTGCACCGAGCAGCACGCCGCCAAAGTACCTCGTCACGACAACGCATACATCGACAAGGCCTTCCTTGTTAAGCACATCGAGCACCGGCACGCCGCCCGTGCCCTGCGGCTCTCCGTCGTCCGAGTAGCGTGAGAGGTTAGATGCCCTCAGCCTGTAGGCGTAAACATTGTGCCTTGCCTTTCTGTTCTTTGCCTTTATGGCATTGATGAAGGCCACAGCCTCCTCCTCGCTCTCGACGTGGCAGATATATCCTATGAATTCTGACTTTTTCTCGGTAAAGCTGTCAGATGAATGTCCGCTGACGGTCAGGTATCCCATATCTATACTCCTAATAGTCTCGTTTAGATAAAAATAAAGGGCGGAATAACCGCCCTCTTTGCCGAAATTGATATCAGTCCAGCTTAAATCTCTTCTTGAACTTGTCTACACGGCCGCCCACGTCGTTGAGCTTCTGCTTACCTGTAAAGTAAGGGTGGCACTTGGAGCAAACCTCGACCTTGATATCCTTCTTTGTTGAACGAGTCCTGATAACATTACCGCAAGAGCAAGTAATAGTTGTCTCCTCGTATACAGGATGTATACCTTCTCTCATCTTGAAACGTCCTCCTTTCTGAAATTGGCTTATGACTCATAGAAGCCCATCATCCTAACTTCAGACAGTAGTTCTATGTAGTATTCTTAATTGTATGATTTATCATACCCAAATATTATATCAGATTTGCCCTTATTTGTCAATACCTTTTTGCAAATTTACGCAGGAATTTGTGATTTGTACAATTTAAAAAGTTACAGTTTGGTGAAAATCATTAAAATTACAAAAAAACTGATGACAAATCTATAAATATATGATATAATATGCTTTGGAAGTGAATAAGCTAATATGTGTTTTTGCGGAGGTGAATGAATGACATATAAAAGAATATTGCTCAAAGGTGCAGCGCTGATGCTCTCGGCTTCTATGCTTGCGGCCACAGGCTGTGACAGCTCAGACAGCAGCGGCAGCTCGGACAGTGAGCCTAAGGTCTATTCCGAGTGCGAAAAGGCTCAGAAGGCGGTCGATAAATTCGGTGCCGGCTGGAATCTCGGCAATACCCTTGATGCCACAGGCGGCAGCCGTGACGATGTCTTTTCCTGTGAGACCTCGTGGGGCAACCCGGAGACGACCCAGGAGATGATAACGCTTGTCAAGGAGTCGGGCTTCAACGCAGTCAGGGTGCCTGTCACCTGGAACAACCATATCGACGAGGACGGCACAGTCGATAAGGAATGGATGGACAGGGTGCAGGAGATAGTCGATTATGTTGTTTCGGAAGACCTTTACTGTATCATAAACGTTCATCACGACGGCGGCGAGAACGGCTGGGTAAAGGCTACCAACGAGAGCTATGAAAAGTATGGCGACCGTTTCGGAAAGATATGGGAGCAGGTGGCTGAACGCTTTGCTGACTACGACGAGAAGCTGCTCTTTGAATCTATCAATGAGATACTTGATAAGAGCAATAACTGGAACGGCGGCGGAAGAGGCGAGTCGGTCGAGGCGCTTGCCAAGTATAATCAGAAATTCGTCGATACCGTCAGGGCAGGCGAGGGCTATAACAAGACAAGAAACCTTGTTATCATGACCTATGCCGGCAGCTACGGCAAGATAAAGAACCTTGAGCTCCCGAAGGATACCGCTGACGGCCATATGCTCCTTGAGGTGCATGACTACGACCCGCAGGGCTTCTGCTGGAAGAATGCCTCGTGGACTAATATGACTGATGAGTGGGGCTCTGATGAGGATAAGCAGGCGATAGACGCTTCTATGAAGCAGATAGCAGACGATGCTAAGGAAAAGGGTCTGCCTGTCATCATAGGTGAGTACGGCTCGCAGGATAAGGGCGGCAATGAGGACGCAAGAGCGTTACACGCAGGGTATTTTACAAAGGCCGCCAAGGACAACGGCATCAAGTGTTTCTGGTGGGACTGTGAAGCATTTGCGATAATCGACAGGACGATGCTTGAACAGAAATGCCCCAAGATAGTCGAAGCTATCATCGAGGCAGTAAAGTAAGGATTATATCAGGCGACTGATAGGATATATTTAACAAAATTGGAGGAATCAATAATGTTATTGAAAAGATCACTGACAGCTTTAGGCGCAGCAGCTATCCTTGCTGCAACAACGGTAATGCCTGCATTTGCAGACGAAGAGCTCCCTGTTCCCAAGGCAGATGAAAACGGCGTTTACTGCCAGGCAGGTATCATCTGGCAGATAAGAGACCAGTGGGATCACAAGACCGAGATTGACCGTGAGCCTACCGACGAGAAGGAGACCGTAACTCTTGACGGTACCTACAAGAATGTTAACATCACAGGTAACGGCGAGTACACTGTTGAGATGAGTGGTTATCACGTTGAAGATGACTGGATCGAAGCTGGTATCCAGGTAGGTTATCTCGGCGTTGAGCTCAACCTTGACTTTGATACATACTCTGATGTTGAGGAGCACAAGGGTGTTCTCTTCGAGATAAAGAAGGCTACTATCGACGGCGTTGAGTACACATTCACAAACGAGAAGAACGAAGAGGGCGAATATCCTCAGGTATTAGAAGACCCCGAGAACACAACAGACGGTCAGAAGGTAATCAAAGTAAAGAACAGCTGGGGCTGGACTGAGCCGCCCGCTCACATCACACCTGCAATGACAAATGATGCATGGACAACTACCGATCCTATCACCATTACATTCGAGGTAACAGGTCTTCCTACCGATAAGATAGAGGGCTATGAGAACGAGTTCTATGAGCAGGTTTACGGCAACGGCACAATAGATGCTGCCGGCGGCGATGACGCATCAAGCGAAGAAGAGGCTTCCTCCGTTGAGGAGAGCAAGGCTGATGAGTCTGTTGCAGAGTCTAAGGCTGCTGATTCTTCCAAGGCTGACGCTTCATCTACAGCTTCATCTTCTTCTGACAGCAGCTCCAAGTCTGACAGCAAGGACAGCAACATAGGCCTTATCGCAGGTATTGCCGGCGGCGCTGTACTGGTAATAATCATAATCGCTGTTATAGTTAAGAAAAAGTCCTGATAATTCAAGACAATGAATAACAAAAGCCCGGGCATCTGTCCGGGCTTTATCTTTTGTGAGGATATAAACAAAGCCCGGAACAGACTTCCGGGCTTTTTGTGTATATCACATCTTTTCAGGAACAGTGACCTTCAGCATAGTGAGAATGTTGAATATCAGCTGCTTTACAGCAAGACAAAGTGTCAGCCTTGCCTGCATTATCTCGCTGCTCTCGCCGATTATGCGGCAGTTGTTGTAGAACTTGTGGTAAAGTGTCGCAAGCTCTATGACATAGCGTGTCATTCTTGCCGGGTCGTAGTTTTTAGCAGCATCGTTTACCGCATCGGGAAGAGTTGCTATAAACTTTATAAGCTCCTGCTCGTCAGATGTGCTGAGTACGGAAAGGTCAGCGTTGCTGCCTATCTCAATGCCTTCTTCCTTTGCCTTTGCAAGGATAGAGCATATCCTTGCGTGAGCATACTGAACGTAGTAAACAGGGTTCTGTGAGCTCTCTGATGCTGCAAGGTCAAGGTCAAAATCAAAGTGTGAGTTTGCCTCTCTTAAGTTGAAGAAAAATCTTGCTGCATCTATCGGCACCTCGTCAAGCAGCGTTGCAAGTGTTATAGCCTTGCCGGAACGCTTTGAGAGCTTGTAAACCTCGCCGTCACGCACAAGCCTTACCATCTGCATGATGACAACATCGAGCCTGTTCTCGTCAACGCCGAGCGCTTTGAGGGCAGCCTTCATTCTCGGAACATAGCCGTGGTGGTCAGCACCGAGCACGTCTATAGCCTTGTCAAAGCCTCTTGTCACGAGCTTGTTATAGTGGTATGCGATGTCGGGAACAAAGTATGTAGGCACGCCGTTTGCACGCACGAGCACTCTGTCCTTCTCGTCGCCCAGCTCAGACGACTTGAACCATAATGCCCCTTCGAGCTCGTAGGTGTAGCCGCTTTCCTTGAGCTTTTCAACTATTTCCTTTACAGCGCCGCTTTTGTGCAGCGAGCTCTCTGTGAACCACTTGTCGTAGTTTATCCTGTACTTGCTAAGGTCGTCATGGAGCGTCTGTATGTTCTTGGGAAGCGCAAAATCGCACAGCGCCTGCCTTCTCTCCTCGCTGTCAGCATTGACATACTTGTCGCCGTATACCTCGTTGAAAGCCTTTGCGTGCTCAACAATGTCCTGACCCTGATAAGCGTCCTCAGGAAGCTCAGTCTCGGGCTTGTATATCTGTAAGTATCTCACTTCAAGAGATGTCTTGAATTTCTCTATCTGGTTGCCTGCGTCGTTGACGTAGAACTCTCTTGCAACATTGTAGCCTGCCTTTTCAAGTACAGCCGACAGACAGTCGCCTATAGCGCCGCCTCTTGCGTTGCCTATGTGCATAGGCCCTGTGGGGTTTGCAGAAACGAACTCAACGAGCACGCTCTTGCCCTTGCCAAGCTCTGTGCTGCCGTAGTTCTCCTTCTCATCAAGCACAGCCTTTACGACCTCGCCGTACCAGCTGCTCGCAAAGAAGAAGTTTATAAATCCAGCCCCTGCTACCTCGCACTTTTCAAAGTATGTCTCGCCTAAGTCTATCTTAGCGACTATCTCCTCTGCTATCTTTCTCGGAGCGCTTCTGAAAGCCTTTGCGCATACCATTGCAGCGTTTGTCGAAACGTCGCCGTTTTTAGGGTCAGCCGGCCTTTCAACATTGAATGGGTTTATCGGCTCAGCCGGGAATATCCCGTCACGGATGCATACTCCGAGGGCATTCATAACAAGCTCTCTTACCTGCCCGAATGCGTCCTGAATAAGATTTGCCATACTTTTATCTTCCTTTCTTTTGTCAGGCTGTTGGTGTCACGTTTACAAATATCCTGAAATCACCGACAAAGCTCGAATTGATGTCTATTACATACGAAAAATCGAGCTGGCCGCCCTTTGAGTCGAGCTCCTTCTTTATGGTCTTGGTGTTCACACCCACCATAAAGTCGCCGTAAGGCGTGCCGTACTGGCAGTGATGCTTGATGCCAAGCTCTGCGATAAGAGTTGACTGCGTAGCGCCTGTGCGCTCCATAGCTATCTTCGTGCCGCTGTCAAACGCCCTTTATCTTGGTGGTCGAGCCGGCATAGCCCGTAGCCTCTGTCTCGTCGTATTCTATTATATAGCCGTCCTTTTCACGGCCGTATTTTCCTCTTGTGATAAGCTCGGTAGACTCGCTTTCCTCGCCGTCGTTCTGAGTGCTTATCAGCTTTATCAAAGCATCCTTCACAATACTGTCCTTTCACGTTTTAAGTATACATTTTGCGATCTGTGCATTGTTGTCCTTGCCTAAGAATGTCGCCGCTGTCTCGGTGAAAAGCTCGACACTGTCTGTGCAGTAGAGCTTTCTTTGCCCCTCTGTCTGCCTGTCGCTGAGAGCATTATCACGGGTCAGCGCATCTACAGCGAACCTTGCAAGCTCAGCGCCAGAGGATATCAGCTTTACATCACTGCCCATAGTGTCCTGTATGATGTCATGCAGGTGAGGGAAGTGCGTGCAGCCGAGTATCAGCGTATCGACTTCGTTTTTCTTCATTATTTCAAGGTATTCCTCAGCTATCAGCTTTGTTACCTTGCAGTCTCTGTCAGTGTAGCCGTTCTCGACGAGCGGTACGAACATAGGGCAGGCCTTTGATGTTACCTCTATCCCGGGGTCTATCGCCTTAATGGCGTTTGCAAAGCTCTGGCTCTTGACAGTAGCACTTGTGCCTAAAACGCCTATGCGCTTGTTCCTTGTAGCCTTGCAGGCAGCCTCGGCAGTCGGTAAAACAACGCCGCTGTAGCTGACAGTCACGTTTTCAAATATCGGCTCGTGCATCATGGCAGAGGATATCGTGCCGCAGGCAACGAGAAGCATCTTTACATCATGCCCGAGCAGAAAGTTTATATCCTGCTTGGCGTATGTGGCTATAGTCGTGCTGCTCTTTGTGCCGTAGGGAACTCTTGCTGTGTCGCCGAGATAAACTATATTCTCGTGCGGCAGCAGCTTTACAAGCTCCTTTACAGTCGTAAGACCGCCGACACCCGAATCGAACACGCCGATAGGATCATTATTCATAGTCAACGTCAGCCCTTTCAAAAGCGTATCTTATGAGCTTTTCCTCCTGCTGCTGCGGAGAAAGCCCTGCATTCTCCATGAGCTTGGGATACATACTGATAGGTGTGTGCCCCGGGAGAGTGTTTATCTCGTTGAGCACAGGCTCATCGCCCTTGCACAGGAAGAAATCCACCCTTGCAAGACCCGAGCAGCCCATAGCCCTGTATGCCTTTATAGCTGTTTCTCTTATCTTTTCGATAGCCTCGTCGCTTATCCTTGCCGGGATAACCGTCTTTGAAGCCTCGTTGTTGTATTTAGCCTCAAAGTCGTAGATGTCCTCATTTGCAGAGCATATCTCGCCGACAGTCGATGCAAACGGCTCGTTGTTGCCCATTACAGCGCATTCGCATTCAAGGCCTGCGATGCCCTGCTCAACTATCACCTTCGAGTCGTGAGCAAATGCGAGCTTGATGCCTGTCTTTAACTGCTCAAGGTCGCAGGCTCTTGAAACGCCCAGCGACGAGCCGCAGTTTGCAGGCTTTACGAACATCGGGTATGAGAGCTTGCTCTCCATCTCAGCGCATCTTTCATCGAGCTTGTCGAGCTCGCAGTCAAGTATCGGCACATAGGGTGCTGTCTTTATCCCATGGGAATCGAGCACGATATGTGTCAGCTCCTTGTCCATGCAGTTAGCCGAGGATATGTGGTCGCACCCTACAAAGGGTATCTGTGCCAGCTCAAAAAGCCCCTGCACAGTTCCGTCCTCACCGTTCTTGCCGTGAAGCATCGGGAATATGCAGTCAACCTTTATGTTCTGATAGCCGCCGTCCTCATCAAGAGCGATAAAGCCCTTGTGCATCGGGTCAGGGGAGAGTATGCACCTTACGTTGTCGGGGTGCTTTACCCACTCGCCGTTCCTTATATTCTCTGTGCTGCCGATATATTTATACCAGCTGCCCTTCTTTGTGATGCCGATGCAGTAAACATCGAATTTATCCTTTGGTATGCTGTCGATAACATGAGCTGCCGAAACAAGCGAAACATCATGCTCGTTTGATCTTCCTCCGAAGATAACAGCGACTTTTAGCTTTGCCATTATTATCACCCTTCCGTACCGATTTTATCATTGACCGGTACAACATATTATTATAACATATTTTATAAAGAATTGCAATTACAATTTTTCATCTTAATTGCGTGAATTTAGTGTATTTTCACCAATTCAGTCATTAAAGCGGCTGCACACTTCTTCAAAACTGAGGCTGCCCCCGAAGATATCGAGTGCCGAGCCTATCGTGTAGTCTGATCTTGACTGTGATATGTCACGCAGCTTCTGAATATCCTCAAAGGAATGTATACCGCCTGCATATGTCACGGGTATCTCGCTAAACGCCCCTATCAGCCCTGCTACATAGTCCTCTATGCCGCTTGCCTTGCCCTCGACGTCTACAGCGTGGATAAGGAATTCATCGCACCACTCGGAGAGCTCCTTCATCGTTTCAAGGGTAAGCTCCGTGTCGGTGAACTTCTGCCACCTGTCAGTCACGATGAAATATCTGCCGTCTTTTTTCCTGCATGAAAGGTCAAGCACCAGCCTCTGCCTGCCTACGGCTTTGTTTATCTTCCCGAGATTGTCGTAATTGATGATACCGCCCTTGAAGACAAAGCTCGTGACGATGACGTGGCTTGCCCCCTTGTCAAGGAACCTGCCGGCATTGCCGTCGTTTATCCCGCCGCCGATCTGCAGGCCGCCGGGGTATTCTTTTAAAGCATCGTATGCCGTTTCAAGGTCTGCACCATAGTATTCCGAGCCCTCGGGGTTGAGGATTATTATGTGGCCGCCTTTAAGCCCGTGCTCCTTGTAAAGGGCTGCGTAATATCCGCCGCCTTTTTGTGATACGAAATTATCCTCAGCCTTGTTTCCGGCATCACTCAGCGACGAGCCGACTATCTGCTTTACGCTTCCGTTGTGTATGTCTATGCATGGTCTGAATCTCATTTTAAACCTCTCTTATGACAGTCTTCTGTATATTATAAGTACAGTCTCACCGTTTATCCTTGTCTTTGCAAACTCCAATACCAGGTCCGGCGCGCCCGTGAGCGCAGCATTTATCAGTATATCAGCATTCTCATCAGCGTCAAAGCTGTAGTCATAGCCCTGCGTCTGTGAATGGAACCTGAGGTTTACCCCAAGCTCACTGCCGGGTCTTATGAACGCCGGGAATTTCTTGCCGCTGGCTGCCATGTCTTTTATCAGTGCTTCGCATTCCTCGGCACTGTTTATCTCAGTCAGCTCGTGCGCAGCGTATGTGTCGCAGTCGTCAGCAGTTTCCGGGCAGTCTTCGTATGGCAAATGGTCGTATAAAAGCTGCGTCTTGTTTATCAGGAAGAATTTGTATCTGTATTCGTCAAGCTCCCTGTCGTCCCAGGTCACATCGACGTAATACCAGTTGCCGCCTATCTTTATGCTGTCGTAAAGATGATCTATGTCATCATTGCCCTGCTCATATTCGTAAACAAGCTCGCACTCGATGCCGCACATATTGCAAAGCAGCTTGAAAGCCGTCGCATACCCCTTGCAGACCGATTCATTCTCTATAAGCACGCCGTAAGGCGACCCTTCATCGACCGTTGACTGTGAAACAGCACTCAGCGCCTCGTCCTTATAGGCGTTGTTCAGGCAGATGTAATCGTGAATGGCCTTTGCCTTGTCGTAGTCGCTCATGCTGTCGGTGATGATGTCAGAGAGTATCTCCTGAGCCTTTACAAGCACTTCAAACTGCTTGTCTGTAAGCTCCGATGTGTCGCCGCTCATGTGAGCCGAGACAATGGGCATAACGTCGTATGGCAGCTCCCTGCCGCTTGCGTCACGTTCAGGCTCGGTGGGCTCTTTTTCCCTGATAATTATTATCTCTGACGAGCTGTCGCCCTCAGATGAGCTCTCTCCCTGCGAAGAGACACTGCTGTCTTTGCCTGATGAGCTTTTTTTGCTGTCAGACACAACAGAGCTGCTCTCGCTGCCGCATATTATAGACGTGTTTGCCGCTGCTATGAATCCTCCGCCGATTGCAAAAGCCGTGAGGACTATTATCAATGATATCTTGTTTATACTCATTGCCGCCGCCTTTACTGTTCTCCTGTTCAAATCAATACTTATGAATATTATACCATTTTATGCATACCTATGTCAAGCAAGGAAACTATTGTTATCTTAAATAATTAATTAAAAAGCTATTGCACTTGGCGTGATTATGTGTTATAATAGTTAAAACTATCATTTTTTAACGAAAGGACAGTGAATATGGAGATACTATTCGGGCTTGCCGTTTTGCCGGCGTTTTTGCTTATGATCTACATACGCAGGAAGGATAAGATCGAGAAAGAGCCGAAGGGTCTTGTTGCCTCGCTCTTTGCGCTCGGCGCACTTACGGTCATATCAGCAGCTTTGCTTGAGGTCTTGATAGATTCGTTTGCTAAGGAGATAGTCGATGAGGGAACGCTTGTCTATGCCTTTATCGAGGCTTTCTGTGAAGCGGCACTTATGGAGGAGCTTGGCAAATTCATAGTGCTTAAGCTGCGCACATGGAAAAACAAGGAATTCAACTACACCTTTGATGCTGTCGTCTACGCAGTTGCCGTATCGCTCGGATTTGCGACGCTTGAAAATATTCTCTACGTTATGGGCGGTTCGGTATATGTTGCCGTCATGAGAGGTATCCTCTCCGTTCCGGGTCACGCTATAGATGCGGTGTTCATGGGCTATTACTACGGCCTTGCCAAGAGATGTGATTCGCTCGGCGATACTGCCGGAAAGAAAAAGAACCTGCGCAAGGCTATCTTCTCGGCAGTGCTGATACACGGCTTCTACGACTTCTGCCTTATGGCTGAAAGAGAAGAGCTTATTGTCGTGTTCTTCATCTTCGAGATAATCATAACCATTGTTTCGGTAAAGAAGGTAAACAAGCTGTCAAGAGAGGATTCTCCTATCGGCCCGCCTATGGGTGTCGGCTTCAACCAGTACGGCAGCTACTTTGCTAATAACCCCTACTATTACGACCCCAACGGCTATTACAGACGCTACGACAACACCGCAGCAGGCTACAACCAGAACGGCTACGGTTATTACCAGCAGCAGGGCTATCAGCAGAATTATCAGCAGCAGGCTTACCAGCAGCAGACCTATCAGCAGCCGACCTACCAGCAGCCTGTCTACCAGCGCCAGTCGTATCAGCGTCAGTCTTACCAGCAGCCTGCATATCAGCAGCAGACATATCAGCAACCTACCTACCAGCAGCAGACTTACAGTCAGCAGGCTGACCCTAACAGATATAACTACAACAACTACTATCAGCAGACACCGAACAACAGCCAGTACAGCGGCTATACGCAGCAGACTGCACAGCAGAGCTCCGGCATTGATTATAACAGCTACTACGGCGGCTCAAGCTCAAACACCGGCTACTACAGCACATCTAACAGCAGCAACAATAACAACAGCTACTATAACCAGTAATAAAGATCAAAAAAGCTCTTGACAAATATACCCCCATATGGTATACTGTATATACCGTATGGGGGTATGCTTTATGGAAAAATATACCGTTACAGGTATGACCTGCGCTGCCTGTCAGGCGAAGGTCGAAAAGGCCGTGAAGGCTGTCGGGGGCGTTGAGTCCTGCTCTGTCTCGCTGCTCACCAATACTCTCGGTGTCGAGGGCAGTGCAGATGAAAAGGATATAATCAAAGCCGTTACCGCTGCCGGCTACGGCGCTAAAAAGCAGGGCGGCGCTGCCGATGCTTCCCCTCAGGACGATTACAGCGCATTGCTTGAAGACCGTGAAACGCCTGTTTTAAAGCGCAGGCTGATATTATCGGCAGGCTTTTTGCTGCTGCTCATGTATATATCTATGGGTCACGGAATGCTTGGCCTTTATCTCCCGGCTGCTCTGTCAAACCCTGCGGCAGTGGGGGTATGTGAGCTCATGCTCGCATCGGCCGTTATGCTTTTCAACAGAAGGTTCTTTGTGTCCGGCAGCAAGGCGCTTTTTAAACGCTCGCCGAATATGGATACCCTGGTGTCGCTCGGCTCGTCGGCGGCTTATATTTATTCGCTCGTGCTGCTTTTTGTGATATTTGATAGGCTGAGCAAGGGCGATACCGGTGCGGCGGCGGATATAGTTATGTCGCTCTATTTTGAGACGGCTGCTATGATACCTACGCTCATAACAGTCGGCAAGCTGCTTGAAGCCATATCAAAGGGCAAGACCACCGATGCGCTCAAAGGCCTTATGCGCCTTTCTCCTCAGACTGCGACTGTAGTAAAAGACGGCAAGGAGCAGACTGTCGATATCTCGCAAGTCAGGGTGGGGGATATAGTTGCCGTCCGCCCGGGCGAGAGAGTGCCTGTTGATGCCGTGATAGTTTCCGGCAGCACTGCGATAGACGAATCAGCCCTTACCGGCGAATCAGTCCCGGCTGATAAGGCAGAGGGCGATGAGATATACGCCGCATCTGTCAACTGCTCCGGCTTTATCACCGCAAGGGCCGAAAGGGTCGGCAAGGACACGGCGTTATCAAAGATAATCGCCCTTGTATCCGATGCATCAGCCACAAAAGCCCCTATCGCCCGAATAGCCGATAAGGTGAGCGCAGTGTTCGTGCCTGCCGTTATAGGCATAGCACTGCTTACCTTTGTGGTATGGCTTGCAGCCGGCAGGGAGTATTCCTACGCTCTGTCAAGGGCTATAGCAGTGCTTGTTATTTCCTGCCCGTGCGCTCTCGGCCTTGCAACGCCCGTTGCGATAATGGTCGGAAGCGGTGTCGGGGCTAAGAACGCTATACTCTTTAAGACCGCCGAGAGCCTTGAAGCCGCCGGCAGGATAAATGTCTGTGCGCTTGACAAGACAGGCACTATAACCGAGGGCAGGCCGCAGGTAACTGACGTTATCCCTCTTGACAGCTGCGATGAGGAGAAGCTGCTCGGTATTGCGTTCTCGCTTGAAAGCCTCTCTGACCACCCGCTCGCAAGGGCTGTAAGCTCATGCTGCGAGGAGCGGGGAGCTTTGAAAACAGCTCTTTCAGACTTCTCGGAAAGACCCGGCAAGGGCGTTACTGCCATAGCTAACGGGGCAAGGGTCTTCGGCGGCTCGGTTAAATATATCGCAGAAGCTGTCGGAGACGATGACCGGACTGCCAAGCTCTGCCGTCAGCTGTCGCAGCAGGGCAAGACGCCGATGCTTTTTGCATCTGATAAAGAGATACTGGGCATAATAGCTGTGAGCGATACGATCAAACCCGATGCTGTGGGCACAGTGAATGAGCTTGCCGGCATGGGTATAGATGTAGTTATGATAACAGGCGATAACGAGCTTACGGCGCAGGCTGTAGCAAAGCAGGCAGGGATAGATCATGTTATCGCAGGCGTTCTTCCTGACGGCAAGGACAGCCGGATTAAGGCTCTGCGCTCTGAGGGTATAACAGCTATGGTAGGCGACGGCATAAACGATGCCCCTGCGCTCACCTCGGCAGATGTCGGAATAGCAGTCGGCGCAGGAGCTGATATAGCAGTCGATGCGGCAGATATCGTGCTTATGCGCTCGGAGCTCAAAGACGTCGCCGCTGCCGTAAGGCTAAGCCGTGCAGTTGTCAGGAATATCCACCAGAACCTTTTCTGGGCGTTTTTCTATAATATCATCTGCATACCGCTCGCAGCAGGCTTTTACTCGGCGCTGTTCGGGCTCGGTTTTGAGATGAGCCCTATGGTGGGCGCTGCCGCTATGAGTCTTTCGAGCTTTACCGTTTGTATGAATGCTTTGCGTATCGACCGGGTGGATATCCACGACCCCGGCCGTGACAAAAAGCTCAGTAATAGACCGGGGAATGATAAAAAGGAGTGTATGACTATGGAAAAAACAATGACTATCGAGGGCATGATGTGCCCCCACTGCGAGGCCGCTGTAAAGAAAGCTCTTGAAGCGCTTGACGGTGTTGCATCTGCACAGGTGAGCCATGAAAAGGGCACGGCTGTTGTTTCGCTCTCGGCAGAGGTAAGCGACGAGGTACTTACAAAGGCAGTAGAGGATAAGGATTATACCGTCAAGGGTATAGCCTGAAAGGTGGCGCTATGTCAGAATGCTGCTGTGAACGTAAAAAGCACAAAGCAAGAACGCCCGAGGAGGTCAAAGCACTGACTGTCCGCCTCAACCGTATTGAAGGTCAGATAAGCGGCATAAGAAAAATGATCGAAGAAAACCGCTACTGCCCGGATATTCTTATTCAGGTGAGCGCTGTGCAGTCGGCTCTCAATTCCTTTAACAAGGAGCTTTTGTCATCGCATATCCGCTCGTGCGTGGTCGATGATATAAGAGGCGGCAATGATGCCGTCGTCGATGAGCTTTGTGAGCTTTTAAAAAAGACTATGAAATGAAAAAAGATCAGGAAGTGCTGCCACTTCCTGATTCTTTTTATATCTTTTTTATCTTAGCAAAGTTTGCCATTATTTTCTTTGTGCCCTTGCTGTCAAAGGCTATCTCAAGCAGCGTGTCATTTGCGACCTTTGCTGCCGAAACGACAGTTCCCTCGCCGAATATCTTGTGAGATACCCTGTCACCGGGGGCGTATTCCTCGCCGCTGCCTGCTTTGTTTGCACGCTTCATGGCAAGCTGCTGCTGTAAGCTCATAGACCTTATGTCACCGAATGCATTGGTTTCGGCTGCTTTCTGTGCGGCAACGTCAATGTCGGTGAGCTTGACCTTAAGCTCGGGCGGCACTTCCTTGACAAAGCGTGATGTCCTGTTGCGGTCGGTCTTGCCGTATAGCATACGCTCTGTTGCTATGGTGAGGTAGAGCTTCTTTCTTGCTCTTGTGTATGCAACGTATGCAAGCCTGCGCTCCTCCTCCAGGTCTGCCTCTGACTCCATGCTCCTTGCCGAGGGGAAAAGGTTTTCCTCCATGCCGGCTGCAAATACATAGTCAAATTCAAGACCCTTTGCCGAGTGCATGGTCATGAGCGCCGTGTAATCGCCGTTCTCGTCGAGATTGTCAATGTCCGTGTAAAGCGCTATCTCCTCCAGAAAGCCCGATAAGCTCGGCTCCTCAGCCTGCTCCTCGTAGGTTATCATGGTGGACTTGAGCTCGCTTATGTTTTCAAGCCTTGTAAGCCCCTCATCACCCTGATCTTCAAGCTCTTTCTTGTAGCCCGAGCGTTCAAGCAGCTCGTCAAGCAGATCACCGAGCGGCATATTCTCAGACATCTCGCTTAAGTCACAGAACATCTGCGCTACGTTTTTGAGCTTGCCTGCTCTCTTTTCAAGCGGAACATATTCGCCCGAATTCTGCATAACTGTTATCGGGTCTTCCCCGAGGTCTGATGCTATCTGTTCAAGCGTTGCGACAGTTGCATCGCCTATGCCACGCTTTGGCTCGTTGATTATGCGCCTTAGCCTTAGCATATCGCTGTGATTGTTTATAACTGCGAGGTAGGAGAGGATATCCCTTATCTCCTTGCGGTCGTAGAATTTAGGGCCGCCGAATATCCTGTAGCTTATTCCTGCTCTGATAAGAGCCTGCTCTATAGTGTTTGACTGCGCATTTGTCCTGTAAAGAACAGCATAGTCATTGTATTTTCCGCCGTCTTCAACGCCCTTCTTTATCGTGTCGGCAATAAACCCTGCCTCGGCACGCTCGTTTGAAGCCTTGAATACGGTTATCTTCTCGCCGTCGCCCTTGTCAGTCCAGAGATTCTTGCCTTTTCTGCCCTGATTGTGGCTTATAAGCTCGTTTGCGGCTGAGAGTATGTTCTGTGTCGAGCGGTAGTTCTGTTCGAGCTTGATAACGTCAGTCTCGCTGCTGCATTCAAAGCTCTCCTCGAAAGAGAGGATGTTCTCGATAGTAGCGCCCCTGAATTTGTATATGCTCTGGTCGTCATCGCCGACAACGCATATGTTGTGGTATTTATCGCTCAGCAGCTTGATAAGCCTGAACTGTACCTTGCTCGTGTCCTGATACTCGTCTACCATTATGTATTTGAAAAGATTCTGATAGTGGTCGAGCACGTCCGGGAACTTCTCAAAAAGCTCGACAGTGTGGCAGATTATGTCGTCAAAGTCCATGGCATTGGCACTTCTGAGCCTCTGCTGATAGGTCTTGTATACCTTGCCCATTACGAGATATCTGTAGTCGCCTGCGGCATTCTCGATGTATTCGTCAGGTGTCATCATGTTGTCCTTTGAAGCCGATATCTCAGACATCAGCAGCTTCGGGGGAAACATCTTTTCATTAATGTCAAGGTCGCTGAGTATAGCCTTTATGACACGCCTTGAATCATCGGTGTCATAGATAGTGAAATGCTGCTCAAAGCCTATATTGTGAGCCTCACGCCTGAGTATCCTCACGCACGCCGAGTGGAAGGTCGCAGCAGTAATGCCCTGCGCCTTTTCGCCGAGCATCTTCTCTATCCTTGCCTTAAGCTCGTTGGCTGCTTTGTTGGTAAATGTTATTGCGAGTATGTTCCAGGGCTTTACACATTCATATGCAACTATGTCTGCGAGCTTCTCACCGTCAGTTTCCCTGCCGGCTGCGTAGTCTTCAAGGTATTTAAGCTCGTCAGCCGTAGCATTGCCGTAGCCGTTCTCGTCAGCATAAGCATTGCCGAAATGTATCATGTTCGCTATCCTGTTTACAAGCACGGTCGTCTTGCCGCTGCCTGCGCCAGCAAGTATTAAAAGCGGCCCTTTTATCTTGAACACAGCCTTTTGCTGCTGTGTGTTCATTCGCTCAAAATATTTTTCAAGTGCTTTGTTTTTAAGGGTGTTGTAATCCATTGCCATAATAAACATCCTTTCGTAATGTATACAAGGATATTATACCATATAAGCGGAGCGCATATGGTATAATTGCCCGATTGCAGGGAGCAGATCTCAAATCTGCGTATCTGCAAGGGCATAAAGATAAAATATAATGAATGCATCGCATTCATTATACCATAAAAACAATATTTTGAAAAGGCTTAAAATTCAATTTTTTATTTAATTGTAAAATAAAAAAGCAAACAAAATATCCCGCATAATAGCGCTGTCTTTTTCCTATAATGATAATATAAGTATTTTTACTTTCAATTTGCTTGACATTTTATCCTAAATGGAGTAAAATAGTTATAGGTATTTTTTGTTCGTGAATGGAATATCACGGCAGTTGTGCCGTGCTTTCCTTAGATGGAGCGGTATATCCGTTCCATAGCAGCGTGCTTTTGTCTGATAATTTGTCTATGCTAAGGCCTGAACGCCGGGCATTGCTGCTTTAAACAAAGATCTCGTGATATATTATCCGCCGGTGTGCATATGCGCAGTCATTTGTGCTGCGTTTTGTTTGCTGTGCGGTGTTTGACAGAAACTAAGGAGTAATCAATGAGTACAAAACAAAACATCAAAAACAGAAGAAACGCCAAATCAGGCCGCTTTGTCGTAATGAAAAGCGATAAAAGGCTAAAGGGCGAAAAGGTCGCAGAGAATAAGAGAAGACCCGGCAATGACCAGAAAAGAAGCGACCAGCAGCGTCTTTCGCCAAACGGCCGTCAGGCAGAGAACAGCGTGAGAACAAACCAGCCGCACAGAAGGACACCCGTTCGTATAATCCCTCTCGGCGGCCTTAACGAGATAGGCAAGAACTTCACAGTCATAGAATGTGCAAACGATATGTTCGTTATCGACTGCGGCCTTGCTTTCCCTGACAGTGAGATGCTGGGCGTTGATATAGTTATCCCGGATTTTACCTATGTTGAGCAGAATAAGGATAAGCTCAGGGGCATAGTTCTGACACACGGCCATGAGGATCATATAGGCGGCCTGCCGTATTTCCTCAAAAAGGTCAATGTGCCTGTTTACGGCACTAAGCTCACCCTCGGCCTTGTCGAAGGCAAGCTCAAAGAGCACGCCCTTCTCGGCGATGTTAAGCTTAATGTGGTAGTTCCGAGACAGACTGTTAAGCTCGGCTGTATGGCTGTAGAGTTTATAAGAGTCAACCATTCTATCCCCGATGCTGTAGGTATGGCTGTCCATACCCCAGCCGGTGTTATTATCCATACAGGTGACTTCAAGGTAGACTATACGCCTATCGAGGGCGGTATAATAGACCTTGCAAGGTTCGCAGAGCTCGGCAACAGGGGAGTTTTAGCCCTTATGTCCGACTCTACCAACTCCGAGCGCCCGGGCTATACCATGAGTGAGCGCAAGGTAGGTGAGAGCTTTGAAAAGCTCTTTGCAAGAGCCGAAGGCAAAAGGATAATCATTGCGACCTTTGCTTCAAACGTACACAGGATCCAGCAGATAGTCAATAACTGTGTGACTCACGGCAGAAAAATGGCTATCTCGGGCAGGAGCATGGTAAATGTTATAGGCAAGGGCATCGAGCTTGGCTATCTTAAAGTTCCCGACGGGCTGCTCATAGATATCGACATGGTGTCAAGGTATACTCCTGAACAGGTTTGTATCGTTACCACAGGCAGCCAGGGCGAGCCTATGTCGGCTCTTACGAGAATGGCCTTCAATGAGCACAGGAACGTTTCCATAACCCCCAACGATTTCATAATAATATCCGCTACGCCTATCCCCGGCAACGAGAAATATGTCACAAGGATAGTAAACGAGCTGCTTCGTCTCGGCGCAGAGGTCATATATGAGGCAATGTACGATGTCCATGTGTCCGGCCACGCCTGCCAGGAGGAGCAGAAGCTGATACTCTCGCTCACCAAGCCGAAATACTTTATCCCTGTTCACGGCGAGTATAAGCACCTTACAAAGCACGCACAGTCGGCTATGAGCGTCGGCATACCCGAGGAGAATATCATCATAGGCGCCAACGGCCGCATTATAGAGTCTGACGGCGTGGATATGAAGATATCGGGCGAGGTTCAGGCAGGAAATATCCTTGTTGACGGCCTTGGTGTCGGCGATGTAGGTGCTATCGTCCTGCGTGACAGAAAGCACCTTGCTCAGGACGGTATCATTATTGCAATAGCCACTATCGACAGAGACTCCGGTATAATCCTTTCCGGCCCCGATATAGTGTCAAGAGGCTTTGTTTATGTAAGAGAGAGCGAGGAGCTTCTTGAAGAAGCAAAGAGCATTCTTTCGGATACCCTGCAAAAGTGCCTTGACAGCAATATAAGAGAGTGGAACGCTATAAAGACAAGGCTCAAAGACAAGCTGTCGGATTTCATATATACAAAGACACAGAGAAACCCGATGATCCTTCCTATCATCATGGAAGTCGAGATATAATGAAGCCGAGATATAATGATGAATAAAGGCAACACCGCACAAAGACCGCCTGAAGGCTTTGTACGCAACTTACTTGCATCTTTTCCGTCATATTACACATTTTTCCCTTGAAATACGGTAGTATTCCTTCGGAAAATCTGTGCGATCTGACGAAAAAGCTGACTGCGCAATTTGCGCACAATCTTCGTGCGGTGTTGCCTAAAAGAAAAAATCTTTTCAGTAATGAAAGGGGATGTGCCCTCTCAGGGCGAGCATTATGAAGATGAATTCAAACGGAGGAATGCAGCTTCTTATCCGTATAACCACGCTTGTGCTTGCTGTCTTTTCGCTTATCGCAGCGTTTGGCTACAGCAGCAGGGCAGGCACGGGCTTTTCGAGAGCTATCATAATTATCATGATACTGCTCATCGTGTTCCTGGTGCTTGAAAATATATCCTACGGCAAGCATCTTAAGCGGACAGTCTCGAAGCTCTCCTCGATGATAAAGAACAACGAAAAGGAATCAATGCGCCATTTCCCGGCACCTGCTGTCATTATAGACGCAGATAACGATATTATCTGGGCTAATGACTTCTTCAAGGACAAGCTCTTTGGCGATACCAACCTTTTCGGCGCAAGGCTCGATTCGCTCATGAATATAGATATGCATAATGTCTATTCCGAGAACGGCGACCTCGTGTGTGTCGGCGGCAGGTTCTATAACGCTATGGCTGTCCACAGCGACAGGACTAAGACGATGACCATGATATATTTTAAGGATACGACAGATTTTGTTGAGCTTGACTACGAAACGAGACAGGCGCATAAATCCGTTATCATTATCCAGATAGACAACTACGACGACCTTGTGAGGAACTCCCTCGAAAGCGAGAAGGCTCATACAATGGTCGAGCTTGAATGCCTTGTCGAGAATTTCGTCAAGGATACGAATTCTATCTCAAAGAAGCTCTCGAATGATAAGTCCTTCGTTATCATGGAGCAGAGATACCTCTCAAAGATAATCGAGAACCGCTTCAAGATACTTGAAGACGCAAGAAATATCAAGGTCGGCGGCAGCCAGAGCGTCACTCTCTCGATAGGTGTAGGCACCTGTGCTGATGACCTTGCGCAGAGCGAGAGCTACGCCAGAGCAGCACTTGATATGTGCCTCGGCCGTGGCGGCGATCAGGCAGCTGTAAAGACCGAGTCAGGCTATGAATTCTACGGCGGCGTATCAAAGGGCAGAGAAAAGAACACCAAGGTGCGTTCAAGACTTATGGCAAGCAAGCTCGCTGAGATAATGCAGGGCAAGGATAAGATACTCGTTATGGGCCACCGCTTCGGCGACCTTGACAGTATCGGCTCGGCAGTCGGCCTTGTGGGCGCTTTCAGGAGCATCAGCAAGGAAGCGTATGTCGTTGTCAATGAAGAAACCTGCCTTGCCAAAAGTCTTATAAAGTATATCAGCGACCATGATATATCAAAGAACTTCATCTCACCGCAGGAAGCACTTAACAAGATGACGAACAATACGCTGCTTATCGTGGTAGATACACATAACAGCGAGATAGTCGATTCAAAGGAAGTCCTCGATGCAGCGAGAGAGATAGTCGTTATCGACCACCACAGACTTATGGTCAAGGCTATCGAGGGTACAGCGCTCTTTTTCCATGAGCCAAACTGCTCCTCCGCCTGTGAAATGGTCGCAGAGCTTTTGCAGTATCTTGATAACGGCATCAAGCTCTCTCCGCTCCACGCAGAAGCGCTGCTGTCAGGTATTATGCTTGACACCAAGAACTTCATCATGCGTACAGGTGTAAAGACCTTCGAGGCTGCGGCTTATCTTAAGAGCTTAGGCGCTGATACGGTAGAGGTCAAGAAGCTCTTTGCAAATTCGATAGAAACATATCAGGAAAAATCGGCACTCATCACAAAGGCTGAGATATACAGAAAGTGCGCAGTTTCGTGTACTACCGAGTCATTTTCCAATATCCGTATAGCTGCTTCGCAGGCAGCTGACGAAATGCTCGGTATCACAGGTGTCAATGCGGCATTCGTTATCTACGGCGACGAGAATAACGCCAATATCTCCGCAAGGAGCATGGGCACATATAATGTCCAGGTGCT
Organism: Ruminococcus sp. NK3A76; assembly: GCF_000686125.1. NCBI lineage: Bacteria > Bacillati > Bacillota > Clostridia > Eubacteriales > Oscillospiraceae > Ruminococcus > Ruminococcus sp. NK3A76. The sequence goes on from NZ_JMMA01000002.1 coordinate 1,121,317, forward strand.
TATGGAGGCTATGGGCGGCGGCGGTCACCAGACAATGGCGGCTACCCAGCTTAAGATGTCTGTTTCAGAGGCTAAAAAGAAGCTTTATGAGACTATAGATGATTATATCAGAAATAATACTTAAAATTATAGGAGGAAAAAATCATGAAAGTAATTCTTATACAGGACGTAAAGGGAAGCGGCAAGGCTGGAGACGTGCTCAATGTCGCTGACGGCTATGCAAGGAATTTCCTGCTTGCAAAGGGTCTTGCTGTTGAGGCAAATGCTAAGAACCAGAACGACCTCGCAGGCAAGAAGGCATCTGCTCAGCATAAGCTCGATGTCGAGAAGGCTGAGAATGAAAAGGTAGCTGCCGCACTTGAAGGCAAGAAGGTGACTATCAAGGCTAAGGCAGGCCAGGGCGGCAAGCTCTTCGGCGCTGTCACAGCTTCCTCTGTTGCTGATGCTATCAAGCAGCAGTATCAGCAGAATGTTGATAAGAAGAAGATAAATCTCAACACCGAGATAAAGAGCTTCGGCGATTTCAGCGCTGTTATCAAGATGACACAGGGCGTTTCCTGCAAGATAGATATCAGCGTTGTCGAGGAATAATAGTTTTACCGAAAGGAATTGTTTAAAATGGCTGGCACTGATTCTCTTGAAAAATTATTAGAGGTAGCAGAGATAGATCCGCCTTTTTCAAAGCTGGCCGAGAGATCTGTGCTCGGCGGAATGCTCAGATCCCCTGAGGAGGCTGTGCCTACAGCTATTGAGAACCTTAAGGCTGAGTATTTCTATGTGCCGCTGCATCAGCAGATGTTCTCGCTCATTGTCAATGCATATTCGGATAACAAGGGCTTTACGGTCATTGATATTATCGACGAGCTTGTAAAGCGTGGGCTCTTTACAAATGAGGAAATGGCAAAGACCTTTATCATGGGTCTTTCGGATTTTGTTGCCTCGGTAAAGAATATCGAGAACTTCTGTGATAAGATCATTGAGAAGTATAATATCCGTAAGCTCTTAAGCGTTGCTGTCGAAATGATAGATAATGTCAGGGAGGGCGTGCTTGATTCAAGGTCTATGCTCGATATCGCCGAGCAGAAGATATACGATATCCGCCAGGGCAAGGAGATAGACGGCCTTACAAGGCTCGATTCTATTCTTGTCGAGACATATACCCACCTTGAGGAGATATCAGGCCCCGAAGCCAAGGAGCACCTCGGTGCAAGAACAGGCTTTGCTCAGATAGATGAGATAACTACGGGTCTTAATAATACCGACCTTGTTATACTTGCGGCGAGACCGGGTGTCGGAAAAACGGCATTTGCGATAAATATGGCCACGAATGTGTGCAAGAAGACTATGAAGGATGTAGTTATCTTCTCTCTCGAAATGGGTAAGGAACAGCTTGCTGCCCGTATGCTCTCGACTGAGGCGCTTGTAAACAATACAGCACTTCGCTCGGGCAAGTTTGAAAAGAAGGACTGGGAAAAGCTCGCCGAAGCAACTATAAGGCTGTCAAAGCTGCCTATGTATGTTGACGATACCGGCAGCGTTACCGTGCCGCAGATGAAGGCAAAGCTCAGGCGTGTCAAAAACCTCGGCCTTGTCGTAATCGACTATATACAGCTTATGGAATCGACAAATAAGGGGCAGGGCAGAGTTAACGAAGTGTCTGAGATAACCCGACAGCTAAAGCTCATGGCTAAAGAGCTCAATGTCCCTGTTATAGCGCTTTCGCAGCTCTCCCGTGCTGTTGAAAAGAACGAGAGAAAGCCTATGCTCTCTGACCTGAGAGATTCAGGTTCTATCGAGCAGGACGCTGATATCATCATGTTCCTGCACAGAGACTACTACGGCAACAATGAAGAACGTGCGCAGTCAGAGGCTGACTGTATCATAGCCAAGAACCGTCACGGTACTATGGCAACTGTAAAGCTTGCCTGGATAGGTGAGTATACACTGTTCAGAGGAATGGATATCAGACATGATGACGGATAAGGTAAGTGAGACTATCAGGCGCTATGACTTGATATCAGAGGGCGAGAGCGTTCTTGTGGGGCTCTCGGGCGGCGCTGACAGCGTTTGCCTGCTTCTCTGCTTAAAAGACCTCGGGTATGATGTATCGGCATTTCATGTCAATCATAATCTCAGGGGCGATGAGAGCATAAGGGATAAGAACTTCTGTATAGCCCTGTGTGAAAGGCTCGGTATAAAGATATATACCGCAGATATCGACGTCACAGGCTACTGCGAGAAAAACCATGTCTCTGTCGAGGAGGGCGCAAGAGAGCTCAGATATAAGGAGCTTATGAGTATCGGCGCTGATAAGATAGCCACTGCGCATAATATCAACGACTGCCTTGAAACAACAGTTTTCAACCTTGCAAGGGGCACAGGCCTTAAGGGGCTCTGTTCTATTCCTCCAAAGCGTGATAATATTATTAGACCTCTTATCGAGTGTACAAGAGAGGAGATAGAAGGCTACCTCGCCGAAAAAGGGCAGGATTTCGTTACTGATTCTACCAATCTCGAAGACGAGTACACAAGAAACAAGATAAGGCATAAGGTCATACCTGTGCTTATGGAGATAAACAGCTCGCTCTATTCGTCTTACTCCGCTACAAGAGCTCACCTGACGGACGATGAGCTGTATCTTGATTCCTGCGCCGAGGAAAAGCTCAGCCAGGCTTATATCACTGATAAGACATATGATGCAAAGGCGCTCAGACAGTGCGGCCTGCTTACACCACGGGTCGTGGCAAAGCTGCTTGCTCAAAACGGTATTTCCGTTTCGGCACTTCGCATCAATAATACATCGGATATCATTAAAAACGGCGGAAAGCTCAATATCTGCGGCGATATCCTGATAAGCTGCGATAAAGGCGTGCTTAAGATATCATCTCTTGCGAAAGAGGAGACACCTAAGGTAGAAATGCCTGTCAGCGCTGTCCCAGGCGTATATGATTTCTTCGGCAAGAGCGTATCCCTTGAAAGACGTGATGATATCGTCTTTTCAAAGGGTATCCACAGAGAGTATAATGGTTATATTATAGATAAAGACAAGCTCTGCGGCGGCCTGACACTTCGCAACAGGCGAAACGGAGACAAGATAGCCCTTGCAGGCAGGGGATTTACCTCCAGACTTAAGGTGCTTTTTAATGAGAGCGTGCCAAAGGAGGAGCGTGAAAGGGTAGCCGTGCTCTGCGATGATGAGGGCATCATCTGCGTTGAGGGCTTCGGCGTTGATGAGCGTGTCAAGGTGGATGAAAACACCAGAAGTATAATAATTATAGCTATATCATAAATCTGTCACAATAGTAGGTTATAATCTATTCTGTCAGTTTATATAAATTTTTAATAGAAGGTTGTGATACATTGAAGAAAAACAGCGGTTTCAAAACGCTGCTGCTGTATCTTGTGATATCGGCAGTTGCTATACTCGGTCTTGTCTATGCTCTTATGTCAATGAGCTCAAATCAGGACGAGACTGAATATTCAACAGTTATGCAGTATTTTGATGACCTGAGAATAAAGGAATACGAGTTTGACCTCAATAACGGCAAGCTCACCTATATCCTTAAAGGAGAGGACGAGAAACAGACCTATACCGTGCCGAATGTCTCGCTGTTTGTCAACGAGGTGCTTGGCGGTGATGAAGGCGAGAACTACCGCAGAAGGTATAACGCCGAAAACCCGGACGAACCTCTGAAATATGACCTTATACCTATTTCAGACAACAGCTTCTGGCTAAATCTCTTGCCGACTGTGCTGATGATAGGCGTGATGATATTCTTCTTTATCTTTATGATGCGTAACGCAGGCGTCGGTAAGACCGCCAACTTCGGTAAGGTCAATACCAAGCCGAGCAATAAAAAGGCCACCTTTGACGATGTGGCAGGCGCAGATGAGGAAAAGGAAGAGCTTCAGGAGATTGTCGAGTTCCTTAAGGATTCGCAGAAGTATAATGATATAGGTGCCCGTATACCTAAGGGCGTGCTTCTCGAGGGCCCTCCCGGAACAGGTAAAACGCTCCTTGCAAGAGCTGTTGCAGGCGAGGCAAATGTTCCTTTCTTCTCTATCTCGGGCTCTGACTTCGTTGAGATGTTCGTCGGTGTCGGCGCTTCCCGTGTAAGAGACTTATTCGAGCAGGCTAAAAAGAATTCACCGTCTATCGTGTTTATCGACGAGATAGACGCTGTCGGCAGACAGAGAGGCGCAGGCCTCGGCGGCGGCCACGATGAACGTGAGCAGACTTTAAACCAGCTCCTCGTTGAGATGGACGGTTTTACTGCTAACGATTCGGTAATAGTCATGGCTGCGACCAACAGGCGTGATATCCTTGACCCCGCACTTCTCCGCCCGGGTCGTTTTGACAGACAGATACTTGTCGGTCTTCCCGATGTCAAGGGCAGAGAGGAGATACTCAAAGTCCATACAAGAAACAAGCCCTTGGCCCCCGATGTTGACCTTTCAACTATCGCAAAGACTACAGTAGGTTTTACCGGTGCAGACCTTGAGAACCTTGTAAACGAGGCATCTCTCCTCGCAGCAAGAAAGAACCTTAAGGCTATCACCAAATATGATATCGAGGAGGCTTCTCTTAAGGTCGTTATGGGTCCTGAGAAGAAATCAAGGCTCGTTACCGACGAGGAAAAGAAGCTCACCGCATACCACGAGAGCGGCCACGCACTCTGCCACTACTACTGCCCGACACAGGATAAGGTACACTATGTTACTATTATCCCGAGAGGCCAGGCAGGCGGCTTTACAATGGGCAGACCCGAGAAGGATCAGTCCTACGTCAGCAAGAAGCAGATGGCTGAGAGCATTATCGTGCTTTTAGGCGGCCGTGTCGCTGAGAAGATAATCCTTGATGATATCTCAACAGGTGCATCAAATGACCTTGAACGTGCTACATCTACAGCCCGTAAAATGGTCACAAGATACGGCTTCTCCGATAACCTCGGCCCTGTGGTCTATGGCCACGATGACAGCCAGGTGTTCCTCGGCAGAGACTATAACTCTACACCGAGCTATTCTGACGCAGTCGCTTCCGAGATAGATCACGAGATAAGAAACATCATCGAGAACTCCTTCGAGACCTGCGAGAGCATTCTCAGAGAGCATATCGACAAGCTCCATGAGCTTGCACAGTATCTTATCGAGAATGAGAAGATCGACGGTGAGACCTTTGATATGCTCATGAAGGGCGAGCTCAAAAAGTCCAAGGCTATAGATGTTCAGCCTGAAGAAAAGGCTGCGCTCCCTGAGTCTGAGGAGCCGGCAGAGCCCTTACAGACAGCTGAGGAATACAGCGATGAAGACTATACCGAGCAGACTGATGATAACGAGTCTGACAAGACAAACGCCACCCCGGAGGAAAACCCCGGAGAATAAAAAAATATCAGGAGAGACAAGCTCTCTCCTGTTTTTTTAGGCAATGCTGCAAGATGATTGTACAGTGTTGCCTTTATATGGAAGGGAAAACAATATGAATCTGCTGTTTTTAGGTGATGTCGTAGGCGACATGGGCTGTGATATTCTTGAAAAGAAGATGTATTCGCTCAAACAGAAGTATAAGATAGACCTTGTCGTTGTAAACGGCGAGAACTCAGCCACAGGCAACGGCCTGACACGCTATTCCTACCAGAGGCTCGTTTCTGTGGGGGCTGATGTCATAACCACCGGCAACCACTGCTTCAAGCGCAAGGAAGCGCTTCCACTTTATGACGAGAACGATACGCTCCTCCGCCCGGCAAATTTCCCCAAAGGCGTTCCTGGGCATGGTTATACGACCCTCGACCTCGGCTATTGCCAGATAGCTGTGGTAAACCTTATGGGCACTACCTATATGGAGCCGCTCGATAACCCTTTCTTCTGTATCGACAGTGTGCTTGATGAGATAGATGCCAGGAATATAATGGTCGATATCCATTCAGAAGCCACATCTGAGAAAAAGGCTATGGGCTTTTACCTCGACGGGCGTGTCACAGCTGTTATCGGCACGCATACCCATGTGCAGACCGCCGATGAGATGATACTTCCCAAGGGAACAGCTTATATCACAGATGCCGGCATGACAGGCCCCGAGCTTTCCGTTCTCGGTGTCAAGAGCGAGCTTGCTATTGAAAAAATAAAATACCACGCACCCGTCAAGTTTGAAGAAAGTGAAAATCCTTGCTTTATTAATGGAGTGGTAATAGACTTTGATGAAAACAGTGGCAAAGCTAACAAAATTATAAGAATAATTGAGCGATAATGCACAAAAATATTTAAACGTATTGAAAATGTAAACAATTTGTAGTATAATAATACCATAGCAAAATATGGGAGGTATTCTTTGTGGAAGTATTAAAGGTTTCGTCCAGAAGCGTTCCGAACATGGTTGCAGGAGCTATATCCGCAGTTGTTCGTGAAAGCGGTTGTGTTGAAGTCCAGGCAGTAGGTGCCGGCGCAGCCAACCAGGCTATAAAGGCAGTTGCTATTGCAAGGGGCTATCTTACCCCTGTTGGTATCGACATGGTATGTCTGCCTGCCTTTGCAAGCGTTCAGATAGACGGCGAAGACAGAACAGCTATAAAGCTTATCTGCGAAACAAGATGATCTTGTTTGAAAATATCACCCCCGACAGGTCGTTCTGATTAGACCGTCGGGGGTGTGTTTTTTTAGCTGATTATCCATACAGCGCCCTTGTCATTCGGGTCAAAGCGCCGTATCCTGAGTGCGCCGCTGTTGTTGACTGTTAAGACCTTTTTGTATTTGGTGCCCTGTGTGGTTATCCTGTAGCGCTTGTTGCCGAGCGCTGCCACACGAAAGCCTATCGCCTTGTCCTTGCTCTCGTAATTTGTAAAGCGCCTGAATTTCTTGTCAACATAGCCCTTGTCCTTCATAATAAGTGTAACAGAGCCGTCGCTCTTTAAAAGCAGCGTGAATTTCTGCTGTAAAGAGTCATTTGCCGCATCAAGCGCAACGCCCTTTCCTGTCACGGTGAGCAGGCCGGCAGTCCGCTCGTTCTTTACCGAGTATTCCTTGTTATCAAGCAGATAATTGCCGTTTTCGCCCTGTATGTCGTTGTAAAACCTTATCATGATCCCTGCCGTGTACTGCTGGGCGGTCGGCAGAGTGCTCCTGCAGACCTTGTCGAGCACGTCTTTCTTGACCGTCAGTACGTCAGCTGCGTATTTTGACGAGAATGCTGCGAGCCTGTTGACCGCCTGCTCGATGCTCGTGTCGCAGGCTTTCTTTATCTGCTTGTTTATAGCCTTAGGTGCTTCTATCTCGCTGTAGACTGACTGCGCATACGACTCAAAGGCGTTGTGTGGGTTTTTCTCCCTGTCCATGTACATTATCCCTGAGGAGTGTACAGTGCAGCCTATGTCCTGAATAAAATGCAGCGCCCTGCCGAGCTGATGTATCGCCGCTCTTTCCTCGCCGCTCTTGTAAAGCGACAGCGCCATTGTGTAGTTTTCTTCAAGCATCGTGCGTGCTGTTCTGTTGTAGCGCCTGAGCCTGTTTGCGTAGTATCCGTTGTTTGGCTCTATCTCTCTGCCCTTTCTGTTTGCAGCGCAGTAGTAGTGCAGACCGCTGCCCCTGTCGGTGTCGCCCTTGCAGTCAGGCTCGGTGCAGGCTTTGAGCAGAACGTTTTTGTAGTCTATGTAGAAATCGTAATAGGTCTTGTCGTCAAGGCTGCCAAGAATCACAAGCGCCTTTTCCAAAATGTCCATGTGTGTCTTGCCAAACCATGCGTGTGCTGTTTTGTGTGTTATCGCTGCCCCTGCCGCCATTGCCGCAGAGAATATCAAGAGCTTTTTCATCTGCCTTTTCTCCCTGAGCTGTTTTTGTGCTTTTTCTTCTTTTTCCTGACAGAAAAACCAAATCCGCCAAGCCTTTTGCCCAATGCAAAATAATCTCCGTGAGCATATGCGAGCAGCCCTGCCTTTTCAAGACAAAGCCTGCCGTTTGCATCAATGAATTCCTCCGAAATATCAAGCGCCACAATGTCCGCCATGAACATATCGTGTGAGCCGAGGTGTATTATCTCTCTCACCCTGCATTCTATGTTCACAGGCGACTGCGCTATCAGGGGAGCGTTCACAGCCGATGCATCAGCTGTGATAAGCCCGGTCTTTTCAAACTTGTCAGTATTTCGTCCGCTCCTGACACCGCAGAAGTCAGCCGCAAAGGCAAGCTCCTCGGTGGTGAGGTTTATAACAAATTCGCCGCTTTCCTTTATCATGCCGTATGAATGCCTTTCAGGCCTTACGGAGATATAGGTCATCGGCGGCTGGGTGTTGAGAGTGCCTGTCCACGCCACTGTGAAAACATTTATGCTCTCACCGCTTTTGCAGGTCACAAGCACCGGCGGCACGGGCGATGTGATAACGCTCGGCTTCCATATCTGCTTTTTGTAATTCTTTTCTTCCATTTTCCTGCCCTGTGTCATATGTATTTATAGCTTGTACTGCATGAAGTTTTTGTTCTTTTCAAACCCGAAGTCAGTGTATAGCAATACTCCCATGTCTGATGCAGTTATCTGAACGGTGCCGCAGCCTCTTTTCCTTGCTTCGTCTACCACTCTTGCAAGCAGCTCCTTTGCAATGCCCTTACGCCTGTAGCCGGGGTCAGTGAACATACTTGACAAAAGCCCTATCCTTCCGCTCGGGCAGCCGAAATATGGCGGCTTTTCAACTATCGACATACCGCTTGTTGCGATTATCCTGCCATTGTCTTCGGCTATCCACGATACGAACGTCCCGTCTGCCATGTGTCTGGTGTAGTATTCTCTCAATGCAGGGCGGAGGTCGATGTCTTCCTTTGCCCCTTCCTCACGCAGCTGAGATATCCGCATCTCTATAAACGTTTCAAGCTCATCCGCTGATAGCAGCCTGTATTCTATGCTCATAAATATCACCTAATTTATCTCGTCAAATGATGAGAGCCTTTCAACTATCCTGTCATAATCCTTGTAAAGCGCCTGTGTCTGGTTTTCAAGGAAGTAGTAGTGCTTGATGTAGGGAATCAACAGAGCAAGCAGCAGCACTGCAAGAGGAATAAGCGTCAGCTCGTGCGTTACGGCTATGCAGATTATCGTGCCGCAGGTAACTATCGCAAATAAGCACATGACTATCAGATGAATGAACCTCTCATGCTGGAAAAAGCCGATCTTGGTCTTGTGTATCTTCAAAAGCTCCTCAAGATCAGTGCTCTCATCTTCAAGAGCCTTTGCGATAAAAGCTCTGTAGCGTTTAAAATACTCTGTCATGATAACGCCTCTTAAAGTGTAATGTCTATCGGTTCAGCCTTGTGTATCTTTATGCCCTGCTCACTTTCGATCTGTTTTTTCTTTCTGTGTGCAGAGTATGCAGTCAGGCTGCTGTTTGCAAACTTGTAGTTTTTAGCAGTCCTCTGAATGAAATTTTTTCTCTTTGAGGGCTTTTTTTTCTTGCCGTCAAAAATGATCGCAAGTATCGCTGCAACAGTCGTCAGTATCACAAACTTCTGAGCCTGCTGCTCTGAGCCTGCCTCAGCGTAGAATTGCCTGTAAGCCATAAGATCACCCCTTTTTTCATATGTAATCATTATAACATAACTGCAAGTTTTTTTCAAGTGCGGGGTGTGAGCTTTTTTGAACAATAAAGCAGTAGTGAAAAATTTTTTTTGAAAAAGGGCTTGACAAATAATAAAAAATGCTGTATAATGCATAATCAGTAAGCGCAGGCCTGAATGCTTATAAGTTTTTAAATTTACAGAAAGGACGGTGAGTCTTAAGATGAAACAGTTTATCAGTTTTTATTATCAGATCATCACAACAGAATATACTACAAACCTGAGTCAAGAGATTTGCCGCAGAAATAAACGTTGATCTTTAGCTGCGTAGTTTACGCAGTTTTTATATCAGCTTTTTTGGCGCACTCTCATTCATCGGGGGTGCGCCTTTTTGCGTCAATTTATAAAAATAAGGAGAAAAAATATGATAGAATTAAACGGAAGATACGGCAGCGCTAAGGTCTTCACAGATATAATAGACCAGACTGCCGTTTCACAGATAATAACTCTGCTCAATCAGCCTATGGCAAAGGGGCAGAAAATCAGGATAATGCCTGACGTACACGCAGGCGCAGGCTGTACGATCGGTACGACCATGACGATAACAGATAAGGTCGTTCCTAACCTCGTAGGCGTTGATATCTCCTGCGGAATGGAGACGGTAAAGCTCAAGGAGACACATATCGAGCCTATGAAGCTCGATAAGCTCATCTATGCAAAGATCCCTGCCGGCTTCAATATAAGGGAGAAGCCCCACCACTACGCCGAGCAGATAGACCTGACAGAGCTTTACTGCTATGATAAGATAAACCCCATAAGGGCAGAAAAGAGCATAGGCACGCTTGGCGGCGGCAACCACTTTATCGAGGCCGATAAGAGCGAGGACGGCAGTATATATATCGTTATCCACTCAGGCTCACGCCACCTCGGCGTAGAGACAGCCTCCTACTACCAGCTCGAAGCATACAAGCGCTTAAACGGCAGCTCCAAGGAGGACGCTGACAGGCTTATCAAGGCGCTTAAGGAGGAGGGCAAGCACAAGCTCATAGAATCCGAGCTTAAGAAGCTCTATAATACCAAGCGCACCGACGTGCCCAAGGCGCTTGCCTATGCGCAGGACGACCTCTTTGAGCAGTATATCCACGATATGAAGATAGTCAGCCGCTTCGCAGAGCTCAACAGAAAGGCCATGATGCACGAGATAGTAAAGGGCATGGGCTTCCATGTCACAGAGCAGTTCACGACACTGCATAATTATATCGACACTGATGAGATGATACTCAGAAAGGGTGCAGTCTCAGCCAGGGAAGGGGAGATACTTCTTATCCCTATAAATATGCGTGACGGAAGCCTTATCTGCCGTGGCAAGGGCAACCCCGACTGGAACTATTCAGCCCCTCACGGCGCAGGCAGGCTGCTTTCAAGAGGCGAGGCAAGAAACACCCTTACAGTCTCCCAGTTCAAGAAGGAGATGAAGGGCATCTACACTACCTCGGTAAGCTCCGCAACACTTGACGAGAGCCCTATGGCATATAAGAACATGGAGGACATAGTAAACAACATCACAGATACGGCCGAGATAGTAGATATCATCAAGCCTATCTATAACTTCAAGGCAGGTGAGGAGGAGAAATGAGAGTTTTTGTTTCCTACGACAAGCTGAGCAAGAAGGAAAAGCGCAAGGCTGACCTTAAAAACCGTGGCAGCTGGGGCAGCGTCAAGCCCGTGGATATAGCACACAAGAACAAAAAGGCCTATACCAGAAAGGTAAAGCATAAGGCTGTGATATACTAAGTCCAAGGCATAGCAAAAAGCCCCGGAGCTTTTCCGGGGCATAATATGCTGTTATCTGACTATGTAAACGCCGTCTTCTTTTTCTACATCGCATATATCAAGGACACACTGACCCTTTTTCTTCCTGAGCGTGAAGTAATACTCTTTTTTGAAATCGAGCAAGGTCTTTTTCTCAAATGCCTTTTTCGCATCAGTCGAGATACTTCCGTTTAACAGGAAAGCATTGAGCCGCAGGAATACATCTGCGATGTCGATATAAAAAGTAGCTATCTCTTCAAAATAAGACGTGATGTTGTAGTGCCGCTCGCTTCTCAGGTCATTGTTGACAGAGAATCTTATCTGCTGTTTCCCGACAGAGGGGAGATAAAAGTAGGCTATCTTGTTAAGATCGACCCTGTAGTGGATATCTATCGGCGGCTTGTCACTCTTTTGCAAAAGGATCCTTGCGTTTTTGAATCTTGGAGTGATATCATCGCAGAACCGGATAACGAGGTCGCTGTTATTATACGCCCATTCTTTGAGCAGCCTGTAAGCTGTGTCATCAACTGCGAATATTATCATACCAAGCCCGGCCTTTCATGTTATTTGTTAGATTATACCACAAATGCCGGAGATAGTCAATAAACGGCCTGTGAACATAAAAGAATAAATTTTTTTCAAAAAACTATTGACAAACGCCTGAAAATATGGTAAAATAATTAAGTCGTGAAAATGATATTGTTTTGGACAGGTGTCCGAGTGGTTTAAGGAGCCGGTCTTGAAAACCGGTGATACGGCAACGTACCGTGGGTTCGAATCCCACCCTGTCCGCCAATTAAATATTTATGCGGATTTACCCAAGTGGTGAAGGGGCTCCCCTGCTAAGGGAGTAGGTCTCGAAAGGGGCGCGAGAGTTCAAATCTCTCAATCCGCGCCAAACGTCCGAAAGAACGCACTTTCGGGCGTTTTTATTATGCTCTAAAATTTTCTTATGTTTTTAAAAATTTCATTCTATTACTGAGCCGGTTACTTATTTTTTTTATAATTCAAAGATTACTGCTATAATCTAATTTAGCTTACAATATAGACGGTGACTAAGCCCCTACTCAACCGAGCAGGGGCTTTATCTATACATTTTTAACAAGTTTATTTCTTCGGCTTTGTGCAGCTATACAAAAATGCACGCTTGTTTAAGTGCATATACACCTATCTTACTTATCGTAAGTACCTAACACGTTTCTTTCTGCTCTGTCCTCAACTCTGCGGTTCATCCACATCAGAGCTTCTTCAATGTGGGTAAGAGCACAGGCGTTTTCTCTGCAACTGAAATCTCCAGACTGGAACCCTTTCAGGCGGTCTCTTACTATTTCAAGAAGGTCAACATCAAGAACGCCTCTTGTGCTTTCAGGATCCATGCGAGGTCCTTTCTGAAAAGCTATGACAACAGGCTCATCATCACACTTGATGAAATAAACATGATTTGCATTGCCGGGGCCTGTTTCATCTGCTGCATATACTTCATTGAGGTTGTTCCTCTTCTGTATTGTACTAAGTTCTCTCATAATATACACCTTTCTTTATTTCAGCTTCGCAATCTCTTTCTTGAGCCGCTTGATGAGATTAGCTCCGGCAATACCTGTCTGCTTATAACCCCATTTCTTTAAGAGCTCGTTGGTCGCCTTCTCTGTACCTTCGCCAAAGCACTCGTCTTCTTTGACCCCCTGCTTGATATATCCCTTTTCCTTGGCATATATAAGCCATTCCTTGTAGGCCAGTACGCCCGGTGTTTTCTTGCCGAGAGTGTAGCCGCTCTTGTCGAGTACCGGCAGTGCCTTCGCCGCCGTCTCGGGATATCTGAGTACCACGTTCCACGGATAATTGTAGTAAGAGCGTGTCGCTATCTCATACCCCGTCTGATCGCCGACCTTGCCGCCGCTGATGCCGCCCTTCTCGTCGATGCTTGCCTGAGCAAGCTGAGAGGTGGATATCATCATAGCCGTGTGGTTCTGATGATTAAGCAGCACATCGCCTGCGATAAGCCCCGAGCCGGTCGCAAGATTGACCTTGTTCGTCACGTCCTTGAAGCCGCACTGTAAGAACACCGAGTACATATTCCCGGTGTACGTTGCGCCTTTGTCTTTGACCGGTATGCCTGCGGCCTGATATGCAGATATCACAAGCGAGCTACAGTCGTAGTCGCTCCATGTGTCAGGATTGCCATTACGGTTTGTCTGCGAGTAGCCGTGCTTTGGGTCATTTGCGACCTTTACCATGTATTCAACGGCCTTGCTTACCTTACTCATTATCATTTCCTCCCTTATCTTCAATATTTTTTTGTAGTTTTTTAATGCCCTTTATCAGAAACGTTGGCAGCGGTACGCCGAGCTCCCCGAGGTTTTCGAGTATTGATATGCACTCGTTGATGATGAGCCATATCGTGACTATAAGGCCAAAGTAGTACGAGCCGTCGAAGCTCACGCCCACGCCCTTTAGCCCTGAGTATATCAGCCAGTCAAACACCGCAGCAACGATGACTACTCCCATGTAGCCGACTTTTTTGACGATGCCCCTGAGCCCGACCTTGCTGCTCCACTCACCCTTCGTGAAGGCATTAGCCACGCCTGAGGCATAGTCGATGAGCATCACGACAACCAGCAGCGCCACCGGCACGGCTATTACCTTAAAATACGCCGTCAGCCCTGCCACAACGGCAGAGCAGAGGGCTTTTATTGTGTTATGCTTGTCCATACGGCTCACCCACTATCATTTCATACTCCTCCGCCGTTATCCAGCCTTTTGTTGTGCTATGCTTGCTCATACGGCTCACCCCTCCAGCGCATTTCGTATCTGCTCTAAGTCCTCATCAGTCAACTTCGGATAATCAGCAGCTACTTCATCAAATGTTTCACCTGCTGCCATTCTCCTTGCAAAAACAGATACCATTAACTTTAATTTAGCATTGCTCATTATCATTCACCTCCATACAACATATCAGCTAAGACTTCTTCTACATCAGCTACTTGTTCATGCAAAAGAGCTATATATTCATTTTTACTTATCATAGCTTCATCATAGTGATATTCTGTGCGTGTTTCTTCTCTCTCTGGGTCAGTTACTTCCACCTCTGTTACATTTTTACGGAGATACACAGTAGTAGGAGAAGAAGTTATATCTACTAATATAGGATAATCATTGCTTATTGATTTTTGATATTGCATATTTTATACCTCCTTTTTATGGTGCGCTATAACAGGGCGAACCGCCTCTATCCCAATAGTTGCTGTTGGATGCATAGACCAGAGTCCAATAACGACCAACTGACAGTTTATCGTTGGCATTACCACCAAACTGAGCAAGGGCTGTACTATATATATTTTTATAGAAATTGTTGGCAAATCCAGTAGTGCTACTTGCACCAACTTCTGTTGGAACATCACCATATATTCCAGATGACACATTTTTTAGCCAACCAGTTGTACTTGATGGAGATGATACGCTAAGAGTTGTATAAGTGCTATCACTATCAAGAGCATAAGGAGGTGTCATCTTAACTTTATATTCATCGCTTACAAGATTAAATCCTAAACACCTATCATTTCTATTGCCCCATAAGTCTTCAATATAAAAAGCTATCATATGATGCTTACCGTAACTTGTAATTTCTGTGCCTTCATAACCGTAAAACTGAGCATTAGCAGAACGTGTCGAACCATCAGTTTCATAGCCTGATTTCATCATGCCCTTATAAGTATCAGATGATTTATAAGTATTACAGTCACCATTACCTATTTTGGCTCGGCAATTTGTGGATTTTGTAATCAAAACAATTAAATCCATTATAAGGTCTATTTTAGCCTTATCCCATAATTGCCAGCCACTACCGCAATTATTTACATAACTTACTTCGAGTGAAGCAGTCGTGTTTCCTGCGGGATAAGCACCCATAAGAGAACGTAACTTGCTACTTCTATCCACACATCCTTTAAACATTGGTAAAAAAATGTATGAATTTACAACGCCATTAGCATTAGTATGTGCTTGAGCAAGATAATCACTATCAATTTGGACTTTACTAAATGCCAAAGGAAATGTACTCGTAAACGGAACTGACTATACAGTATCTTACAGTAATAATACTAATCTAGGACAAGCGACCGTTACAGTAAAGGGCAGGGGCAAATACTGCGGCAAGATAACTGCTACTTTCAAGATATACCCCCAAAAAACGACTCTTAAGAGCGTTACCTCGCCCAAGACCAAGCAGATAAAAGCAACTTACAGCAAGGTGTCCGGTATTACAGGCTATCAGATATCCTACTCAACATCAAGCAAATTTACCAAGAAGACCACTAAGACAGTAAATGCTACAGGCACATCAAAGACAATAAAGAAACTCACAAAGGGCAAGACTTATTATGTAAGAGTTCGTACTTACAAATCCGTTGCAGGTGTAAAGATTTGCAGCGGCTGGTCAGAAGTGAAGAAAATCAAGGTCAAATAATAGTTAAAGGCACGCCGATAATTGACGTGCCTTTTTGGCTCTGCGAAAAAACTCTGTAAAAACCGAACTGTGATATTACAAGAGCGACAGTGAAAAAGACGCTCCGAGTTTTACAGTATATAATGGATATTGTAATTTGTAAAAAATACTAAGATTATCACAATAAGAATTATGAGATTATCTTTTTTGATAGCTAACTATCTCACTTCAAAGACATCACATAGATCTGACAGGGAGAGCCTCTGAAAAAAAGTCTGTAAAAAGTCAGCAAACTGTGATAAAATAGAATTAATATCACAGGAGGCTGATTTTTTATGGCAAGAAGAAAAAGAGAACCGATGAGCGAGGGCAAGAAGAACATCATAGGAATGCTGCTTGAGGAATACGACATCAAGTCGGCTAAGGATATTGAGGATGCCCTGAAAGACCTTCTCGGAGGAACAATTCAGGAAATGCTTGAGTCCGAAATGGACGAGCATCTTGGATATCAGGAATATGAGCGTTCCGACAATCCCGACTCTCGTAATGGTAAGAAAACCAAGAAGATCCGCGGAAACTTCGGAGAAACCGAAATAGAAGTGCCGCAGGATCGTGACGGCAGTTTTGAGCCAAAGGTCGTAAAGAAGCGTCAGAAGGACATCTCAGGGATTGAGCAGAAGATAATAGCTTTGTATGCTAAAGGAATGACCACACGCCAGATAAGCGAAACTATCGAAGATATCTACGGATTTGAAGTCAGCGACGGTATGGTATCAGATATCACAGACCGCCTTCTGCCGCAGATAGAGGACTGGCAGAAACGTCCATTGGACGAAGTATATCCGATAGTATTCATCGATGCAGTACACTTCTCAGTGCGTGATAACGGACAGATCAGGAAGCTTGCCGCATATGTGATCCTTGCTGTCAGCATGACAGGTCACAAGGAAGTTCTTTCAATACATATCGGTGAAAACGAGAGCGCCAAGTACTGGCTCGGCGTTCTGAACGAGCTGAAAAATCGCGGAGTTAAGGATATTCTCGTCATCTGCGCAGACGGTCTTACAGGCATGAAAGAAGCTGTATCAGCAGCTTTTCCGCAAACTGAGCTACAGCGCTGCATCGTTCATCAGGTAAGAAATACACTGAAATACGTCGGAGAGAAGAACAAGAAGGAGTTGGCAAATGACCTTAAAACGATCTATCATGCGCCTTCCGAGGACGCTGCTCTGGAAGCTCTTGATCGCATTACTGAGAAATGGGAGGACGATTATCCTAACGCTATGAAGAGCTGGTACAAGAACTGGGACGTAATATCACCGATCTTCAAGTTCTCAGCTGATGTCAGAAAGGTGATTTATACCACCAACGCTATAGAGAGTCTTAACAGCGGCTATCGCCGTCTGAACAAGCAGAGAAGCGTATTTCCAAGCGATACAGCGCTCCTGAAGGCTCTGTATCTTGCAACGCATGAGATAGCTAAGAAATGGACCATGCCGCTGCGAAACTGGGGCAAAGTCCTGGGCGAGCTTGAGATCATGTACCCCGACAGGATCGGCTGATATCCAAAGAACCTTGACAAATTACAGTATCTATTGTATACTGTAAAAAAATCGGAGCGGCTATTTTCAAGCCGCTCACAACTTAACGTTTTTATCACAGTTTTTGAATTTACAGAGTTTTTTTCGCAGAGCCTAATTTGTAAAAAATACTAAGATTATCACAATAAGAATTATGAGATTATCTTTTTTGATAGCTAACTATCTCACTTCAAAGACATCACATAGATCTGACAGGGATTTGCCTCATCCCAAAGGAGCGGAAATACTTCTAATTCCTTGAAACCACAGCTTATGTAAAAATGATTTGTCCTGTCATAGTCCTCATACATTCCCATCTTCACAGTCTTAACCTGCATAAATTCGTATCCGTCAGCCATCGCCACTTCTTTAGCCTTCTCTACAAGCTTATGACCAACACCGTTTCTATGGTATTCCTTCATTACTCCCATAACAGCAAGTTCAACAGTGGCGTTTCCTGTTTCCTTTAGGCATAGAAATCCTATTATAGTATCATCGTTCTTAGCTGCTAAGAAAATCCAGTCAGCACAGTCCCGGATATAAGCTTCACGGCTATCTTCGACCTCAAACCATTCCGTAAGGGTCTCAAGCACCATTCTTGCAATCATTCTTTTTTCATTCGGATCGTTTATAGCTATGACCATTGTTTTCTTCTCCTTTTCTTATTTCTGTGTTTCATCGGGATAATCCCAGAAACCGCCGGTATGAAAATTTTCATTTCCCAGAGGAATTGCCGTCAGTCTGAAAAACACGCAGCCATCTGGACACACAACTGTTTTTATGTGCTTTCCATCACCGCCGACTCTGGTAAGATCGCCACCGCTTCTGACAGCTTCCATCAAAGGATATAACATCATCATTGTCTTTGAACAGATACCGTATCCATCCTCATTGACCGGACATCAATAGGTGCATTTATAAACATCACCGATTTCTTCACCATTATGGCAATATCTTTCTGTATTTTCTCCATGCAAAAAGTTAACTACCTCCACCGAGAATTCATATTCTTCGTCATAGCATTTTTTCATAATCTCTCACCATCAGTCAGCTAATATAGCATAATTGGTCAACATATTCTGATTTACACGAGCAAGTCGAGTGCTTACTCTCACTTTTACATTATACTACACCGCAACCGAAAAAGCAACCCCAACTTTCTTCAAACTGCCACCCAAACTGCGCCGTACCAGTTTACAATTTCAAGAGTGATGATATAGAGAGCATCACGCAGGAGCGTGAGCGAATATGACCGCCGACCAAAGCGGCGTCGGAGATAAGTCGCTGTCGCTCCAAATTCGATGACAAAGCATCGAAAGCCTGAGCGGAAAGAAACGCTCAGGCGAGAAAAAATGCGCCATAGCGCAACAAAAATAACAAGCATTGTTTTCGTATGCAGCTTTTATGTTATTATTTTCTAAATCGCAAGTCGCTGTAAATTCAAGTAAAATGTTATCCCTGTTGCACCCGAAAATCTTATTGACCGTATATTCCCATGATTTCCGGTTATCTTCTTCTTCCGATGAGAGTTTTTTCTTTGTATCTACATTAAGGTGGTGTGCTTCGTCGGAGATAAGAACAACTTTTTGACTTTCAAAATCATCAAATGATACACTATTCTCTTTTGTACCCCACATATCGCTATGTAGCCCTTGTCCTAAAACTTCTATATTAGTACCGACTTGACTGTGTCAGGGCATTTTTTCTGAAAAAGCTAAAATGACAACACACATATCTAAGACGTGTAACAGACAGTCCTGCAGCGGCTCTCCTGACCCGAGATGATGAAAATCACCGCCGTTTCAAAAGAAACAGCGGTGGTTTTTAGCTATTCAGTTGTCATGCCGTCTGGCAAGAGATCATCAGCTCCTGCTATCAACATAAGCCTTTGCAGCTGTGTAGTAAGAATACATAGCCTTGACCATGTTCTTAGCATCTGTGGTCTGCTTGTTGCTGCCTGCAACAGCCTCGCAGTAGTCGATGACGTTGTAGTTTTCGATGCTGATTGCATTTTCGCTGTCTGCTGTTTCAGCACCTGCGAAACCGTAAACAACTATCTTGTCATTCTCCTTGTCAAGCTCGTATGCAAGCTCGGGAGACATTTCACAGTAATAGCCTATGTTGTTCTTTTTGAGCTTAGACATCGAAATGGGGGCATTGTCGCCGACCTTTACCATAACTGCATTAAGTTCCGAAGCAGTCATGCTTGAATCAACTGTGAAGTAATGACGTACATACAGATCACTTGTTGTCATTGCAGTCGAGCCCTTGTATGTGACCTTTGCACCGTTGGTGGCTGTGGGTCTTACAAATGTTGTAGCGCTCTTGGGTGCTACACTTGATACATCAACTGCTATGCCTTCACCACTATTAGCGAGGAGAGCGGTGTTATTGCCGAGTGCCGTCTGAGTATAACCACCATAATTGAGCATTGCCTTAAGAACTTCTGCACCGTCGAGGTTGGATTTTATTGCTGCCTCGGCGTAGTTCTTTATGCTTCTTGTCTTGGTATCGACAGGCTTATCAAGTGTCGGGAGGTAGAGTTCAGCCTTGATGTCGATAGCCATTTCAGAGGCTGTCAAAGGTAATCTAACTCTGTAGTACTTTCCGTTCTTGTCTTCCTTGTTGATAGGCTTCTTGACTGTCATCTTTTCACCGTAGTGGTCGTATGTGAAGACTACATATGCGCCCTCTACTGTGTCTGCATCTGTAGCTTCCACGAGGAAGTTGAACTCCACTTTCTCCTTGAAGCTGACTGTATTGCCTGCTGCGAACTTAGCGCCCTTGATAGTGTACTCTACAGATTCGAGCTTTGACGGGTGTGTATCATCGCCGGCAGCTGTTACCCATATGAGATAATCGCCCGGCTCGGTGGGAGCTTCGCTGAGCATAACGCCGGCAGATGTCAGGTATGTATATGTCAGATCGCCGTAGGCTGTGCCGTTTATTGTCGGCTCGTGAGCCGTGCCGTCGTACTCGTAGCTGTCCATTGTGAGCGTCCAGGTCTGTGCCGTAATGCCAGGAGAAACAGTTACTGTAATTGGTTTTGCTTCAACATCTTCATAGTTTGCAGTGCCTGTCACTTTGTACCATACATAGAAAGTGCCGGACTTATTTGCTGTGATCTTGGTAGCATCTGTTTCCCAGCCACTTGTGGGAGCAGTTGTTGCATCTGTTCCGAGTGCATACTCGATCTTGCAGCCTTCCTCTACCTCGCCTGCATTGATAAGCTGAACTGCACTGCTGTAGTAGGTCGGGTTCTTGGAGGACGGGGGAGTTTTCAGAGGATCGCCCTTGGCGATCGATACGCTGAGCGGTTCAGCCGGCACATAATCATTGTGGTTTGCATCGCCGATGAACTTGTATTCGATGGTGTAAGATTTTGCATCAGTTCCCTGCGGGATTTCAGTTGACCAGCCCTCTGTTGCGGACGAGACAAGCACCGCTGTTATGGTTTGGGAATTGTTATCAATTGCTGTAATTTTTAATGCATCTTTAGATGAAGGAAATTCTACAATAATATCTCCATTTCCATAACATAATCCATTTTCTTTTTTGCAGATGTTCAGTACGCCGCCTGCCGCTGGAGTGATTGTCTGTAAAAATTCATCGATATTAGTGTACTGGAGTTTATAATTCTTATATTTTTCCGAGAAGAAAATACCTTGTTCATCTATAGGATTAAGAATATCTCCAACTTTAATATCGCAAGTTCCGGTATGAACAAGCTTGTCGTTATACTTCAACGTACCGCCTGTCGGGGCAGTTGTCGGAGCAGTCACAAGCGCCTGTGCATTTCCGTTATAGGTCGGATTTGTGCCTGTAGGCTTGTTGGCATCTGCAATCGTCAGATTTGCCTTGGCGATGGTGAATTCCTTCGTAACGCCGGTTGTCGGGAGCTTGTAGTTGCCTGCCTTGTCGCCGGTCAGACCGCTTGCCGTTGCGGTGTAAGCGGTATCGCTGGCATTGGTCTGTCCGCCGGTAACGGTGATCGAAACCTGATCGCCATTGACAAGAGAACCTGCTGACGGTGTCGCAGTCGGAACGTGAGATTCACCGTCATAGGTGAAGTGTGTTTCGCCCCAGGTAATGCCGATCTCCTTTTGCTCAACGGTCAGTGTGCCGGAGTTGAATGTGATGTTATAATTGGGATTCGCATTTTCCGTCTGACTCGGCGTGATATTATAGCTGCCAACATTGCTGTACTGTGCATAGCTACAGCTATAACTGATACTTGTCAGAGTATCGTTTCCGACCAGACCGTTTTCACTAACGGTGTATTCGTAAGTCGGAGCAGCATCGCCGTAAGTAACCGTTGCATTATTTGCGGTCACGGTGATCGGCTTTGCGGTGATTGTGAACTTCGGAGCGCCCGCTGCGAGCGAAACCGTATAGTTCGGGTTTGTAAGTTCGCTTACATCGAAATCATAGCGGCCAGCATTTTCACCTTCTGCACGGATCAGCGCACCGCTTAGCGAATCGCCCTCGCAAAGATCGGCTGTTGTGTAAGTAAATGTTGTCGGGTCAGCAACGCCGTAAACCTTGCTTTGATTTTCGTTCGGTGTAATCGTTACAGCCTTCGGTGCAATCGTCACTGTTCCGGCAGAAGTTGCAGAAATATTCGCATAATTATCTCCGCCGTCAACCTTATACCACACATAGTATGTGTTGGCATTGGTCGCCTCGGCTGTAGCTCCCCACGCCGATTCGTCCGTGGGTGCTGTATTGGTTGTAGTGACGGCATATTTCATGGTGCAGCCTGTTGGTACAGAGCCAGTTGAAACTAACAGATTCTTGGATTCTTTGGAGTAGGTAAGATAGGTAGAATCGGAAGCAAGTGTCGGAGGAGTTACACCGCTGGCTGCTGATCCTTTTCCAATCGCAAAGACCCAGCTATTATCATGCAGAACAGGCGTTGTGACAGCGCTGTAGTTAGTGCCCTCTGCAACTGTAATGCCTACATAATATGTGCCAACATTAGTTGGTGCCGTTTCCGTCCAAGTATTGCCGCCATCGCCGGAATAATTTACAGTGATATTGCCCATTCCGGACAATGCGTCTGAATTCGAATTAAATCCAACTGTTGCCGGCTTTGCATTGCCGTCATAGGTCGTACTTCCCGGAGCTGTGAAATTGAAATTGGCTGCGGCAGGTGCTGCCTTTGCGATAGTAAACGCCACGCTTGCGGTCTGCTCACCCCATGTGATCTGCGCAACATAGTTGCCGGCATTCGTCGGTGCGCCGGAAAGAGCCGAACCGCTTGGGGTGGTGCTGCCTGTGCCGGTGGATGCGAAATAAGTGATCGTTGACGGTTCTGCTTCAAGCCCTTCGGGTACGGTATCAGGATAGCCGCTGATCGTTGCTTCCTTTGCCATGCCGTCATAGGTCAGGCTTGTGGGCGCAGTGAGGGTGAGGGTCACCTTGTTATCCGTCAGGTCGCAGGTGCCTGTGCCGCCGCAGGTCGCAGTGATGGTATTTGCATTATCGCCTGTGCCGGCTTCGTAGGTGAAGGTGTGGGTGTGGGTTTCGGTTGAGCCGCCGCCGCTGCCGCTGTCACTTACGGGAACGACAGCAACATCATCAAGCTTGTATCCGCCGCCATATTTGCCATCCGCATAGAAGCCGAACTGCACATTATCCGCTCTCGCTCCGTCCGGCAGAGTGATCTCCGCCTGTGTCCAGTCTGCATGCGCTTCTGTCGTGGTGAAGATCTGTGTCCACTCACCATTGTCCACTCTGTAACACACTTGCAGTTGGTCAACATTTGAATCAGAAGCACAATTCTGATACCAGAACGTCAGCTTAGCGCCATCAGATGCAGAGAGGTTGATCTTGGGCGTAACAAGATATTCACTCCAAGGATATTGTGAATGTACAAGATAATTAGTACCTGTATTGCCCTGATATACATTGCTTCCATCAGCTTCTGTGTGCCATGTGAACATTGTACTCGGCATATGAGTAGCTTCGATTGTCCAACCGGTGGGGAGGTAGTTTTCTTTCACATAGTTTGCATCGTAGCCGAGTGTGAGATTACCGTTTTCATTCTTTACAAGTGTAAAGCTGCCTCCTGCTTCTGGCAGTTTGAAGCTATACATAGGATCAGCATCAACATTTATGAGACCTTCGTAGCTTTCATAATTGAAATGCCTCATTTCAACAGCATCATTGGGAAGAGTAAAATTACCATTTTTACATTGCTCCAAACTGTTGTCAAAAGTAATGGAGATAGACCCAGTCGATGACGGTCCCTCTTGATCCATAGCTGACGATCCCTCAGTATTCATCTCAACATGGCTATAATCAGCAAGATGATATGTTGTGCCTGGAACCATTACGCCGGGTTCACCTGACTCACCGCTGTACCTAAGATTATCACTGCTCAAACCAGAATCACCGGTATAAGCCGTCGCCGATTCAAAATCTTCGGAGAAAAGGGTGGGGGCGGCAGGGGCTGTGAACTGCACCTTTTTGTAAGATAATAATTTCTGCCCAGTAGTGTTGACTGCAATCACCGTTCCGCCACTTGTGTCTGTAGCATTAGTCCAGCCTTTTCCGGGAACTGCATTTTTTACCAAGCCCCCTATAGCCTGATTATTTCCAATTGCAGTAACAGATGATTTGTTGTCAATAATTACATTGCCGGACCACGAAATTCCATAACCCGTCCCTTGTGCGTTTAATGTGCTGCCATTAACAATAATATCGCTATCTGAATTAGAACAAAAGATGCCAATATATGCACCACTGATATCTACTGTTGCACCCTCACTGATAGTGATATCTCCTCCATGGTCAGAATCTTCGTCTTTCATAAAAATACCAGATTCGTCTGCTCCTAAACCTGTATTTCCTATTATTGTAAGAGAACCTGTTCCAGTTATTTCTATAGGTGCTGTAGAATGGATACCGCAACTACCGCCTGCGGAAAAATCTATTTTATTTTCGCCTACCAATACAATTGTCAATTTATCAGTTCCACTATAATCAATGGCTTTATAACTATCATCGCTACCTGTAAAATTCGCACCATTCAAAGTTAAGGTGGTATTATCTTTATTAAATTCCCATGTCGTATTGTTTACTGAACCATTTACAGTACCGCCCTCGATTTTAAGATCGCCGAGACGGTAAGCCGCCTTCGCCACTATCGCCGTACTGTCAAAAAGCCCACCTCCGTCAACGTTTGCAGGCAACGAGCCTGCTACGCAGAGAATAGCCAGCACACCGGCGAGCGTGCGCTTTAAAATGTTTGTTTTCATTCTCTTTTCCTCCTTGAAAATTAAATTTATTGTGATTTTTAACAGCAAAAGCGCACCCTACGCAAAAACGCAGAGTACGCTTAAATAAACATATTTTTTAAAAAGGGCGCAGTTATGCCTTGCTTGCTTGCTTGCTTGCTTGCTTGCGCAATTGTACCGCATAGCCATAACCTTGTCAACTCTTTCTTCCAAAAATTTGCAAAGATTTTACATTTAACAATTTACGCTCTGTAAATCCTTCTAATATTGCTATTATAGCACAAATTCACGGAAAAGTCAATATTTTTATGACATTATATGTGGTTTTGCGCTGAGGAGATTTAAGATTTATTTATACTTTCGGTGAATTAAGCAAGCCCTGTTTTTGTGAATGAACAGGGCTTGCTGTACTTTGTTTAATTATCATCAAGTCTTTGAAACTCATCTATGCGAAGCTCACGTTTCAATTCAAAAGGACGCTGGAGTTCAGGAAGACCAAGCTCACCGGTATCTATTTTTTCAATCAGCTGATTAACTGTTAGTGTTGTAGGACTAAATATCTCTGACATTATATATCATCTCGTATTTTTATTAGACTATATTCGATATTAGTTGTCAAATCACATATCTTCAGTATTATATGTATTTACCGTCTTCACGCCCTTGCTCAAAGCGTACTTTAACGCTTTGTAAGCCCCTCCGGAGTTGTTTTTGACATAACATACCACAAGATCGGAACGGTCGATCAGAGAGCGATTACGCAGCCGTATAGCGGCTTTAAAATGAGCTGATGCGGATTCACTGCAAACATCTACCTCATCATAATACTCCAGATAATATTCTTCGTTATCCCTGTATTCTGCCGTCATATATGGCAGCACAAGTGACAGGTGAGTATTTCCGTAGTCAAGCTCTTTACATATCCAGCGTATTATACCGGCAGCGATCCGGTCAAATTCACCCTCCCGTCCGATAAGAAATTCTACATATGACCTATTCTTAACGAGCTCACATATTATGGGTTCTAACTTGTTTTCAAGCTCAGCAATACTGTCAATGCGCCTATGACCAAATAAGCTGACAGTGTATATTTCCATTGTAACACCCCCATAATAATTATACTATGGTGTCATAGTGGTGCCAATATGGCAGAATACAAAAAGGTGTCATAGTGGTATCATATTTACAAAGGAGGTATCACTATGGCTGTACTTAAAACAAGATTTACACTGCGCCTTGATCTCGAAGATCATGCAAAAATCAAAAAGATTGCTGAAAAGCAGAACCGTTCTATGACAAATATGATCGAAACGGTCATCAAACAGACAATAAATAAGTATGAGGAAGAAAACGGCGAGATAAAACTTACCGAAGAAGATCTATCAATAGAATAAAAATAAGCGGTTACAGATAACTGTGATCGCTTATTTTATAGAAAATCATAAATATTTTAGTAAATGTATTGCAATCTGCGATACAATGTGGTATAATAGTATCAGAAAGGTGGTCGATACTATGGCAACAAGAACCGCAAACGTTACTGCAAGAGTTGAACCGGACATCAAGGCTCAGGCAGAGGCTGTTATGGCAAAGCTGGGTATTCCTGTTTCTACTGCGATAAATATGTTTTACAGGGAGATCATTCTCTGGAACGGGCTGCCGTTTCGCCCGTCTGTGCCTGTAAATGATCTTAAAGCCCGTGACGAGATGACCAGGGAGGAGTTCGATCAGAGAATGGCAGTCGGGCTTGAACAGGCTAAGCAGGGAATGACTTCTTCGGCTGATAAGGTATACAGCAAACTGATAGGAGAACTCGGCGATGAATAAATACGAGGTCGAGGTCACTGCCTTTGCAGAGAATTCTGTGAGGGCAATAGCGTTCTATATCAGAAATGAGCTAAAAGCACCGCAGGCTGCCCGAAACACTGTCAAAATGATCTTTGATGCTATACTCGGGCTTGATACATTTCCAAACAAGGTCAGACTGACAGAAGACGAGCCGTGGAAAACGCTTGGTATCCATCAGATGACGGTCGGCAATTACTATGTCTATTTCTGGATCAATGAGCCGGAGAAAAAGGTCATAGTGACAGATGTTATTTATGCCAGACGAGATCAGGTGGACGCTATGGCTGATATGCCGATGACGTGAATAACATGATCCGGCAAAGTGTTGATTTTATAATCTTAGGGTGTTATTAGGGTGTTATGCTATACCAAAATAGACCTAAATGGGCGTATTCTCACTTCACTGCAACTTATCGAAAACGGCGTAAAATCGAGCTATTCTTAACTACGCCAACCTGCACTAAACCAGCTCCCTATATTTCAAATCTCTCAATCCGCGCCAGCAAAGCACACATTGCGCACGTTAGCGTGATGTGTGTTTTCTTATACCCACTTGTGTATAACAAAAAGCCGACCCCGTAAGGCCGGCTGTGTATTATCAGTTACCTGTTTATCTGTAGGTCGGAAATGTTGAGCCCGTATTTCTCAACGTATTCCTGAGTCGATTTTTCTATCATGTTGTCTCTTACCTTAAGCGACTGCTCGCCGGTAAGATGTATGTGATAGCTGTCAGCTTCGACTTCGAGCATCGCCATGATGATCTTCGAGCTGTGAACTGCTATTCTTTCAAGGTCTGTCAGAAGCTCGCCGTAATCAGAACCCTGCTTGAGTGAACATTCACCCGCCTGTAACCTCTTGACGTGGTTCATCTCAGCTCTGCCGCATAATGCTCTTATTACCTGTGTCAGAGCCGCTACACGACCGTCAGGCTTCCAGCTCTCGTCCATGAATGAGTTCACAGTCAGATCCATGTTCTCAATAACAGCGCTGATTATCACCTGTAAGTCCTTGCCTGCCTTCTGAGAGTAGACGATGTTCTCTTCCTTGTTGTTCTTTGCGATGTAGGCTATGCTCATGCAGTGGTCGGTTATTCTCTCAAAGTCTGTCAGAGTGTGCAGGAACTTGAATACATCAGCATTCTCGCTTTCCTTTAACTCGTTCTGTGAGAGTCTCATCAGGTATGTGCCTATGTCGTTTTCGTACCTGTCAGCAAGGTCTTCGTATCTCTTTACCTTCTCGAATAACTCGTCCGAGTATTCCTCCAGCGCCGTAACTGACTTCTTTACGCTCTTTAAAGCGGTCTTTGCCATGTCGTAGATAGCACTGCGGCTCTGCGATATCGCAAGTGAAGGGTAGGGGATAAAACGTTCTTCGAGCTGTATCTGATTGATGTCCTGCTCGTCGTCGGGGTGCTTGTCCCGTATAAGCGTGCAGGTCAGCTTGTCAAGTGCGCCGATAAACGGCATCAGTATGATGACATTTGCAAGTCTGAACAGCGTGTTGACTGCCGCAATGGTTATGGGGGTCATCTTAACACCCATAAATGTGAAGCCTATCACGGCATTGAGTATGTAGAATACAGCGCCGCATACAACAACGCCAATGATTGATGCGAAAAGATATATGAAAGCCGTTCTCCTGCCTTCAATGCTTGCCTGTATGGCAGAAAGAAGAACAGGAACAGCCGCACCTATCGAGATACCTAAAAGTATAGGTAAAGCCGTTTTGAAGTCGATAGCGCCGGTCGCAGTCAAAGCCTGTAAGATACCGACAGCCGCCGATGCACTCTGTAATACCGCTGTGAATAAAGTACCGACAAGTATGCCGAGCAGCGGATTCTGGAACATAGTTAAAATGTTTATGAACTTTTTGCTTTCCTGTAAAGGTGCCATAGCCGAGCTCATGCTCGAAATACCGACCATAAGCACTACAAAGCCCAGCATAATATCGCCTATGAGCCTGTGCTTTTTGGAAAACGACCTGAGACAAAAGCCGGCAACGGCTATAATACCGACCATCGTGGTAGTCGATAATAAAGACATCCAGCCGCCGCCGCCCTGCACCTCGGAAAGAGCGATTATCCAGCCGGTGATAGATGTACCTAAGATAGAGCCTAAGATGATGCCTATCGACTGGCGGAATTTCATCATTCCCGAGTTAACGAAGCCGACAGTCATTACCGATGTTGCCGAGGAGGACTGAATAACTGCCGTAACACCTGTGCCGAGCAGTATTCCTTTTAATGGGGTGTTTGTTAGCTTTGCAAGCAATCGTTCAAGCTGAGCGCCCGCAGCTCTTTTGAGCCCGTCGCCCATAAGTGACATACCGAACATAAACATAGCCATTCCGCAAAGGAGTTCAAACAGGTTACTGATATCCATATATAATTGCCCTCATTATATTTTTCTCTTATTTATCCATACTATCTCATTATGCGTGTTTAGTATACCATAAATCAGCCCCTATTGTCAATAATCATAATAGCACAAAATAGTCCGCAATTCGTCAAAAAATATGGCGAATTGCGGTACATTTTTAAACAGATAGTGTTATGGTCAGCCGCCCGTTATCAAGCTCTGCACTTAGCTTTGCTCCGGCTCTTGCGGCGAGCGTCTTTGCTATGGAAAGTCCGAGCCCGGTAGATGCTCTTGCATCAGTTACGGTATAGAACCTGTCAAACAGCTTTTCTACCTCAGTTTCGGTAAGAGAAGCCCTGTTTGAAAAGCTGATGCGTCCGCTGCTGTCCATAATAACGGACAAATCACCCTCGCTGTACTTTATCACGTTTGACAGTATGTTTGTAAATATCCTCTCTATCGCCTGCTTGTCGGTAAAGCGGACTACCTTCTCCTTAGTAATGTCTATCTCAGGCGTTATGCCCTTCTCGGTCAGTGCGGCGTACATGGCGGTGATGCTTTCTTCAAGCAGCCGGTTTATGTGTACTTCCTCGGCCTCACTGTCTTCTTTTTTGGACACTATCACCGAGTATTCAAACAGCTCATCAGCCAGCGCCTTCATGGCATCTGTTCTTTCGGCGATTATCCTTACATACTCGGCAGCATCTTCGCTCATATCTTCCTTTTCAAGCAGCCTCAGATAGCCGTTTATCGCCGTCAGGGGAGTGCGTATGTCGTGGGAAATGTTGGTAATGGCAGTCTTTAGCTCGTTGTCGCCCTGCTCAAAGCGTATCTGCCGCATTCTTATCTCGCCAAGCTGCTCGTTTATGCTTAAGGTGAGCTTCTGCATATCCCTGTCTGCTGACGATATGCCGATAAGGGCGTTCGTATCACTGCCGAGCTTTTCCTTAAAGCCTTTGCTTATCTCTCTTGCCGAGCGTTTTAGCAGATATATTTTTACGCACAGCAGGGCTATTACAGCCGTAAGACCTATTATCGCAGCCAAAGCCTGCCATAGCATAAAACCAACTCCTTTATTTAAGATCTGCCTTGTTGAATATCGCCAGCCCGCCTGCTGTAGATGCTGTAGTTAGTATAAGCGAGTAGACTATCTTCCTTACCGGTTCTTCCACTGCCGATACATTTGTAAGTGTCATCAACTGTGCCGAGGGCAGCCATTTGGCGACATCTTTTACCCATTCATACGGTAAGTCCGGCTCTATAGAGAATATGCCGAACGCCATGCTCGCATAGAAGAACATAAATATCGCCAGCGTTCCTGCATTGCTTTTTACTGTCATGCCAAGAAATACTACTATAGAAGCTACAGCTATGAGCATAGGTATGCAAAAGAGCATATTCTTTGTCATTACGTCATAGTCAAGGTTCTTGTCGTCTATCACAGGCACGCCTATGCCGATAGCAACGCCCTCATACAGCAGTATCATGATAAAAAGATAAGCCGTAATGCATATCAGGTTTGAAAGGTATATGTTCACCCTCGTGTGCCCGACTATCAGCTTGTTTCTTATGGTGTTGTGCAGATAATCATGCGCTAAGAATGTGCCTGCCAGCACGCCGAACACCATAGGTATAAAATACAGCCCCTCGATATTTACCGAGCCGTATTCTGTGACACGTGGGTTGTTTTTGGCAAGGATAATGTGTATAGCTGGCTCGGCAATAAAGAAAAGCAACGCAATCTTGAGTATGAACGAGCGTCTCATTCTGACGATATTATCATATAACAGCCTACTCATTTGCCTCACCCCCTATAAGGTTTATAAAGAAGCTCTCCAAGCTCTCTTCTCTCTCGCTTATGTGAAGCACCTCGCAGCCCTTGCTGTCAAGGGTCGTCACGAGCTCGTTTATCCTTATCTGAGAGTAAATGTCTGCACTGTTGTCGTTGGCTATCCTGTAATCAGCACTATTGCTTTCAAGATACTCAGTCAGAGCGCCCATGTCAGACACCGTGACCGATAAACACTTCTTGCACTGGTCTTCAAGCTCCTCAGCGCTCATTTCCTTTACTATCCTGCCCTTGTCGATAAAGCCGTAGTGTGTTGCCAGCCTTGACAGCTCGTCAAGTATGTGGCTCGATATCAGCACGGTGATGTGCTTTTCACGGTTCAGCTTTATTATCAGCTCTCTTATCTCGATAATGCCCTGTGGGTCAAGGCCGTTTATCGGCTCATCAAGTATAAGCAGGTCAGGCTTGTTGCAAAGCGCCATTGCAATAGCCAAACGCTGCTTCATGCCGAGCGAGAAGTTCTTAACTCTTTTCTTTCCGGTGTCGCCAAGCCCTACAAGGGTCAGCAATTCCTTTATCCGCCCGTCTTTTGGCAGCCCCATTATCCTGTACATCGACAGCAGGTTTTCCTCGGCTGTGCAGTCAAGGTGTATCGAGGGCGTTTCGACTATAGCCCCCATTCTTGCCCTTGAAGCATATATCTCCTTAGTGCTGCCCTTAGCGCCGAACACCTCATACTCTCCCTCGCTCTGCGGCTGAAGTCCTGTAATTATCCTTATCAGGGTAGTCTTTCCGGCGCCGTTTCTTCCTACAAAGCCGTATATCGCACCCTTGGGGACATTCATCGTCAGCCCGTCAAGAGCTGTGAATTTCTTGTATCGCTTTGAAAGCGACTGTGTTTTCATTACATATTCCATAGCATTCTCTCCTTTGCTGTTTTCTTTATCCTAAGTATATCATATAAAGGTCAAGAAAGCGGTAAAGAAAACAGTAAAGATTAGGTAAAGATTTCTATTATTGTGACAATAATTGCTTTGCTAAGCTAAATCGGAATTTGCAGGGGCGCAGCCGCTGCAAATTCAGGTAACAGGTAACAGGTAACAGGTAACAGTTGAGGTGTCCGCCTTTGGCGGACGATATGTCCATTCGGACTCTCAACCTAAGTATTTTGCTCATAATAAGAAATATCGTCACCCAAACAGCCCGAATGGGCATCTGTCGGCGCAAGCCGACACATTACCTGTTACCTGTTACCCGTTACTTGTTACCTGTTAAGATAAATTCCGATTTATACAAATAATTTCCCGTAAAAGTCCACACTATAATGAACTATCTCAGCTTGAACCCTATCCCCCAGACAGCCTCTATCCTGTCCTGCCCGTCGGCGGCTTTGAGCTTCTTTCTTAGATTGCTTATGTGCTGCTTTAGCGAGCTTTCGGTGCAGTCGGGGGTGTCCTCGCTTATCCTGTCAAGAATTGTCAGCTTCGCTATCACCTTGTCAGGGCTCTGCATAAGCAGCTTTAGTATCGCAAACTCAGTCCGTGTCAGCTTTATGGGCTCGCCGTCGGCTGTTACCGTGTGCGCCTGTGTGTCAAGTGTCAGCCCTTTGCAGCTTATTATGCCGCTGCCGCTCTCGCTGTGCTTTCTGAGGGCTACCGTTATCCTCGCAAGCAGCTCGCTTATGTCAAAAGGCTTTGTTATGTAATCGTAAGCCCCTCCGAGCAGCATATCTACCTTTGTCGCCGGGTCGCCCTTGGCGCTCATCACTATCACCGGGGTGTCCTTTATCCTGGGAAGCAGCTCTTCACCGCTTAGCCCCGGCAGCATAAGGTCAAGCAGTATCAGAGCAGGCTTTGTTCTGTCAAGCAGCAAAAGCGCCTCAGTACCCGAATAAGCCCTGCACGTTTCATAGCCTTCGTTTGTCAGCGTCTTTTCAAGCATATTGCCAATGCTCGTGTCGTCCTCTATGATAAGTATCTTTGTCATTCTGATTTCCTCTCCGTGTGGTGTACTATATGTATTGTCGTGCTGCTGCGAACTATTCAGTTAACAGTTGAGGTGTCCTGCTTCGCAGGACGGATCTTAAATGCTTTTTCATAGGCTGAATGTGTAGGGCGTATAAGCCTTAGATAGGTTTGCAGGGAGCTTTTATCCCACGCTGCCCGAATGGGCATACATCGCCCGTAAGGGCGATACATTCATTATGCATTTTGCATTATGCATTTTGCATTGAGTTTTATTCAGCACTATAGCAAATAGTCACTGTATTTTAGTATATCATATATTCCTCCATTTTTCAATACACCTACCTGTTGATGATAAAGGGAATGTATATTCTATATATGGTGTTGACAAAATAATATGTATGTGCTATAATAATAAAAAGGAACAAATGTTCTTTATCGTATAATAAGGGGAGGTGTGCCGTATGCAGAAACAATATATAGCAATTGACCTTAAGAGCTTCTATGCTTCTGTCGAGTG
The DNA here is from genome assembly GCF_000686125.1 of Ruminococcus sp. NK3A76. Classification (NCBI taxonomy): domain Bacteria; kingdom Bacillati; phylum Bacillota; class Clostridia; order Eubacteriales; family Oscillospiraceae; genus Ruminococcus; species Ruminococcus sp. NK3A76. Next base: position 1,154,400 of record NZ_JMMA01000002.1, read on the forward strand.
CGTTGACAGAGGGCTTGACCCGCTCGATACCAACCTCGTCGTCGCTGATATCAGCCGTACTGAAAAGACTATCTGCCTTGCCGTCACCCCCACGCTCAAAGCATACGGTATCTCCGGCAGGGCAAGGCTGTTTGAGGTCATCGCTGAGGTGACTGATGTCAATAAGATAAGAGAGCGCAACGCCCCCGGCAATAAATTCACAGGCAGCTCGTGTAAGGCAAGCGAGCTTGCAAAAGACCGTTCCCTGAAGCTCGACTATATCACCGCACCGCCGAGAATGGCGCTCTATATGAAAACGAGCGCTGATATCTTCCGTATATACCTCAAATATGTCGCCCCGGAGGATATACACGTCTATTCTGTCGATGAGGTGTTTATCGACGCTACCGCTTACCTTGCTGCATACGGCGGCTCGGCTCATATCATGGCTATGACGATAATACGGGATATCCTTAAAAACACAGGCATCACCGCTACGGCCGGCATAGGCACTAACCTTTACCTCTGTAAGATAGCTATGGATATAGTCGCCAAGCATATGCCTGCCGATAAGGACGGTGTCAGGGTCGCAGAGCTTGACGAGCAGAGCTACCGCCGCCTTTTGTGGGAGCATAAGCCTATAACCGATTTCTGGCGCATAGGCGCAGGCTATGCAAATAAGCTCTCGGCAAACAGGCTGTTCACTATGGGCGATGTCGCAAGGTTCTCCATGAGCGAATACGGTGTTAAGAAACTTCATAAGCTGTTCGGTGTCAATGCCGAGCTGCTTATCGACCACGCATGGGGCTATGAGCCGTGTACTATGCAGGATATCAAGTCATACCGCCCGGGCAGTAATTCCTTAAGCTCCGGCCAGGTGCTCTCGCAGGCTGCTGATTTTAAAACAGCACGCCTTATAACCTGGGAAATGGCCGACCAGCTCGCTCTTGACCTCTCGGGGAAGGGGCTCGTGGCGAAGAAATTCACCCTCACTGTCGGCTATGATATAAGAAACCTGCGTGATGTCAATATCAGCAATTACTACAGGGGAGAGATAAAGAAAGACCACTACGGCCGCCCTGTGCCCAAGCACGCACACGGAACGATAGATACCGAACAGTTCACCTGCTCGGCAAGAATGATAACGCAGGCTGTTGATGAGCTTTTCTGCCGGATATGTGACAGCGAGCTATATTCAAGAAGGCTCTGCATAACCGCCTGCAACGTGATAAAGGAAAAGGATATACCGCCCTCTCAGCAGTATGAGCAGCTCGACCTCTTTTCGCCGATACTCAGCGCTGAGGAGTATGATAATAAGCTCGCAGCTGTCGAACGTGAAAAGGCGCTTCAGGCAGCTATGCTCAGGATAAAGCGCAAATACGGCAAGAACGCCGTGCTCAAGGGCAGCAATTTCCTTGACGGCGCTACAGCTATCGAGCGCAACAGCCAGATAGGCGGACATAAAGCGTAGGTGATATTATGGGTATGTACGATGATATAATAAATGTTGATTATAAAACAGCCGTGCAGCAGGAACATATGACACTGCATGACAGGGCTGCGCAGTTCGCACCGTTTGCGGCACTTACAGGCTTTGATGTGATAATCAATGAGCAGGCACGCTATACCGATGCAAGGCCTGTGCTCTGCGATGACGATGCGGCAGAGCTTGACCGCAGCTTTGGTGAGCTTTTAGAATGCCTTTATGAGCAGCCGCTCGTCAGGCTTACATATTTTGTCAAGGATAAGTATAAGGAGGGCGGCACTCTTTTTGACAAGACAGGCACAGTACGCCTTGTAGATACAGTCAACAGGGAGTTTATCTTTTACGATAAGCAGTCAGTCCCGATAGATGATGTCGTGGCTATAGCCATACTTGAAAAAACATCTGCCGGTATATGAAATGAGGTGTCATCTGCCGCTTGTGCTCAGGTGATGCCTCTTTTTGTGTCTGTAAGCCGGGCGTGAGATTATCCGTTGTTGACATTTTATTAAAAAAGTAGTATAATTTTAGTAAATATACAATGCAATACCACGAGTTTTACACAATTTAAGTATAATATAAACGGAGCGGCATCTATGTTTGGCTATATCAGGGCTTTCAAGCCATATCTCAGGATATGTGAATACGAGACATATAAAGCTATATACTGCGGCCTTTGCAAGGAAATGGCAAAGCGCACAGGTCAGCTCTCACGTCTGACACTCAGCTATGATATGACCTTCCTTGCGGTGATGAATATGGCTGTAAACTCCGTCCCCGTAAAGGCAAGGAGAGAGCGCTGCCCTGTTCACCCGGTTAAAAAGCAGCTTTGTGTGTATGATAACAAGGCACTGAGTTTCCCGGTAGATGCAGCAGCGATACTTGTTCACTATAAGCTGTGCGACAGCATGACAGACGGCTCATTCGCCGAGAGGGGAGCATCGATTGCGGCTATGAGAGCCCTTAATATAGGCTATTACGGCGCAAAGAAGCGCTATCCTCAGCTTGATAAGGCGATAGCAGAGCAGATGAAAAGGCAGCTTGACTACGAGAAAGAAAAGACAGCCCTTCTTGATAAGGCGTGTGACCCTACAGCTAAGATGATGCAGGCTGTGTTCTCCTCGCTTTCGCAGGATAAGGAAAAGGCTGAGCTGCTTGGAAGGTTTGGCTATCATCTCGGCAGGTTCATCTATATCACAGATGCCCTTGATGATGTCAGGAAGGACTGCAAAAAAGGCAGCTATAACCCTCTGCTTCTCATGGAGGGGATAAGCACACGCTCAGGCTTGCTTTCCGCTGATGAGTATAAAAAGATAGCTGAATACTGCGAGTCCTCCGTCCGGCTGACGCTCGGCGAGCTTGCAGACTGCTATCAGCAGCTCGGTATCGTTATGTACCGTGCGACACTTGATAATATAATATATGTAGGCCTGCCGAATGTCTTTGACCTTGTCAAGAAAGGCAGATTCAATAAAAACAAAAGAAATAAGGAGAAGCAATATGAATAAAGACCCATATCAGATACTCGGAGTTTCCCGCAATGCGTCAGACGACGAGATAAAAAAAGCATATAAGGAGCTTGTAAGGAAATACCACCCCGACCAGTATCAGGACAACCCTCTCTCAGATGTCGCTGAGGAGAAAATGGCTGAGGTCAATGAGGCTTACGATGAGATAATGAACAGCCGCCGCTCTGGCAGCGAAAGCTACAGCTACGGCTATAGCAGCGGCAGCTCGTCTTCCTCGTCAAACGGTGTCAGCTACGGCGAGGTAAGACAGATGATACAGAGCGGCCGCATCACAGATGCCGATATGAAGCTCGACAGCGTTCCGGAAAACAGCAGGAATTCCGAGTGGTTCTTCCTTAAGGGCTCGGTGTGCTATTCAAGGGGCTGGCTCGGCGAGGCATCGAGGTATTTCGGCATCGCAGCTCAGATGGAGCCTAATAACCCCGAATACAACGCCGCAAATAACCGCATGAATATGAACAAGAACGGCAACATGAACGGCAGCAGGAACGTCTACGGTGCATCGCAGACATACCGCAGCTCCTCTGATGACTGCTGCGACGGCCTTTCTGCTCTCTGCTGTGCCGACTGCTGCTGCGAGATGATGGGCGGCGACCTTATTCCCTGCTGCTGACAGGGGACAGCGTATGAAAGATAAGGCTTTCAAGGTCTCGCTGTGCGGTGTCACTAGTGCGCTTGCGCTGTTTATAATGTTTCTAAGCGGCGTGTTCCCGATGCTTGACTATGCGCTGCCTATGTACGCAGGCTTTACAATGGTCGTCGTGATAGTCGAAGCTGACCGTAAATGGGCGATCATGACCTATATCTCGGTCAGTATCCTGTGTTTGTTCCTGACACCCAACTATCAGGCGAGCCTTCTGTTTATTCTGTTTATGGGCTATTATCCGATACTTAGGTATTCTCTTGAAAACATACCCATTCGTCCTATAAGCTTGCTTATCAAGTTTTTAGTATATAACGCCGCTATCATCGTATACTATAATATCTTCACAAAGCTCTTTACCGGCGTTGATTTTACAGAAGACCTCGGCTGGCTGGGGGAGTATTCGATATACGCCATGTGGGGCTTTGCTAATGTCCTCTTTGTGGTGTATGACTACCTTCTCGGTGAGCTGACCGGGATATATATGAACTGGTTCCGTAAAAAAATACTCGGGAGAAAATAAAATGGACAAAGAACAAAAAACGGCAAGGAGAAGGCGGATAGTCAGGATCATGAGCCTTGCGTTGTTTTTGGGGCTTATCGCTTTTGTGACCGTTCTCATTTACCCCTATACCAAGGAAATGAAGTCTGCCTCGGGCAGAGAGCAGATCATCGAGATGTTTGATAAGTTCGATACCTTCTGGAGCATCGTGCTGTTTATAGTTATCCAGGCAGTCCAGGTCATCATAGCTGTTATACCGCCTGTACAGATAGTCGGCGGCATGATGTTCGGCTGGCTGTTCGGTGCGGTATTCTCTTTTGCAGGTATCATGCTCGGCACATTCGTGATCTTCGTGCTCGTGCGCTTTCTCGGGCAGCCGCTCGTCGAGGCGTTTGTGGATAATAAGCATCTGGAGAAATTCAGCTTCCTCCACGATGAGGAAAAGCTCATAAGGGTGCTGATAGTGCTCTATCTTATCCCCGGTGTGCCGAAGGACGTGATCTCGTATATAGTTCCCCTGACAAAGGTCGATAAGCGTGATTTCTTTATGTATGTCATGCCGTTTCGTATACCGGCAGTGCTTATGTCAACCGTCTTCGGGCACAGTATCATGACAGGCAGCTATGTGCTGACCTTCGTGCTCATAGGCGTGTTCATACTGATGGCGGTGCTCGGCTTTATTTTCAGGGAAAGGATCATCTCATGCTTTCGTTCAAGAAAGCATCACAGCGATCAATAAGCGGCAGCAGTATTTTTAGCCTGCCGCTTTTTTTTATATCAAAAACCGAGCGGTTTTTATGTAAACCAAATGGTTATCAATAAACCAAATGGTTTTTTTAAAAACCAAAAAAACCAGATATAGAGAAAGACATAGATAAAGACATAGAGAAAGAAAAAGACATAGATAAAGACACAGACATAGAAGAAGACAAAGAAGAACAGTCTGTCGTCATGTCGTCGTCTTTCATGTCGTCGTCTTCTTTGTCGTGTAAGAAATATCTTTTCTTGTCTTCTATTGACAGCTTCTTTTTGTTTACTGTGCTTGACAAATACTTCGCTTTTTGATATACTAAATATGATAAGTTCCCTCACTTATGGGGGGCAGGAACGGAGGAATAACTATGGCTAATTTCAAAATAACAGATTCTGTGACCTATGTAGGTGTCGATGATAAGGATATCGACCTTTTCGAGAGCCAGTATGACGTGCCTAACGGTATGGCATATAACTCATATATCATCTTCGATGAGAAGATAGCAGTAATGGATACCGTAGACGCAAGAAAGACTGATGAATGGCTCGCAAATGTCGAAGCAGCCCTTGACGGCAAGACCCCTGACTACCTTGTTGTAGACCATGTCGAGCCTGACCATTCGGGCAGCTTTATGGCTATCGTTGAGAAATACCCCGATATGAAGGTGGTAGGCAATGTCAAGACCTTCATGTTCCTTTCGCAGTTCTTTGAGAATATGGACATTGACGACAGAAAGGTAGTAGTAGCTGACGGTGACGAGCTGAGCCTTGGCTCGCATGACCTTAAATTCATCTTCGCTGCTATGATACACTGGCCTGAGGTAATGGTGACATTCGAGCAGAGCGAGGGCATACTCTTTGCAGCTGATGCTTTCGGTAAGTTCGGCGCTCTTGATACTGATGAGGACTGGGCTTGCGAGGCAAGAAGATACTACTTCAATATCGTCGGCAAATACGGTCTTCAGGTGCAGGGTCTTCTCAAAAAGGCAGCAGCTCTTGATATAAAGAAGATACTCCCTCTACACGGCCCTGTACTTACAGAGAACCTCGGCTATTATATAGACAAGTATCAGACATGGTCGTCATATACCCCTGAGGATAAGGGCATCACTATAGCTTACGCTTCTATCCACGGCAATACAGCCAAGGCGGCAAAGGAGCTTGCTGATATGCTGGAGAAGAAGGGTGCTGAGAAGGTGTCTCTCTTTGACCTTTCAAGAGACGACGTGGCAGAGGCGGTTGAAGACGCATTCAGATACGACAGGCTCGTGCTTATGTCTTCCTCATACGATTCGGGCGTTTTCCCGGCTATGGAGTATTTCCTTGTCAAGCTCAAGGCCAAGACCTACAGAAAGCGTACTATCGCTATAGTCGAGAACGGCTCGTGGGCTCCCTCGGCAGGCAGAGTCATCAAGTCGTATGTTGACCAGTTCAAGGATATCGACCTTATCGAGCCTATGGTGACTATCAGGTCATCGCTTACAGCCCAGTCAAGAGAACAGCTTGAAAAGCTCGCAGACAAGCTCGTGAACGCCTGATAGTAGATAATAACCTATAAATTTGTATTCAAAACAGCATCTTTTAATATAGATGCTGTTTTTTGTTGCAATTTTATAATTTCACTGTCGGCGCTATTGACAATTTTGTTATAATATGATAAAATATAAAAGGATATATACTGGGTATATATGTATGTTGGAGGTCACGCAGATGTATATAGATAATATGTCAGGAAAAAAGTATAAAATAATAGGTATATGCGTTTGCGGTATCCAGGAGGAGAATTGTCACGATATCGTCAAGAGCATATGCAGGAGTGCCGAAAAATGCGGTTTTAAGGTGCTGCTGTTCTCGACATTTGACGATATGTACAACGATACTCTGTTCACAAGAGCCGCATCGAGCATATTCGGGCTTATCAATACAGGCCTTCTTGATGCGCTTATAATACTCCCTGAGTCTATCAAGTCTGACAGAGTGACTGAGAAGATAATTGGTGACGGCAGAGCGCTCGGAATACCTGTTATCAGTATAGATAAGGATATCGAGGGCTGTTCGAGCATTACCTTTGATTATGCAGATTCGTTTGAGAAGATAGTGCGCCATATTGTTGAAGACCATAAGTGCAGGAGAGTAAACTTCGTTGCAGGCTTCAAGGGCAACCACTTCTCCGATGAGCGAATTGAGGTCTATAAGAAAGTCCTTGCCGATAATGGTATAGAGTTTGATGAGGACAGGTTCGGCTACGGCGATTTCTGGAGCGGCCCTGCCGAGAAGGTCGTTGAGGGCTTCTTGGCATCTGATAAGGAGCTCCCCGAGGCTATAATCTGCTGTAACGACATCATGGCTATAACCGCTGCACAGGTGCTCAGAAGACATAATATAAAGGTGCCTGATGAAATGCTTGTCACAGGCTTTGACGGCATAGCCCTGCAAAAATACTATGTCCCCAATATCACCACGGCTTCTCCCGATATAGCCAAGGTCGGCGAAAAGGCGCTCAAAATGATAATAGCAGCGCTTGACGGCGACAATACGGTATTCAAAGAGGTGATACCCTATAAGGTGCACCCCTCGGAGAGCTGCGGCTGTATGGAGCGTTCAGATGACCTTGCAGGCAACAAGATAGTCGAGCTTTATGATATGATAGCTTCCTATGACGGGCATGAGAAGACGATGTTCAATTACCTGTCAAAGGCTATGGACTGCCGTGATATAGACGATATAACGGCACTTCTCGTCGAGCACGCTGAGTATTACTATACATGGTGCTGTATCAATTCAGACTTCCTGACGACAAAGAAAGACCCTCTGCTTTGCTATGAGCATTTTACGAGCAGAATGATAATACTTGCCGAGATGAACGGTATCAACAAGCGTGACGAGCAGTCGCAGTTCCCTGTAAACGAGCTGCTGCCCGAGCTTGGCTATGCACTTGAAACGCATACGGCGATAATGTTCTCGCCTATGCATTTTATCGGTGAGGTCATAGGCTATATCGCTGTCGATTTTGACGATGATTCGCTTGACCTTAAGAATATGCACCGCTTCATCAGCAACACCAACCAGATACTTGAAAACTATAAGAACCGTGTCAACCTCGAACACGCAAACGAAGTGCTCGAGCAGATGCATATCCGTGATGCTCTTACCGGCATATTCAACAGGCGTGGCTTCTATAAGTATTCAAACCAGATGATAAAGAAGCTGCGTATGCGCAAAAGAGATGTCATAATCTTCTCTATTGATATGGACGGGCTGAAATTCATCAACGACAACTTCGGCCACAGCGAGGGCGACAAGGCTATAAAGGCCGTGTCTGATACGCTTGTCAAATGTGCAGGCGAGGACGGCATATGCGCAAGATTCGGCGGCGATGAGTTCGCTGTTATCATGGAGTCTGTCGGCAGCAATGCCGGCGAGAGCTTTATGGCTGACCTTGAAAACGAGCTTGCACGCCTTAACTCAAAGGGTCGCTACCCGTATACTATCGGCATGAGCTGCGGCTTTGAACAGATAAGCTGCGACGGCAGCGACAGTATAGACGAGGCTCTGCGTAAGGCTGACATCAAGATGTATAAGTCAAAGCGCCTTAAGAAGACAAGAACTGTCACAGAGACAGCCCGTACTCCTATGCCCGGCAGCTTCCGCAACCGTCTTACACAGCTGCTTCTCAATGATACCAACGAGATATATTTCTATATCAACTATGCATCAAATACATGGGTGACTGCTTCCAACAGCCACCTGCTTCCCGAGATAGATTCCTCAGAATATGACCCTGTGACTGCTCTGTCAGAGAGCGGCGTGATACTTGCTGAGGATATGGCAGGCTTCAGAGTGTTCTCGCAGCGTATTTTGCAGGGTGTTGGCGAGGGTACTGAAGACACCAAGCTGTCAGTTTCGTTCAGGGTCGCAAGGGGCGGCGACAGCGAATGGTTCAATATAAAGGTGCTTCTTGTAAAGAACGAAGGCCGTATAACCGAATTGGTAGGCCGTGCGCATAAGCTCACAGAGCGTGAGGTAATGGAGCACAGCATACTGACTAACGCATCGAGCGACACCGAGCCGCTTGCCCTTGAAAAGGCATTCACCCAAAGATTGCAGCAGAATGACGACAAGCTCGCACTGGTGCAGTTCGATATCGCTAAATTCAAGGCAGTCAACGAGCTCTACGGTGTTGAGGCAGGCGATGAGATACTCAGCTTCATCACCAAGTCTCTTTCTACCTTCTGCAATGAAGATGAGCCTTTTGCAAGGCTTGCCGCAGATGTTTTCATAATGCTTGTCAAGTATAACGACAAGTCTTATATCATAGACCTTATCCGTGAGCTCGAAAGAGGCATCAAGGACTATAAGGGCATGAAATATTCCTTTATATTCGGTGTTTATATGATATCTGACAGGACACAGTCTTTCAGATATATGTCTGACTGTGCGACTATCGCAAGAAAATCCGTCAAGGGCAATGCTATAGACAATATCGGCTTCTACAGCGATGAGCTGAAGCGCTCGATAATCCTTCGTAAGTCTATCGAAGACAATATGCACGCTTCCCTTGAAAATGGCCATTTCAAGATGTATCTCCAGCCCAAGTATGATATGCGCACCGACAAGATAATCGGCTCGGAAGCTCTTATCAGGTGGGAGCAGGAGGACGGCTCGCTCATGCAGCCTAACGACTTCATACCTATCTTCGAGCAAAACGGCTTTATCGTAAAGATCGACGAGTATATGTGGGAGCAGGCGTGTATCAACATCAGCAAGCGCCTGAGATCCGGCAAGCATACAGTGCCGATATCCGTCAACGTGTCAAGACTGCATCTTTCGGATAATGCTTATCTTGATAAGCTGAATGGCCTCTGCCGCAAGTACGGCATCGACAAGAGATATATCGAGCTCGAAATAACTGAGACTATCGAGAACGTCAATTCCAACGAGGCTATACAGGCCGCCAAGGCCGAGGGCTTCAAGCTGCTCATGGACGATTTCGGCTCGGGCTATTCGTCACTCGGCACGCTTAAGAGCACGCCGTTTGACGTGATCAAGATAGACACCAAGTTCCTTTCAAGCTCTATGACGAGCGAACGAGGCAAAAAGATAATCGAGCATATAATCTCGATGTCCAAGGACATTCACCTCGAAGTCATTGCCGAGGGCGTTGAAACACAGGAGCAGGCCGAATTCCTTAAGAAATGCGGCTGCGATGCGGCACAGGGGTTCTTCTATTCAAGACCCGTTCCGCCGGAGGTGCTCGGTGCTATGCTTGAGAGCGAATACAGTGTTATCTGGGAGTAGGGTAAATGGATAAGAATTTTAAAATGACATTCGGTGTCGGCTACGATCAGGCCGATACTCTGATACAGATCGACCAGCTTGAAGCAAGGAAAGAAAGGCTGAAAAAAGCTATTGACGACAAAGCTGCCGGCAGGCCTTATGATATGCTGCTTTTGCAGCCGGCTTTCTTTCCGCCGATAAAGAAATGCAAGCCGGGGTTTGATATCGGTCAGGTAGACAGCTTTATGGACGCACTGCGCAAGGAAGTAAAGGCGCTCGAACTAAAGCTGGTCTGACTATAATAGAAATAACAAACAGCCGCACGGTCTGATGCGGCTGTTTTGCATTACATTGAGGCAACACCGCACAACCACCGGCCCCAGCCTTTGCACGCCATCTACTTGCAAATTTCCCGTCATATTACCCAAATTTCCCTTGACTTGCGCCAGCAAACCTGCGGAAAATTTAGGCAATCTGACGAAAAATTTGACTGCGTATCTGACGTACAATGGTTGTGCGGTATTGCCTTGAAAGGGAGAAATATATGAACAAGCTGAGAGTTGCGCTTTTGCAGACAGAGCCGACAGGCACACTTGAAGGAAATCTTAAGAAGGGGATAGACTACTGCCGTCAGGCCGCAAAGAACGGTGCTGATATTGCAATATTCCCGGAGATGTACAGCATCGGCTATGACATCTACGGCCGCCCTGCCGAGGATTGGACAAAGCAGGCGATAGGAGCAGATGATGCGTTTGTAGCTGCTTTCCGTGACATTGCAGCGGAGCTTGAAATGGCTGTAGGCATAACATTTTTAGAAAAGCACGACCCTGCGCCTTTGAACACGGTGATTCTCTTTGACCGGAAGGGTAGGCAGGCGTTAAAATACTCAAAGGTTCACACCTGTGATTTCAGTGCCGAGGCAGCACTCAGCCCGGGGGAGGAGTTTTATGTGTGCGAGCTTGACACAAAAGCAGGCTTAGTGAAGACCGGTTCGATGATATGCTTTGACAGGGAGTTCCCCGAGAGTGCGAGGATACTCATGCTAAAGGGCGCAGAGCTTATCCTTGCGCCAAATGCCTGCCCTATGGAGATAAACCGTCTCAGCGCACTCAGGACCCGTGCCTACGAGAATATGCTGGCTGTCGCCACCTGCAATTATCCTGACACCGTGCCCGACTGCAACGGACACTCTACTGTGTTTGACGGTGTTGCATGGCTGCGTGACGAGCCGGGTGTGCGTGATATGTGCATTCTCGAAGCCGACGGCTCAGACGGGATATTCTATGCCGACATCGACCTTGATATGCTGCGCAGTTACCGTGAGAGTGAAGTCATGGGCAACAAATACCGCAGAGCCGGAGTTTATGGTATACTTACACGGTGAGTGGACAGGCAGCAAAAAAGACCTCTGAGATATCAGAGGTCTTTGGCGGAGAAGGAGGGATTCGAACCCTCGATGAGCTATCAACCCATACACGAGTTCCAGTCGTGCGCCATAAACCGGGCTAGGCGACTTCTCCATATATAAGTGCCTGCCGAAAAGACAAGCACTATGGGGTGGATAATCGGATTCGAACCGATGGTCTTCAGTGCCACAAACTGACGCGTTAACCAACTACGCTATACCCACCATATTTTGTTAAAAAATTACCCCCGTACCCGAGGGTAAATGGCGCGCCTTACTGGACTCGAACCAGTGGCCTACTGCTTAGAAGGCAGTTGCTCTATCCAGCTGAGCTAAAGGCGCATTGGAGCAGGTGATGAGAATCGAACTCACATGACTAGCTTGGAAGGCTAGGGTTCTACCACTGAACTACACCTGCGAAGTGAAAGTCAAGTGACTGTCCTCAATCGACTATGCTATTATATCATATTTTTTTTGCCTTGTCAAGCGTTTTTTTGAAAAAAATACAGAAAGTGTGAAAATAATTTCTTAATGATGATAAATATACCTATAAACAAAAATCCCCCGACATAAAACTGCCGGGGGGAGATGGTGGAGCATACCGGACTTGAACCGGTGACCCCCACACTGCCAGTGTGATGCGCTACCAACTGCGCTAATGCCCCAAAATATAAGCCCCTGCACAAAAAGCACAGGGGCATCTGGCGGAGACGGTGAGATTCGAACTCACGAGCCCGGTTAAGGACTAACGCATTTCGAGTGCGCCCCGTTATGACCACTTCGATACGTCTCCGTTAGTTGTGAGCTGCGATGCTTTGCTACATTAAACAGCTTTAATATTATAACATATATCATTATAAAAATCAATAGTTTTTTGTGGAGTTTATAAAAAATTAATATCTTTACAATTCGTTAAAAACTATTGAAATTTGATTATATTTGTGATATAATAATTGATGTAGAACAAAAATCATAACATATGGTTTATCATTAAGAAAGGAGAAAAAAATGAGCGGAACAATGTTAATAGTCGCATGGGCAATAGCTTTTGCATTTTTTGTGATCGTTGAAGTAGCAACACCGGGTGCGCTTGTATCGATCTGGCTTGGTATCGGTGCGCTTTTTGCTATGTTCTGTGCAGTCGGAGAGCTGCCATTCTGGGTACAGCTGCTCGTGTTCGTCGTTTCATCGACTGTCCTTCTGATAGTCACACGGCCTTTCGTCAGGAAATTCCAGGGCGAGGTCAAGGAAACGAACTATGAGCTCAATGTCGGTAAAACGGCTATCGTTACTGAAGATATAGATAACGAGAAATGTCTTGGCCGTGTCAACCTTGACGGTACTCATTGGGCTGCAGTTTCAGCAGACGATGTGTTTATCCCTGCCGGGACGTCCGTTACTGTCCGTGAGGTGAGCGGTGCAAAGCTCATCGTTGCAAAACAATTATAATCAATAAGGAGAGAAATCAAAATGGGAGTTGGCGGTTATATTTTATTGGGACTTGCGATATTTGTTATCCTTGTTATTATAGGTAATATCAAAATAGTTCCTCAGGCTTATGTTTATGTTATTGAAAGACTCGGTGCGTTCCATGCAGCATGGAATACCGGCCTTCACGTTACAATACCTTTCTTCGACAGAGTTGCCAAGAAGGTATCCCTTAAGGATCAGGTGCTTGATTTCAAGCCCCAGAGCGTTATCACAAAGGATAACGTATCTATGCAGATAGATACTGTTGTCTTCTTCCAGATAACCAACGCTATGCAGTTCACATACGGCGTTGAACGTCCTATCTCTGCTATCGAGAACCTTACAGCTACTACACTCCGTAATATAGTTGGTAACCTCGACCTTCAGCAGACACTTACATCAAGAGATATCATCAATACAAATATCACTAAGATACTCGACGAGGCTACTGACCGTTGGGGTATCAAGGTTCAGAGAGTCGAGCTCAAGAATATCCTTCCTCCCCGTGAGATACAGGAGGCTATGGATAAGCAGATGAAGGCCGACAGAGAGAAGAGAGAGAAGGTAACTCAGGCAGAGGCTGAGAAGGAAGCTCAGATACTCGTTGCAGAGGGTGAAAGAAACGCTAAGATCCTTCGTGCAGAGGCTGATAAGCAGGCTCAGATACTTAAGGCAGAGGCTGAAAAGCAGACACTTATACTCCACGCAGAGGCTGTAAGAGAGCAGAAGATGCGTGAGGCAGAGGGTGAAGCTCAGGCTATCAATATGGTTCAGCAGGCACTTGCTGACAGTATCGTTAAGCTCAATGAAGCTAACCCGAACGAGCAGGTCATCCAGCTCAAGAGCCTTGAAGCATTCTCTAAGGCTGCTGACGGTAAGGCTACAAAGATCATTATCCCGAGCGAGATACAGGGCCTTGCAGGTCTTGCAGCAGGTTTAAAGGGCACTATCGCTGACGGCGGTAATGTCGTAAATACAAGTGTAAGGCAGTAACTTTTTTAAGGGGCAATGCATATTGCCCCTTTTTGTAAATCATCATCAGAAAACGATTGGGGAAATTCTCTTGAAAAAGATCATTTGCCTTGCATTGTGCCTGCTTGCCATGGTGCTGCCGGCCTGTGAGAGTGCTGCGTCATCTTCCGGCTCTGCAAAGTCAACTGACAGCTCGTCGGGGCAGACTTCATCAAAGAGCTCTGCTGACAGCTCAGAGCAGGACAGATCCACAACTGCCACAAAGCAAGAAACACAAGCCCCTGCCGGCGATACTGAGACGGATACCAATACCGCATCACAGGCGGAGTATGACTCTGAGAACTACGTTCTTCCTGCCGATGCTGTGAAGATAGACTTTACAAAAGCTGACCCTTCAAATGACGAGATAAAGTTCTTGTTTGATGAAGAGGGCAGGGTGGTCTCGTATAAGTACTCAGCCAAGGGTAATGATATCATAGTTACGTATAGCTATAAAGAAAACAAAGTAAATGTCTATAGCTTTATAGACGATAACGTCTATGCTTACGAGGAATTCAAGCTGCCTGAATATGATAATAACGGCGGCTTCTGTGAGTATAACGGGTATTATTTCAAAGGCTATTCCTTTGAATGACCATATATTCTGATACCATGTCCTTATAATAAGGGCTAATAAAATATTAGGAGGTATATTTTTATGAATGTAGAAGTTAAGGGTACTCCGTTGCCGGTGGCTATCTGTCACCTCGCATCGGGCGAGCAGATCATCACCGAGAAGGGCGCTATGAGCTGGATGTCTCCCAATATGCAGATGGAGACTAAGGGCGGTGGCCTCGGCAAGATGTTCTCCCGTGCTCTCCAGGGCGAAGCAATGTTCCAGAATATCTATACCGCTATGGGCGGCGAGGGTATGATCGCTATGGGTTCGAGCTTCCCCGGTGATATCATGGTGCTCGACGTTTCCCAGACACCTATCATTGCACAGAAGTCCGCATTCCTCGCAAGTGAGTCAACTGTTGTTCAGGAGATGCACTTCAAGAAGAAGCTCGGCGCCGGCCTTTTCGGCGGTGAAGGCTTCATCATGCAGAAGTTCTCCGGCACAGGTAAGGTCATCCTCGAGATCGACGGCTCTGTTATGATGTATGAGCTCCAGGCCGGTCAGTCTATGCTTGTCGACACAGGCTGTCTTGCTCTTATGGACGCTACAGTTAATATGGAGATCGAGACTGTCAAGGGTCTTGGTAACAAGCTCCTCGGCGGTGAAGGCTTCTTCAATACTAAGGTAACAGGCCCTGGCCGTGTATGGCTCCAGACAATGCCTGCAAGCAACCTTGCAAGCGTAGTTGCTTCTTATATCACGACAAGCAGCTGATAAACTGATGATACTTTGCAGCGCTGCTCCTATTTGTGGAGCGGCGCTGTTTTTTTTTGCGCCCTGATACTTGAAAAAAAAATCCGTTTGTGGTATAATAATAGTGTATGATTTATTATTGAAAGGACTGTGTTTTTTAATGGAATTCAAGTTTTCTGAAAAGGTCGCACATCTCCAGGCATCAGCTATAAGAGAGATACTTAAGCATTCAGCCGATCCGGCTGTTATATCCTTTGCCGCAGGCTCTCCTGCACCCGACGCTCTCCCCGTAAAGGAACTGGAGCAGATCTCAAAGGAGCTTATCGCCGAGGAACCTAATATAGTATTCCAGTACGGCGTTACCGAGGGCTATACCCCTTTGCGTGACGAGGTAAAGAAGATACTCGCCAAGAAGGGCGTTTATAACCCTGAGTATGACGAGGTGATGATCACAAGCGGTGCTCAGCAGGCGAATGAGCTTTCTGCAAAGGTTCTCTGCAACGAGGGCGATACTCTCCTTGCTGAAAAGCCCAGCTTCATCGGCTCGCTCAATGCTTTCAAATCCTACCATGTTGACCTTCAGGGCGTAACACTTGAAGACGACGGCATAAATATCGCAGAGCTTGAAGAAAAGCTCAAAGCCGGGAATGTAAAGCTCGTTTATCTTATCCCTAACTTCCAGAATCCTACAGGCAATACAATGTCCTGGGAAAAGAGAAAGGCTGCATTTGAGCTTTGCAAAAAGTACGGCGCAGTTATCCTTGAAGATAACCCCTACGGCGACCTCCGCTTTGCAGGCGAGGATATAAAGAGCATCAAGACTCTTGACACCGAGGGCAGCGTTATCTATTCCGGCACATTCTCAAAAATTCTTTCACCCGGTATAAGAGTAGGCTATGTATGCGCTCATAAGGATATCGTTCAGAAGATAGTTGTCTGCAAGCAGGTGGCTGACGTTCATACTACCATGTGGTCGCAGATGCTCGCTTACAGGTTCTTAAAGAAGTATGACCTCGATGAGCATATCGAAAAGCTCCATAAGGTATATGAAAGAAAGACAAACCTTATGCTCTCCGAGATAGCCAAGAACTTCTCATCTAAGATAACATATACAAAGCCCCAGGGCGGCCTGTTCATCTGGTGTACTCTCCCCGAGGGCGTGACAACACAGCAGATGCTTGATTTCTGTACAAAGGCTGTCAAAGACTATAAGGTGGCTATCGTTCCCGGTACTGCCTTCTATATCAATGAATCTGACGAGACACGCTCGTTCAGGCTCAATTTCTCAACACCTACAGACGAGAATATCGTAAAGGGTATTGAGATACTCGGCAAGCTCTCAAAGGAAATGTTCGGTGACTGATTAATAATAAGATGAGGTTGTAAATGCAGAGTGCAAGATATCGTGACCTGTTCCGTGAGATAAGAAAGTCTTTCGGAAGGTATTTTTCAATAATGCTGATAGTTGCGCTCGGCTGCGGCTTCTTCTCGGGCATCAAGGCAACTATGCCTGATATGGTAGACAGCGCAAAGGAATATTTTGATGAAAACAACCTTATGGATTACCGCCTTATGTCGTCTATCGGCATCAAGTTTGAAGATGTTGATGCCGTGCGTAAGGCTGAGGGTGTCAGCGGTGCTGCCCCGGGCTATGCAAAAGATGTGTTCTATAACTACGACAACAAAAGCTGTGTGCTCAAAGTCATGTCCTATAGCAACACTATCAAGCCCGACAGCAATAATTACCTGAATTCCCCGGTAGTCCTTGAAGGCCGCCTGCCTGAAAAGTCGGGCGAGTGCGTTGTTGAGAAAAAGCTCTCCTCGCCGTCAACATTTGTTGTCGGCAATACCCTTAAGCTCGAATCAGCCTATGAGAATGAGGATATCCTTTCAACATTCAAGACGGATACATATGAGATAGTAGGTATCATAACTTCACCCCTGTATATCGGCTATGACCGTGACGCTACAGATGTCGGCAGCGGTGAGGTGCTTAGCTATATAATGGTGCCTGAGACTGATTTCGTGGCTGATTACTATACAGAGATTTTCATAAGCCTTGAAGGCCTTGAAGATATGGAGCCTTTCTCTGACGAGTATAAAGAAGCTGTCAGAGAGAAAAAGCAGGCTGCGTATGAAGCCTTTTCAAAAAGCGTTAAAGAGCGGTTCGATGTCCTCAAATCAAGGGGCGAGCGTGATATCACAGTCTTGGAGCGCAATATCAGCGCCCTTGATACAGCGCTTTCTATGTCACAGTCTGACCTGAAAGCTGCCATGCAGAATTATGAAGCACAGCTCTCGCAGCTTGATAAGGATATACAAAAGGCTGATGCTAACGGCCAGAGCTCGCTGCTTCTTAAAGGTCAGCGTGCGCAGATACTAATGCAGTATACTGTTGTAAGCGATATCTGCTCCGGCGATAAGGAGAAGATAGAAAGCTATCAGAAGCAGGCCGATGAACTCAAAGCCCAGGCTAAGGAGTATCAGGAAAGTCTTGCAAATGTCAGTGAACCCACTATCTATGAGTTTGACCGCTTTGATTCAAGCGAGGACTACAGCTCGTTTTATAACGACAGCCAGAAGATCGATAAGCTCTCAAAGGTCTTTCCTGTGTTCTTTATCCTTGTTGCAGCGCTTGTCTGCCTGACAACTATGACCCGAATGGTCGATGATGAGCGTATGCTTATCGGCACATATAAAGCGCTTGGCTATTCAGGGCGTGCTGTGTGCTTTCGGTATCTTTTCTACGGCCTTAGTGCAGCGCTGATAGGCTCTGTCGCAGGCACGGCAGTCGGTATGCAGGTCTTCCCGAAGATAATCTACCGCTGCTATAAGATGATGTATAATATGCCGAGCATAAATACACCCTTCAAGATAGATTACTGTGTCTACTGTGCAGCCGTTTCTCTCGGGTGTGTGGCAGTCTCTGTGCTGTGGGCGTGCTGGGTGTCGCTTCGGTGTGCTCCCTCTGAGCTTATGCGTCCGAAAGCGCCTCCTCCCGGCAAAAGAGTCATCTTTGAAAAAATGCCGCTTATCTGGAGCAGGCTCGGCTTTCTGTCAAAGGTCACAGTGCGTAACCTGTTAAGATATAAAAAGCGTTTTGTCATGACCATAGTCGGTGTTGCAGGCTGTGCGGCTCTTATCATGACAGGCTTCGGGCTTAAGTATTCGATAAGCTCTATGGCGTCACTCCAGTTTTCTGATATATGGCTGTATGACGGGGTGATAGCCTATGATTCCACAAAAGGCTATACCTCTGAGCAGTGCTTTGAGGCGCTTGATGATTACAAGCAGATAACCGATAAGATGCCCTCTCGTAAATATATGTCCCAGTGTACTGATGAAGAAGGCGTTATGCATACAGCCGACCTTGTAATAGTAAGCGAGCCGGATAATTTCGGCAATTTTGTAGAAATGACATCAATTGACGGCAACGTCACGCTTAACGATAATGAGGTGATTATCACCGAGAAGCTGAGCCAGCTGATGAATGTCAGCGTGGGTGACACTATCGGTATCAACATCACCGAGCTTGGCCGCTGTAATGTCAGAGTAGGCGGCATCATGAAAAACTATATCATGCACTATGTCTATATGACGCCTGCGTTTTTTGAAAACACATACGGCTTTATACCTGAGTATAATATGGCTTTCTTCAAAGCAGAGGAGGGCTGCGACACAGAGGAGCTCAAAGCAGACCTTATCAGGGATAAGCATTTCCTCGGCGTTTCGTTTAAGGCGGATTCGTCAGAGGGATTTGTAGATTCGCTGTCATCGCTTGACGGTGTGGTAGTTATGCTGATAGTCTGTGCCGGGTTTTTAGCGACTGTCGTGCTTTATAATCTTGCCAATATCAATATCACAGAGCGCCGGCGTGAGCTTGCGACGCTTAAAGTCCTTGGCTTTTACGACACCGAGACGAGCGCTTATATCTACCGTGAGAATATAGTCGGCACACTGCTTGGTATCCTTGCAGGCTTCATTCTCGGGGCGGTGCTCCACCACTTTGTTGTCATTACCTCAGAGGTCGATATGGTAATGTTCAACCGCTCGCTCGTGTGGTATTCCTATGTATATTCTGCTGCGATAACAATAGTCTTCGCAGTGCTTATAAATATTCTGATGCACTTCAAGATAAGGCGCATCGACGAAGTTGAATCACTTAAATCTGTTGAGTAAAGGAGTTTATTAAAATGGAAGAAAGATTTGAAGATCACAAGATCATGGTACCTTATTTCTGGCAGTGCCTTGCAATGTTCCTGCTGGGTATAATCGTAGGCTTTATCGTTTCACCTGTTAAGAACGGTGTCAGCATCGGCAATAACAATCATATCGTCGGCAATGATGACGACGACGATATCTGCGGCATCGAATGTGATGACGAAACAGAAGAAATTTGATATGGAAGGAAATCATAATATATGAAGTTAGGTATGGTAGGTCTTCCCAATGTCGGGAAGAGCACACTTTTTAATGCACTTACAAATGCAGGCGCTGAGTCGGCAAACTATCCGTTCTGTACTATAGAGCCCAATGTGGGCATAGTATCTGTCCCTGATGAAAGGCTCGATAAGCTCGCAGAGATGTATCACCCTGTAAAGTTTACCCCTGCAACACTTGAATTCGTTGATATCGCAGGCCTTGTAAAGGGCGCATCCAAAGGAGAGGGTCTTGGCAATAAGTTCCTTGCAAATATCCGTGAGGTAGATGCTATAGTTCACGTTGTAAGATGCTTTGAGGACGATAATATTATCCACGTTGATGGCTCAATAAACCCTGCAAGAGATATCGAGACTATTGACCTTGAGCTCGTTTTTGCAGACGTTGAGCTTATCGAGCGCAAGCTCGACAGAACAAAGAAGGCTATGAAAGGCGATAAGTCGCTTGCTCCTATAGTTGATTTCCTTGAAAGGCTCAAAGCTCACCTTGAAGAAGGCAAGGCTGCCCGTGGCTTTGAAATGACCGACGAGGAAAGGGAAGCTCTTAAGGAAACGCCCCTGCTTTCTCTTAAGCCTGTGATCTACGCTGCAAACCTCTCTGAGGACGATTTCAGAAATAATATCGACAACAACGCAAACTATAAAAAGGTCTGCGAGATAGCAGCAGCTGAGGGCTCGGCAGTTCTGCCAATCTGCGCTCAGATAGAAGCCGAGATATCCGATATGGGCGATGAGGATAAGGCTATGTTCCTTGATGACCTCGGCCTTGAACAGTCCGGCCTTAACAGGATCATCAAGGAAGGCTATGCGCTGCTCGGCTATATCTCGTTCCTTACAGCAGGCGAGCCTGAGGTAAGAGCCTGGACTATCGTTCGTGGCACAAAGGCTCCCCAGGCAGCCGGTAAGATACATACCGACTTTGAAAAGGGCTTTATCCGTGCCGAGGTAGTGTCATTTGATGACCTTATGGCCTGCGGCAGTATGGCAGGCGCTAAGGAGAAAGGCCTTGTTCGCCTTGAAGGCAAGGACTATGTGATGCAGGACGGAGATATCGTTCTTTTCCGCTTTAATGTGTAAGGAGCATTCTGATGAGAGAACTTGAAACGCAGCGGCTAAGGCTTCGGTATATCACCGAGGAGGATACACAGCAGATATTCAGCTGCTGGGCGAGTGACCCCGAGGTCGCAAAATATGTGACCTGGAAGGCTCACAGAACAATCGATGACACCAGGGAGATCATGCACTACTGGCTCGATGAGTATAAAAAGCCTGACCGCTACCGCTACGGTATCGAGCTTAAAACAGACGGCACGCTTATCGGTATGATAGATGTCGTGGGCTTTCATAACGGCGCACCTGTCGTGGGCTATTGCATGGGCAGGGCATACTGGGGCAACGGCTATATGACCGAGGCTCTCGGCGCAGTTGTCAAAGAGCTTTTTGAAAACAGCTTTGATACTATAGTTATCGAGGCCGTTGCTGATAATATCGCCAGCAATAAGGTGATCTTAAAAAACGGCTTCAAGCTCGTCGCAGAAAGGGAAGATGCTCTTTCACCTCAGAAGCCTGATGAGAAAGTCAAGATAAACTCCTACAGACTCTATAAGCAATAAAATACACCCGGGAGGCTTTACAATTAAGCCCCTCGGGTGTTTGCTTTTATTACTGTCTTAAGTAAACGCCGTTTTCTTCGATGTAATCCTCCATGTCCTGCTTGTATTCAAGATCAAGAGGGTCGTTGTGCAGCGCCTTGAGCGCACGCTGGCCGATGTCGCTGCGGTGATGCTCGTCCTTCCAGCTTATCTTCTTTACAGCTTCGTAGGACTTGTCAAGCGCACCCTGTAATGTCAGCGCATTGCAGGTAACGCCCAGTACTCTGCCGCCGTTTGTCAAGAACTTTCCGTCAGAGAGCTTTGTGCCTGCGTGGTATACAAATGCGCCTTCTACCTGACCCTTGTCATCAAGGCCGCTTATCTCGATGCCCTTTTCATACTTTACAGGGTAGCCGCCGCTTGCCATAACAACGCAGGTGCAGCAGCCGCTCTTCCACTTTATGTCAAGGTCTGCGAGCCTGTGGTCGTATATCGCCTCGAATATCTCAGCAAGGTCATGATCAAGCATCGGCAGCACTACCTGTGTCTCCGGGTCGCCGAAACGGCAGTTGTACTCAATCACCTTAGGCCCCTTGGGTGTGAGCATAAGGCCGAAATACAGACAGCCTTCAAATGTTCTGCCTTCCTTGTTCATGGCATTTATGGTAGGCAGGAATATCTTCTCCATGCATTCCTTTGCAATGTCCTCTGTGTAGTAGGGGTTGGGAGCAACTGTGCCCATGCCGCCTGTGTTGAGACCCTCGTCGTTGTCGAGCGCTCTCTTGTGATCCATAGAGGATATCATAGGAACAACAGTCTTTCCGTCAGTGAATGAAAGCACAGATACCTCAGGCCCTGTGAGGAATTCCTCGATAACGACAGTCGAGCTGCTATCTCCGAACTGCTTGCCGTCTATCATCGACTTGATAGCCTCAACAGCCTCCTCCTCGCTCTGTGCGAGAATTACGCCCTTGCCGAGTGCAAGACCGTCTGCCTTTATAACAGTAGGGTAGGTGTTCTGCTCTTTTACATACTTGATTGCGCTCTCGCTGTCAGAGAATACCTCGTATCCTGCTGTGGGTATCTTGTATTTTTTCATGAGCTCCTTTGAGAATACCTTTGAGCCCTCGATTATAGCTGCATCCTTCTTGGGGCCGAAGGTCCTGAAGCCCTCTGCCTGAAGTGCATCTACCATGCCTAAAACGAGCGGATCGTCAGGCGCAACTACTACCATGTCAGGCTTGAGCTCCTTAGCGAGCTTTACAACGCCCTCAATGTCAGTAGCACCTACATTAAAGCACTCAGCATATCTGCTGATGCCGCCGTTACCCGGTGTGCAGTAGAGCTTGTCTACCTTGGGGGACTCTGCGAGCTTCATGATTATGGCGTGCTCTCTGCCGCCGCCGCCGACAACTAATATATTCATAACATTCCCTCTTTTCAGATGTTTATAATGTTACCCTGCCGTATGACAGGGTAACCATTTTCTTACGATACCTTGAATGTTGAGAACACCTTTTCAAATTCAGGCTTTATCTTTTCAAATACCGAAGATTCAGAACCGTAGCTTATTATGAAAGCAACACCGCCCTCAGCAATAACTATCTGGTTCATTATCATTTCCATGCCGCTCTTTGTAACAGTCGTCTCGACCTTGTAAGCATCATAGCCGTTAAGAGTTATCTCCTCACTGTTTGAGATGTTGTAGCCGAGTGTGGAGTATTCATCCTTTATAACATCAACAAAATCGGATACCTTTGCATCGCCTATGCCTGTCTTGATGATTATGTTGAAATTAGCTGTTGCATAGTACGGGTCAGAAGTGTCGCCTATGTATGAGTAAGCAACATTCACCAGTGAGTTTTTGGTGTCCGCTGCGGATGAGTCAGCACTGTCAGCAGAGCTGTCGTTGCTGCCGATGTTGTTTGTTATGTTCTTCCAGATCTTTTCATCAACATCAACGGTGTAGCCCTTTACTTCTTCTTTCTCATCAGCCGAAGAAGCATCGCCTTCGCTTGAAGCACCTGAAGAAGCATCACTGCTGCTTTCCGAGCTTGATGAAGAGCTGCTGTCTTCACCGATGAGCGAGCACGAAGCAAGTGAAAATACCATTGATATAGCTAAAAGAGAAGCTAAAAGTTTCTTCATCGTTTTTCTCCTTTGATATGTTCTTTGTTTTGCTGTTTTGTTTGTATATTAATGGTGGAAAAGTCTCATTCCTGTAAATGCCATAGCCATGCCGTATTTGTTGCAGGTGTCTATAACATTGTCGTCTCTTATCGAGCCGCCGGGCTCAGCTATGTACTTAACGCCGGACTTCTTTGCTCTCTCGATGTTGTCACCGAACGGGAAGAAAGCATCAGAGCCAAGGCATACGTCTGTGTTCTTTGCAAGCCATTCCTGTTTTTCTTCCTTTGTGAGAACATCAGGCTTGACCTTGAACAGCCTCTGCCATTCGCCGTCTCTTAATACATCTTCGTATTCGTCAGAGATGTAAACGTCGATAGTGTTGTCTCTGTCAGGTCTTCTTATGTCGTCAACAAACTGTAAGCCCATAACCTTGGGGTGCTGTCTTAACCACCAGTTGTCAGCCTTGCTGCCTGCAAGTCTTGTGCAGTGAACTCTCGACTGCTGGCCTGCACCGATGCCGATAGCCTGACCGTTCTTTACATAGCATACGCTGTTTGACTGTGTGTACTTAAGTGTGATGAGCGAGATAACGAGGTCTTCCTTCTTGTCGTCAGGAATGTCCTTGTTCTCTGTTACGATGTTTGTGAGAAGGTCGTTGTCTATCTTGAACTCATTTCTGCCCTGCTCGAAGGTAACACCGAACACCTGCTTTGTCTCGATAGGAGCAGGAACATAGTTCTCGTCTATCTTGATGATGTTGTATGTGCCCTTTCTCTTTGACTTGAGTATCTCAAGAGCCTCGTCTGTGTAACCGGGAGCGATGATGCCGTCAGATACTTCACGCTGTATCATCTTTGCTGTGGGAACATCGCAGACATCAGAAAGTGCGATGAAATCACCGTAGCTCGACATTCTGTCAGCACCCCTTGCTCTTGCATAAGCGCAAGCCATAGGGGAGAGCTCGCCTAAGTCGTCTACAAAGTATATTTTAGCCTCAGTCTCAGTAAGCGGTCTGCCTACAGCAGCACCGGCAGGAGAAACGTGCTTGAAGGAAGTTGCAGCACACATACCTGTAGCCTTCTTAAGCTCCCTTACAAGCTGCCAGCCGTTGAATGCATCAAGCAGATTGATGTAACCGGGCTTGCCGTTCAGTACTTCGATAGGAAGGTCTTTTCCGTCCTCCATAAAAACTCTTGACGGCTTCTGATTAGGGTTGCAGCCGTATTTGAGTAACATCTCGTTTGCCATTGTAATTACCTCCAGTTTATAAATTATTAGTCACAATCAATATAAAGAAAATGCTTTTTGCAGTGCAGACACCTAAATAAATAGCCCTGCATACTGCCCCCGTTTTGAAGATTTTTCTTTATGTCCTCAAATTCAAAGTAATCAAATTTCTTGTCATAGGTCTCTTCAATTTCCTTTTCAAGCCCCATATCTACTATTTCTTTCCAGCCCACATATCCTACAAAAGCGCAGTAATCATCACAATGAGCCAGCCAGAATTCCTGCTGCCAGCCCATATAACCCGGTGTGCGGTGGATAAGCTCGTCGATCTTTTCAGACTCTAATTTCTTTTCTAATGAAAAGTCGTCTTGAAACATACCGTCAAACTTTTCGGCTGCCTTTCCGCTTGCGATACATTCAGGGCAAAGACATTCTATTTCCTCTTCGCTATAAAACGGGCCTTCATACCAGATCTCTGTTTCTTTTCCGCAGCACTGACAGGTCTGTATCTCACCTTTTATAAATGCACCGGTCCCTATCGGGTCAGGGTGGTATTTAAAAGCAGGAAGCATATTAATTATCTCCTTACTTGCTGTACTTGTTAACTACCTTAGAAACAGCCTTGCCTGTCTCGATGTCGATAAACCTTACAAAGAGCGATACCTTGTTGTCCTCGTTGAGTGCGTCCCAGAGCTTAGCTGTGAACTCGTCAATGTCGTTGGGTATAGCTACCTTCTTAGGCTCGCCCTCAAAGCTCGGCAGGGGAGAACCGTCGCCCATGTATGTGTGTATGAAGTGACCCACACCGCTTAACGGGTCAGAATATGTGTAGGTAAATCTCTCAACACAGTCAGGGTTGCCGTCAGCAGATTTGAGAATGCTCATAGCGTAGTTGTACTTGCCCTCGCCGACGTGCATGATGCCGGAAATTCTGGGTGTGTAGTTGGGAGCATCGTCCTCATACTCTCTTGTTCGCAGGCTCTGCTCAAATGTCTGCTGCTTGTCCATAAGCTCATAGATAGTGTCAGTCTGGTCGCCGTTTGTAACGATAGTCTTGTTTCCGAGTACCCTTACAGGCGAGTATATTATAAGGTGCGGATCTGTCAGCTTGCTCGGGTCAGCAGCCTCGGTCTTTATGCCGTCCTCAGTCTCGGTAAATACTCTGTTTCTCGAATTAACGCTCCTGCCCATGATAAAGTAAGCAGTAACAGCGTTCTTGCCGTCCTCCGACTTTCCTATAACTATGCCTCTGCCGGGGTAGGAGTTGTTTTTAAGCTCCTCGTAAATGTCAAGCTGTTTCATCAGATTTCCTCCTTGTTTTCAAATATGTATTCCATTTCATAAAGGCCCCACTTCTCATCTTTAAACTCAAAGCAGTCCTTGATGTGCTCAGTTACCTTGAAGCCGCTTGAAAGATAGCAGTTGTATGCCGCCTCGTTGTTTTCAAAAACGCCCAGTGTCACTCTGTTTACACCCAGTATGTCATGAGCGAAGCTTACAGCCTTGCACACTATTTCCTTGCCAAAGCCCTTTCCACGCTTCTCGGGTGAAACTATAATAAAACCCATGTGTACACTGTTCTTTTCAAAATCGAGCATTCTGAATATAAAATGCCCCGATACTCTACCGCTTTCATCAAGTGCTGTCATCATAAAAGCATCATTTTCTCTTTCAAAGCCGTAATGCCTTGATACTATCTCCTCAGCCGCTAAAGGATAGTTATATCTGCCCGCTGTGAACATCATGAAGGCCTTTTCGTCTTCACCTATCCAGCGGCAAACCTCGTCAGCATCCTGCGGCTTGAAAGGTCTTAGTCTAACCATTTTTCATACCTCACAGGTCAACGTAAGCCCTGCCGTCCTTTATCGTTATCCTGCCCTCACAGAAAAGCGATACAGCCTTCGGCAGAAGCTTCCATTCAACATTTTCCATAATTCGCCTTTGTAATGTCTCGGGCGTGTCGTCGTTTTTTACATCGACAGTTCCCTGTAATATTATCGGCCCGCCGTCGCATACTTCTGTTACAAAGTGAACAGTAGCGCCCGATACCTTAACGCCGCTTTCAAGCACGGCCTCGTGAACGTGCAGCCCATAAAAGCCCTTGCCGCAGAAGCTCGGTATAAGCGCCGGGTGAACGTTCATCATCTTGTAAGGGAACGCCCTGCATACCTGCTCGTCAAGTATAGTCATAAAGCCTGCATAGACCACAAGGTCTGCCTGCTCCTCGGTAAGTGCATCTTTCATTGCCTTTGAATATTCAGCAATGTCGCTGTATTCTTTCCTTGCGAGCACTCTTGTTTTGATGCCTGCATTCTTAGCTCTCTCTAAAGCATAAGCTCCTTCTTTTGAGGAGATGACACAGGTTATCCTGCCGCCTTTGATATCGCCCCTGTTCTGTGAGTCGATAAGCGCCTGCAGATTAGTTCCGCCGCCCGATACCAGAACAACGATATTCTTCATATTTTCACTCATTTTGAATACTCCTTAAAACCCAAGCAACACCATACAGCTTGCCCGTATAGTGTCGCTAAAAGTATTATCAGCAGATTATTACGCCTTCTTCGCTCTCTACAAGCTCGCCGAGAACATAAGCGTCCTCGCCGGCTGCCTTTATAGCAGCGATGGCAGCGTCAACATCATTCTTGTCAACTACGACTGTCATACCAACGCCCATGTTGAAGGTGTTGAACATATCTCTCTCAGGAATGTTGCCTGTCTTTGCGATAACATCAAATATCGGGAGCACCTGTACGGCATTTCTCTCGATCTTTGCACTTAAGCCGGTGGGGAGAGAACGTGGTATATTCTCGTAGAAGCCGCCGCCTGTGATGTGCGAGATGCTCTTTACATTGACCTTGGAAATAAGCTCCATAACAGCCTTGACGTATATTCTTGTAGGTGTCAGCAGTGTGTCGCCGAGAGTCTTGCCAAGCTCGCTGTAGTGTCTTGCAAGATTCTGCTCGTTTACTGTGAATACCTTTCTTACCAGCGAGAAGCCGTTCGAGTGAACACCGCTCGACTTGATAGCTATCATAACGTCTCCGGACTTCTGCTTCTCGGGGTCGATTATCTTGTTCTTGTCTACAACGCCTACAGAGAAGCCTGCAAGGTCGTATTCGTCCTCGGGCATAAGACCCGGGTGCTCGGCTGTCTCACCGCCGATGAGCGCACAGCCTGCCTGAACGCAGCCCTCAGCCACACCCGAAACGATGCTTGCTATCTTCTCGGGGATATTCTTTCCGCAAGCTATGTAATCAAGGAAGAACTGCGGCTTTGCACCACAGCATATTATGTCATTTACACACATTGCAACGCAGTCGATGCCGACTGTGTCGTGCTTGTCAAGCAGGAATGCTATCTTGATCTTTGTGCCGACACCGTCTGTGCCGGAAACGAGAACCGGCTTCTCAATGCCTGTAAGATCAAGCTCAAAAAGTCCGCCAAAGCCGCCTATGCCGCTGAGAACACCGTTTGTCATAGTCCTCTTGACATACTGCTTCATAAGCTCTACCGACTTGTAGCCTGCTGTTACGTCAACGCCTGCGTCCTTGTAGCTGTCTGAAAAACTCTTCATAGATCTACCTCACTTTTAGTTTCTGCCCTGTTAAGAGCGTATTGAAAGGATCACATCTGCCGCCATATCCGGTGTGTCCACGATATAGTCAGCCGAGTGAGCCTTGAACTCATCATCATTGCCGTAGCCGTATCTTACGGCTATGCATTCCAAACCGAACCGGTGTGCTCCGTCAATGTCATTTGACCTGTCACCGACCATTATCACCTTGCTTTTGTCCTTGATACCGAGCTTGTCGAGCGTGTATCCCAGGACTGCTATCTTGTCGTGCCTGCTCTCGTCAAACGTCGCCGCACCGATAAAGTCAAAGTAATCAATAAGCCCGAATTTCGTAAGTATCCTTACCGCATAATCCTCAGGCTTGCTCGTCGCAGTCGCTAAACATATGCCGGCTTTTTTCAGCCTTTCAAGCATCTCGACAATACCGTCATACGGCCTGTTTTCAAAAAGCCCTGTGTCAGTGTATCTTACCCTGAATAGCCGTGTAGCTTCCGCTGCCTGTTCCTTGTTCATGCCGCACTGCTCCTGAAAGGAAACTATCAGCGGCGGTCCGAGGAACCTTGCGAGCACTTCGTCAGACGGGATATCCCATTTCATCTGTTCAAGCGCATATCTTGCGGATCTGATTATCCCCTCCGCCGAGTCAGTCAGCGTCCCGTCAAGGTCAAAAAGCGCCGTGTCGTATCTGTATGTACTCAAAGCTCTTTTATCTTCTCCTGCATTGCAGCGTCCTTCTGCTTTACGCCTTCGAGCATCTTTGCCTTTTCAGCTTCGAGCTTTTCAGCAAGTCCTTCATCGGTTATCGCAAGCATCTGAACTGCGAGTATTGCAGCATTCTTTGCACCGTCAACAGCAACAGTCGCAACAGGTATGCCGCTCGGCATCTGAACAGTTGCGAGCAGAGCATCCATTCCGTCAAAGTTTGCGCCCTTGCAGGGGATACCTATTACCGGCAGGGTAGTGTGACCTGCCACAACACCTGCTAAGTGTGCTGCCATTCCGGCTGCGCAGATGATAACACCAAAGCCGTTTGCCTTTGCGTTCTTTGCATATTCAGCAGCCAGCTCCGGCGAGCGGTGTGCGCTCATTACATGACATTCGTACTCAACGCCAAAGCTCTTAAGAGTGCTTGCTGCATTCTTGACAACAGGAAAATCGCTGTCAGACCCCATGATAATAGCGACCTTTTTCATAAAAACATCTCACTTTCATAAATCAAAAAACTGCAACTATATCAGG
Organism: Ruminococcus sp. NK3A76; assembly: GCF_000686125.1. Classification (NCBI taxonomy): domain Bacteria; kingdom Bacillati; phylum Bacillota; class Clostridia; order Eubacteriales; family Oscillospiraceae; genus Ruminococcus; species Ruminococcus sp. NK3A76. Next base: position 1,183,965 of record NZ_JMMA01000002.1, read on the forward strand.
TTGCAGTCTTTTCCGGGTATTTCAAAGCGCAAAAAGAACAGCCTCTAATACAAAAGCCTTTTGATGAATATCCAGCGCCGCCAAAAGTCATCATCATAGCCGTCGTTCCTTTCGCACTTAATGTGTTCTTTACACTACTAATATTATACCTTAAATCGCTTGTTTTTTCAACCACACAGAGAATAAAATTTCCGGGCGATAAAAAGCGGTCTATTGTATATATTTACTATACAGATTTTACTTCTGCAATTTTCTATGAACGTTTTTAAAACATTCTTATCCGCCCGAAGGAATCGGCCGCATCATACAGCCCGTTGACCCGCCCGTTCATGTCAGTTGCAGCTTCATTTCTTATCCCGGCAAGTGCCTTTAATTCGCTGTTGTCAAGGCTCTCAAAAATGCTCAGCACACTTGGGTTCTGTGCCATAGCCATGCTCAGCCCGAGTGGTATGTCCATGCTCGTACTTCTCCTGGATATCATAGGCAAAGCTCTCATCTCCTTACTGATATTATTTTTGGCATATCCGCTTTTATTATTCATCAGCATACTTGACATTTTTTATTATTTTGTGTTAAAATTATATTACGGAGGTGCGTTATGGATAATCTTTCAAATATAAGCGTTGTCAAGGAGCTGCTGTCAAGGCATGGCTTTACATTCTCAAAAGCCCTTGGTCAGAATTTTCTTGTCAACCCCACAGTATGCCCTAAAATAGCTGAAATGGGCAATGCAAAGCCCGGCTTCGGTATCATAGAGATAGGCACCGGTATAGGCGTTCTCACCAACGAGCTCTGTAAGCGTGCCGATAAGGTCGTGGCGATAGAGATAGATGACCGCTTAAAGCCTGTATTAGAGGAAACGTTAAGTGAGTATGACAATTTCAAGCTCATCATCTCCGACGTTTTGAAGGTCGATCTCCATGAGCTTATCAGGCAGGAATTTGAAGGTCTTGACGTTGCCGTATGTGCAAACCTCCCGTATTATATCACTTCACCGATAATCATGTCTCTCCTCGAGAGCAGACTTCCGATAAAAAGCGTTACAGTCATGGTGCAGAAGGAAGCCGGCACACGCCTTCTTGCGAAGGTAGGCTCCCGTGATATGGGCGCTGTCACTGTCGCTGTCAATTATTTCAGTGAACCCAGGCTGCTGTTCAATGTCTCCCGTGGGAGCTTTATGCCCTCACCGAATGTTGACAGCTGCGTTATAAGATTTGATATCAGAGAGTCTACTCCTGCCGGCGTTACCGATGAGCAGTTTTTCTTTAAGACTGTCCGTGCAGCGTTCTCTCAGCGCAGAAAAACTCTTTCCAACTCCGTCTCCTCGGCAATGGGAATTGATAAGTCTGTAGTTGCTTCTGCGATAGAGGCAAGCTCGCTTTCACCCAGCTGCCGCCCCGAGGCTCTTTCGATGGAACAGCTGATACTGTTCTGTGAAAATCTGAGAAAATTACTGTAACCCCACTCTATAACCGACATTTTTCTCGTTTGCCATATGCTATTATGAATTTGCTTTGCAAATAGTCACGCAGAGCAAATTTTTTATGGCGGTGAAGTTTAAAATGCAGAAGGTCATTTCGAGAGTAAAGGATAAAAGCGAGATAAGAGTGCGAAACCCTGCAATGTGTATCATGGCGTTCTCTTTCGGTATGCTGCTATCAGGTGCAAGACTGCTGGGAGAGCATTTCTCGCTCGGTGTCTGCGCAGCTGCGGTAAGCGGCGGCTGTTCGCCCTTTGCTGTTGCCGGAATGGTCGTCTGCTATCTTCTCTCCGGCGAGCTTATGAAATGCTTTGCAAAGGTGTGCAGCGCACTGCTCGTGTCGCTCCTTGCAGTCTTTATAAGAAAGAGAAACTTCTGTACACCCGTGGTGCTCGGTGTCGGCTCTTGCGTCATCATGCTCCTTGTCAATGTCGCAGAAGCGGTCGGCCTCGGCTTTGACGGCTATAGGCTTGCTTTCAGCGTAGTCGATGCTATGATATGCTCGTCTGCGGTGTTTATGTATTGTATCTTATCTGACGAATATACTGTCACCCGAAAGCTGTCACTCAGCGGCTCAAGGGGCGCTTTCGCAGCAGTCATTTTTGTACTGCTCGTGTGTGCTCTTGCATCTGTGCCTTTCCCGCTTGACCTCGGGCGTGTTTTTGCAACTGTCGTTCTCTTGTATTTTGCTAAGAAATACCGTGCTGCCGGCGGTGCGCTCGTTGGTGTGCTCACTGCGTGTGCAGTGGCTCTCTGCTCGCCGTCGCTTGCATCAAATACACTCATCATGTCATCGTCAGGCCTTATCTGCGGCGCTCTTTTTGCACTCAGCGACCTTGCAGCGATATCATCTTTTATAATCACAGTGCTTGTCAGCCTTGCCGCTGTCGGTGTCAACAGCGATACCTTCGTCATGTTCTGGGACATTGTCGCTGGTGTTGTAATAAGCGTTCTTCTTCCGGCCGGGCTTTTCAAGGCAGGCAGGTCGATGCTCACATCAGCTAAAAGCACAGTCGACCTTGTCGGCCAGACGGCATCCTCAAGGCTTGGCTATGCCGCAAAGACTATCTCAGATGTAAGACGTGATATATCTCTTATCTCCCTAAAAATCGGCGACAGGTATAAGCCGCTCTCCCTTGCTTCAAGGGTCGATTCTTCCGTCTGCTCAAAGTGTGACTGCTGCGATATCTGCCGTAAGAAACGCCCGGTGCATGATAAGGCTCTCTCTATACTTGAAAACATCTACGACAGCTACGGCACAGTGACAGACGAGGATATCATGAGCTTTCTGCCTGAGTGTATAAATAAGCCGGTCGTGAAGGCGGCCTTTCTCAGAGCGGCGGACGAGCTTGCCTTTGAGAAAGCCAACGATATCGCCGTCACAAGAATGCGTGAGCTTCTGTGCGAACAGCTCCTGTCAATGGAGGAGCTTCTTAACGATATGTCCGGCAGGGTAGCCCGTATCAAAGAGGTGGACGAGCTTCTGTGTAAGCGTGCAGGCGAGCTGTTCGCTATAAGCGGCTGTAAGGGCGCAAGGGTCTGTGTCTATACCAACGAGAACCGCCGGCTGTTTGTCGAGGCTTTTGTAAACGGCGGCTTTAAGAGCGACCTTGTAAGGCTCACAGTCCGCCTGTCTGATATAGTGGGCTGTGATATGGAGCTTCCGAGCATCAATGTCATAGGCCGTGTCACAAGGCTTGTCTTTACCGAAAAGCCCGAGCTCGAAGCAAATATAGCTACCTTCCAGGCCTCATGCTCCGGCGGCGAGTATTGCGGCGATACAGTTGATACCATTACTCTCAACGAGAGTGAGCGCTATGTTATCCTCTCAGACGGTATGGGCACAGGCGAGCGTGCAAGGCTTGACTCTATGTTCACGGTAAGCCTTGTCAGAAGATTAATATCATCAGGCCTTTCGATGAGCTGTACAGAGCGGCTTATAAACTCCGCTCTCTGCGTCAAGAGTTGGGACGAGTCCTTCTCTACTCTTGATGTAGTCAGGCTCGACCTGTTCTCGCATACAGCCTCTTTTCTTAAGGCAGGCGCTGCCGCTTCCTATATAATCAGAGAGGGGAGCGTTATCAAGATAGCCAGCAACGCCCTCCCGACAGGTATCCTCACACGCTGTGAGCCTGATGTGACACAGCTTAGGATAAATGCCGGCGATATGATAATAATGACATCTGACGGCGTCGATGAGCAGATACTCACAGACGATGAAGATGTCATTCAGAAGCTCGGCTGCCTGTCTCCCGATGCGGCTGCAAAAATGATAGGCGAGCTCGCTGTCGGTGATGACTGTGCATCTGTCAGCGACGATATCACAGTCGCCGCAGTCAGAATAGACAGCTCTGTGTGACAAATCATATAAAAATATTAAATCTGTTCTTTATTATTTCACGATTCCCTTTTTTCACGGCCAAATCGGTTAAATTCTTTTGTGCAATATTAACAATTGGGAGTGTTTAAATATGTGAGATTATGAGAATAACAACTAAAGCTATTGCAAAATAATTCAAAAAAGTTTAAAATAGATATAGAGGTAAATAAAAAAGCTATAATTATGCCATTTCGCAGAAATAGCCGGCGTTTGCCTTAATAACCGTTTGACGGTATGTAAGGAGGATAACATAAAAATGATAAATGATATCGCCAGTGAATATGAGCTTCCGCTGCATTTGTTCCACCAGGGTAACAATTTTGAAGCGTATAGCTTTTTCGGCTGCCATGAAGGGCAGAAGGACGGCAAAAAGGGCCACTTCTTCAGAGTCTGGGCGCCAAATGCCAAGGCGGTTTCACTTGTTGGAGATTTCAATAATTGGGAAAAGGATGCCGATCCGCTCGAGAAGATAGCCGATACAGAGGTCTGGGAGATCTTCAAGACCGGGCTAAAGCAGTTTGATACATATAAGTACGCTATAGACGGTTGTGACGGAAAGCTGCATATGAAGGCTGACCCGTATGGTACACATATGGAAGTCAAGCCGTCAACAGGCTCCAAGGTGTTCAAGTCTACTTATAAGTGGAATGATTCCGAATGGCTCACAGAAAAGGCAAAGAAAAATGTCTATAAGAGCCCGATGAATATCTATGAGGTACACTTCAATTCGTGGAAGCTGTGTACCGAGGGTAAGTATTTCAGCTACCCGAATTTCGCAAAGAGCATTATCCCTTACCTTAAGGAGATGAGCTATACTCATATCGAGTTCATGCCTCTTGCAGAGTTCCCGTTTGACGGCTCGTGGGGCTATCAGGGTATAGGCTACTTTGCTCCTTCTTCGAGATACGGTACACCCGATGATTTCAAGGCAATGGTAGACCTGTTCCATAACGCAGGCATATCCGTTATCCTTGACTGGGTGCCTGCTCACTTCCCGAAGGACGAGGCAGGCCTTTATGAGTTCGACGGCGGCTGTGTATATGAGTATTCCGACCCTAAGAAGAGAGACCACCTCGCATGGGGTACAAGAGTATTCGACTACGGCAAGAACGAGGTCGTTTCATTCCTTGTTTCAAATGCTCTCTACTGGCTCGAACAGTATCATGTCGACGGCCTGAGAGTTGACGCTGTTGCTTCAATGCTCTACCTCGACTATGACAGAAGGGCAGGCGAGTGGACGCCTAATGTTTACGGCGGCCATGAGAACCTCGAAGCTATCGAGTTCTTCAAAAAGCTCAATGAGAATGTTTTTGCAAGAAACCCCAATGCTCTTATGATAGCCGAGGAGTCAACTGCATGGCCTATGGTAACAAAGCCTGCAAGCGACGGCGGCCTTGGCTTCAACTTCAAGTGGAATATGGGCTGGATGAACGATATGCTCAAGTATATGGCTATGGATCCTATACACAGAGCATTCCACCACGATATGCTCACATTCTCCTTCTTCTATGCATTCTCCGAGAATTTCATTCTCCCGATATCGCATGATGAGGTAGTTCACGGAAAGGCATCGCTCGTAAATAAAATGTACGGCGATACAGACCAGAAGTTTGCTCAGGCAAGGCTTTTCCTTTCCTATATGATGGCTCACCCCGGCAAGAAGCTCCTCTTTATGGGCAGCGAGTTTGCGCAGTTCAGAGAGTGGGATTATGAAAACAGCCTTGAATGGTTCCTGATAGACGAGTATGAGAACCACCGCAATTTCCAGAAGTTCTCCAAGAACCTCAATAAGTTCTATCTCGAACATCCTCAGTTCTGGGAGGACGATTTTTCCTGGGAAGGCTTCAGCTGGATAGCTAATGATGACTATAAGCAGTCTATTATAATCTTCAGAAGATTTGATAATAAGAAAAATGAGATCATCACAGTCTGCAACTTCGTTCCTGTTGAGAGAAGATCATACTGCTTCGGCGTTCCTTATAAGGGCAGCTATACTGAGGTGTTCAATTCCACATCTCCCGACGGCTCACCTGTGACAAACGGAACAGTCAAGAGCGTTGATACTCCTATGCACGGCTTCGAGCAGTCAGTGTGCGTTGATATCCCGGCTTTCTCTGTGATGTATTTCACAGTCAAGAAGGCACCTCAAAAGAAGAAGTCTGATGCAGGCGATAAAAAGTCAGCTACAGTCAAGAAAGTAAAAAAAACAGCTAAGAAAGCTGATAAATAAAGATTAAGTGGGTGAATTACAATGTTTAACAAAAAAGAATGTGTGGCAATGCTTCTTGCAGGCGGCCAGGGCAGCCGTCTATATGCATTGACACAGACAGTTGCTAAGCCTGCAGTTCCATTCGGCGCAAAGTATAGGATAATAGACTTTCCGCTCTCAAACTGCATTAATTCCGGTATAGATACAGTAGGCGTCCTTACTCAGTATCAGCCCCTCGTTCTTAATGAGTATATCGGCAACGGCCAGCCCTGGGACCTCGACAGAGTTCACGGCGGCGTCCATGTGCTCCCTCCTTATCAGAAGGCATCTGGTGCTGACTGGTATTCGGGTACAGCAAATGCTATCTATCAGAATATAGCATTTATCGAGAGATACTCTCCTGAGTATGTCGTAGTCCTCTCTGGTGACCATATCTATAAGATGGACTATAACAAGATGCTCGATTTCCATAAGGAAAAGAATGCAGCAGCTACTATCGCTGTTCTGGACGTTCCCAAGGAGGAGGCATCACGCTTCGGTATCATGATAACCGATAACGATGATAATATCATCGACTTCGAGGAGAAGCCCAAGAACCCCCGCTCGACCCTCGCTTCAATGGGTATATATATCTTTACCTGGAGCAAGCTCAGAGAATACCTTATCGCTAACGAGAACGATAAGGAGGCTTCCAAGGACTTCGGTAAGAATATTATCCCCGATATGAGAGAAGCAGGCGAGAAGCTCGTGGCTTACCGCTTCGACGGCTACTGGAAGGACGTTGGTACTATCGACTCCCTCTGGGAAGCTAATATGGATCTTATCAATCCTAATATCCCGATAGACCTTTATGATCCCAACTGGAAGATCTATTCAAGAAACCCTGCACTTCCGCCTCAGTCTATAGGCAAGAACGCAAAGATACAGAACTCTATGGTAACAGAGGGCTGCGTTATAGATGGCTCGGTAGAGTTCTCTATGATATCTGACGGCGTTGTTGTTGAGGAAGGCGCTGAGATACTCGATTCGATACTTATGCCCGGCTGTGTGATAAAGAAGGGCGCTAAAATAGAGTATGCCATAGTCGGCGAGAATTCTGTTGTCGGCGAGAACGCACAGGTCGGCGCAAGACCTGAGACTATCGAGAATAAAGATGAATGGGGCGTTGCAGTTGTCGGCCATAATATCACAGTGTCCGACGGTGCAAAGGTAGCACCCAAGCAGATAATCTCAGAGAATATATGAATGGCAGGTGAGTAATGATGAACGTAAATATGGGTAACGTCCTCGGTCTTGTTTTTGCTAATATGCATGACATGACTATGGGCGAAATGACTAAACACAGAACAATGGGCTCTATCCTTTTCGGCGGCAGATACCGCCTGATAGACTTCCCGCTTTCTAATATGGTAAACAGCGGCATCACTGCTGTTGGCGTTATAACAAAATCTAACTATCAGTCGCTTCTTGACCACCTCGGCTCTGCAAGAGAGTGGGATCTTGCTCGTAAGAAGGGCGGTCTTTACATACTTCCTCCTTTCGGTAACGAAGGCAGCGTGCTCTACCGTGGCAGGATAGAGGCTCTCTACGGCGCACTCAGCTTCATCAAGCACCAGAGCGCTGATTATGTAGTTCTTTCTGACTGCGATATAGTTACTAATATGGACTATAAGCCGATTATCGAGCAGCATATCAAGACAGGCGCTGATATCACAGTTGTTTCTCATACAGGCAACTATACCAGCGAGGAGATAGCTCTTTCAACTGTTTTGAATACAGATGATGATAATAACGTAAAGAGCGTTCTTATAATGCCCGAGCTCAGCGGCACCTGCACAGCAAGCCTTAATATGTTCGTTATCAGAAAGGATCTCCTTATCGACCTCGTACAGGATTCCTTTGCAAGAGGCCTCCTTTCCTTCGAGAAGGATATCCTTCAGGGCAGAGTGAATGACCTTAAGATAATGGCTTATGAGTATTCAGGCTATTTCAGCAAGATAAGCGGTATCAGCAGCTACTTTACAGCTAACCAGCTGCTTTTGGATCCTGAGAATTCCAATAAGATATATCTCCCCAAGAGAGCTATCTATACCAAGATAAGAGATAATGCTCCTGCTAAGTATGACCTTAACTGCGAAGTCAAGAATTCACTTATCGCAGACGGTTGTATCATCGAGGGCGAAGTCGAGAACTGCGTTCTCTTCAGAGGCGTTAAGGTAGGCAAGGGCGCAAAGGTAAAGAACTGCATTCTCATGCAGGATTCCGTTGTCGGCGATAATGCCGAGATGTCCTATGTCATCACCGATAAGAATGTTACAGTAGGCAGCGGCAGGCTCCTTACAAGCAGCCCCGAGTATCCAATGTATGTAGGTAAGGGCGCTTCACTCTAAATTGAATCTGTATTATCGGGCCCAAATAAACTTTTATTTGGGCTCGATTTGGCAACACCGCACGACCATTGTGCGTCAGACACGCAAGTGTATGGCGTATAAAGGCATCTGCCGGTGGTCGTGAGGTTTTGCCTTAATACCCCAGAAGGAGGGAATCGTATGAATATACTTTACACAGCAAGTGAGGCTCTGCCTTACGCAGCATCGGGCGGTCTTGCAGATGTTGCCGGCTCGCTTCCTGCGGCTATAAATGAACAGGGGCATGACTGCCGTGTCGTTATCCCTTACTATAGCCAGATAAGACAGGAGCTTAAAGACGAGCTTCAGTATCTTACTAACTTCACAGTGCCTGTTGCATGGCGTAATCAGTATTGCGGCGTGTTCGTGGGCGTATATAACGGCGTTACATATTATCTTCTCGATAATGAATACTACTTCGCAAGAAATGGCCTGTATGGCTTCTATGACGATGCCGAGAGATTTATATTCTTCTCCCGTGCCGTTCTTGAACTTCTGCATTATATCGACTTCAAGCCTGATGTCATAAATGCAAACGACTGGCAGACAGCTCTTGTTCCTGTTTATTATGATATCTTCTACCGCTACCAGCCGGGCTATGAGGATATAAAGACAGTCTTCACTATCCATAATATCCAGTATCAGGGTCAGTATGGTCTTGAGCTTATAAATGACCTTATGGGTATCCCGCTCTACCATACCAACCTGCTCTCCTATGACGGTGATGTAAACTTCATGAAGGCAGCAATAGAGGTGAGCGATAAGATAACCACAGTTTCTCCGAGCTATGCCTGGGAGATTCTTGACCCCTGGTATTCTCACGGCCTCGACAGAGCACTTGCCAATAAGCAGTATAAGCTCTGCGGCTTCCTCAACGGTATCGACCAGAAGGTATATGACCCTCAGACCGACCCGAATATCGCACGCCACTATTCCGCAAAGAATAAGGCAGGCAAGGCTTACTGTAAGAAGGCTCTTATCTCCGAGTTCGGCCTTGCAGAGGGCAATGAGCCTATAGTCGGCATAGTTACACGCTTTGTATCTCATAAGGGTCTTGACCTTATAAAGTATGTCTTTGAGGATATAATCAGGATAGGCTATAAATTCGTTATCTTAGGCTCCGGCGAGAAGATATATGAAGACTTCTTCAACGAGATGCACTACCGCTATCCCGACAGGGTAGGCCTTAGGATAGGCTTTATCCCCGAGCTTTCCAAGAGAATATATGCCGGTGCTGATATGTTCCTGATGCCCTCACAGAGCGAGCCTTGCGGCCTTGCCCAGATGATAGCTCTCAGATACGGTACTATCCCGATAGTCCGTGAGACAGGCGGCCTGCGTGACAGTATAAAGGATGCCGGCGAGCCTGACGGTTCAGGCAACGGCTTTACTTTCAAGACCTATAACGCACACGATATGCTCGATGCACTCGTCCGTGCAAGAAGCCTCTACGACGATAAGAAGAAGTGGGGCGCTCTTGTTACCAAGGCACTTAAGGAAGATTTCAGCTGGAAGAAGTCAGCTGAGCTCTATATAGGCCTTTATAAGGATATCCACTAAATAGTATAAGCAGCAGTATCCGCTTCGGGTGCTGCTGCTTTTTTGTATCAAGTATTTAAAAATATTTTTAAATACCCCTTGACAATGCAAGACTTTTGTGGTATCATCTATTTAAAGAAATTTTGAAATAGGTGGGTGCCGATGTCAAAAACAAGTATATTCAAGGTGCTGTCAGAAAAGCAGCGCAGAGATATACTCGAAATGCTCAAAGACGGAAGACTCAGCGCCGGTGAGATAGCCGAGCGCCTGAATGTCACGCCTGCGGCTCTTTCGTATCATCTTAAACTGCTGAAAAGCGCAGACCTTGTTATGGAATATAAAGAGAAAAACTTTGTCTACTATGAGATAAACACGTCAGTCCTTGACGAGCTTATCTTGTGGGCAACGCAGCTTGGAGGAGAAAGAAAATGAAAAAACTTATCACCGCACTATCATTCCTTCCGCTTGTCGCCGCTTCGATATCCGTGCAGTTTATGCCACAAAAAGTGCCGATGCACTATGACCTCTCAGGCAATGCCGACCGCTGGGGGAGTAGGTATGAGCTTTTGCTTATCCCTGTTTTCATACTTGTCATTATGCTCGTGTTTGTCGGCATGATAACACGCTTTGAGAAAAAAGCCGCCAACGCCCCCGATGATAAAGAGCGTGTATCTGCCGAGACAAACCGTAAAGTCGCTGTCGGTATGTCGTTTGGCGTTCTTGTTTTGATGTCGGCAGTTCTCGGCCATACGATCTATAAAATACTCGCCACGACAAACTCCGGCGTCTCGCAGCTGGAGATAGATGACCTTAAATTCACAGCACTTCTCATGGGCTTGTTCTTTATAGTCTGCGGCAACCTCTGCGCCAAGACCAAGAAAAACAGCGGCATCGGCCTTCGCCTGTCATGGACTGAGTATAACGATGTTACCTGGAGCAAGTCAAACCGCTTTGCAGGCAAAGCGCTGTGCATTGCAGGAATAATGAGCATTGTCTCAACATCATTTGCAAACGGTATTCTTGCTATAGTGCTCTTGCTTAGTTACCTCACAGCCTGTGTGATAGTCTCCTGCGCTTACGCTCATAAAGTATATCTTGCTGAGACTTCCAAAGCCAAAACAGAAATGATCTAAAAACCAAAAGCAGCAGAAAGAACGCATAAGTTCCTCTGCTGCTTTACTGTTTATGCTCTTACCATTACATAGTAGTCCGTCTTGCTTCCGCCGAACCGGTAGTCGCCGCTTTTCCATTCGATGATAAGATATTCCTTCCCGTCAAATTCCTTTATCTCGTAGGCGCAGGCACAGCTGTTCCACTTGCGCAGCCAGAAGCCCCTTGTCCAGGTGTGCTTATCATCGCCTTCGATCGTCTCATCTGCGTATACAGCCTTTACCTTGCCGCCCTTAATAAACTCTATCTCCCTGAAATAATCTATGCCGTATTCCTTGCTGCCCTTTGGTGGGTTGCTGTAGGGGATAAAGTCATCCTTATCCAGCATTGCCGAGCCGATAAAGCAAAATGCCTTCCACCTGCCAAGCACCCTTTCATCGGGGATAAAAGGCTTGTTTATGTCGTCTTTCTTAGCTATCTGCTCTCTTGTGTAGTGTTTGCTGTCGAGCTTACGCAGAGCGATGGGTGTTGTCTTGCCCGTCTCGCTGTAGTCCTGAGATTTAAAGCTGATTATCATGTACAGCTCGTCATTTCTCTCCTCCAGACGGTAATCGTTTAAAAAGCGGCTCACGCCGTCGTCGTATATCAGCTTGCCCTTGCTCCAGCTAAAGCACCAGTAAAACTCTCCGCCCGGCAGGAAGTATACTATCTTGTTCCTGTCGCCGATGTTCTCACTGACGGCTTCCCATTTGCCAATTACTCTTTCGTCGTTTTCAAATGCTACCTCTGTGTCCTCGATAAGAGGCTTGAAATTATTGTTCATATTGATCCCTCCAGATCTCTTGCTTAGTCTTTCAAGATCCTGAAGCTGGCTTATAAGCTCTGCTTTTCTGCGCTCAAACAGTGCAGCTGTGCTTTCACCCGTATATAGCATCTGCCTTATCTCAGACAGCGTGAAGCCCACAGCCTTAAGCTCTGTTATCCGCTCAAACACTTCTATCTGCGACTCGTCGTAGTAGCGGTATTCAGTAAACCTGTCTATGTACACGGGCTTAAGCAGACCTTCATTGTCATAGTGCCTTAAAACAGATATCTTTGTGCTGCAAGCCTTTGCAAATTCGCCTATCTTCATGATCTGTCCTCCTTGTTTTTTCCTATAAGGTACCCTATGAACATATTATAAGCCTGAAGTATACTTTAGAGTCAACACAAAAATATAATTCTTTTATAAAAAAGACCGACATTTTACTGTCGGCCTTAAGTTTACGTGTTTTTAGCTCTTTGCTTTCTTGTATTTCCCGGTCAGCTTGCCCTTGAAGTAAGACCCCAGCTCGATCATAGCCGAATACTTGTCCATCATAACTATAACATAGCTCTCCGGGTATTTCGGCAGCTTTACTGTGAGAGGCCACATATGCTTGATGATTATGTCCTCCTCACGCTTGTCCAGTTCAAAGTGCTGCCTGGCATTTTCAAGCGCTTTTTTCGGGTGAGTAAAGCCGTGCGGCAGCTCGCCCTTCTTTCTTTTCTCAACTCTCCAGTCATACAGGAACAGATCGTGCAGCATACCTGCTCTTGCAGCCTGCTTGTAGTTGAGCCCTAATTTCTTGCAGACAACATAGTTGTAGTATGAAACATTCAGGCTGTGCTGAAAGCAGGTCGTGCTGTAGTGATGCCTGAAATTTTTCATTTCTTTAACTATATCGCTGTCGAGCAGATCCTTGACTATCTCGTAGTATTCCTTCGAGGTCTCAGATGACTCGATCGTGTATCTTGAACCAAGTGCTTTTGACATAGATCAGATCTCCTTATTGTCCTAAGGCCGCCTTTGTCCAAAGGCTATCAAACGCATGAACAACAATATATAGTTGTCTTCGCATTCCCGACTACTATCATTATACATCAATATTTTGATTTTGTCAATCGTTCTGGAAAAATGTTACCTTTTTGTCATTAAAAAACTGCGGAATGTATACATCGTCAGCCGATGACCTTTGCTGTATAAAGCCTTCAAACCCGTACTTTTCAAGTGCCTTTATTACAGAGTTGTATTCAAAAGTCGTCGTCCTGCGGCAAAGCTCACGGATGCCTTCGCAGTTCTTCGTCGGTGTAAACTGGCTCATAAGGCTTACAAGCACTTCGTCTTTTTCAAAGTTCTGCCCGATCATGTCCATGAGCTTTATAGAATCATGCCTGCCGCCCGGTAATACAAGATGCCTGATGATAACGCCCTTTTTCATTATCCCTTTGTCATCAAACGCAGGCTTCCCGGTCATGGCAGCCATTTCCTTTACAGCGGCAATGGCGTTTTCAAAATAATCCCTTGCCTTTGAGTATCTGAAAGAGAGCTCGCCGTCATAGTATTTAAGGTCGGGGAGGAATATGTCTATGTACCCATTTAGCAGCCTTATAGTCTCAGCCCGCTCGTATCCGCCGCAGTTGTATACAACGGGTATCATGAGCCTGTCCTTTGCAATATCAAGCGCTGTGAGTATCTGCGGAACAAAATGCGTCGGGTTTACAAGGTTTATGTTGTTTGCACCCTTGTCCTGGAGTTTTAGGAAGATATCAGCAAGCTCGCTTTCGGTTATATCATATCCCGTGCTGCCCTGAGATATCTCATGATTCTGGCAGAAAACGCATTTTAAACTGCACCCGCAGAAGAAGACCGTCCCCGAGCCCTCCTTGCCGGATATGCAGGGCTCTTCCCAGTAATGCCTGCCCCACCTTGCAATTCTAAGGCTCCTGCCCTCGCCGCAGAAGCCCTTGCTTTTTGTCCTGTCAATGCCGCACTGCCTCGGGCATAGCCTGCATTCACTTAGCAGAGTCAGATGATCCGTCATTTTTCTTACCGTTCTGTTTGTCGATCATGTCAGTCGTGAATTTCTGGAAGCTTGCCAATCCATCCTTGACCTTTGATGATGAGAAGGAAATATAACAGTCAAATTCATTAGCCGATTCAGGCACCAGGAAAGTCACGAGCATGATGTATTCGCCGCTTTTGTCATTGCTTGCGGTAACTATGCAATCATACCCGTTGCACCAGCACACCTCACCGTCCTTGTTGAACGCATACAGTACGAGACTGTCAGCATTTGGCAGCTCAGCGCCGTGCTCTCCGGTAATGGTGAATTCAAACATCAGCTCAGTAAACTTTTCTTTGCTCATGTCCCACTCTGAGGAAGGATAGCTTTTATCGTTCGTTTCTTTCTTCTTCGGGTCGATCTTCTTGTCGCCGTACTGATAGTTTGTCAGCTTTATCTTGTATTCGCCATAGTCTGCCACAAGCTCCTGCTGTAAGGGCAGATCTATCTTCGGGTTTATCTTGCTCACATCAACAGCACTGATACTGTTTGAGCTGCTCGCTTCCTGCTTCTTTTCTTCGGAGTAATCAGCTATTTCCTCAAATGCGTTGATTATCAGTATGAATATAGCAACGCATATGATAACAACGCCAACAGCCTTTGAGTTGCTGCCCTTTGCATACCGCTGCTGACTACTCCTGCCCTGGAAGCTTGAAAAGCTGTTGTTTGCACTGTAGCTGTTTGCGCCGGGCGTTTTGCCGCCGTTTATCCCATACAGCATCTGCTGATTTGAGGTATAGCCGGTATTAGATGTGTGATGAGAGTAACGAAAGGTCGATTGATCCGGCGTGTCAACACCTGTTATCCTGCTTCTGAGTGTCGGGTCAATAGAATCAAGAAAGCTGTTTACCTGCTGCGATGATGAACCGGCACGAGACTGCGGCTGCTTGTTGTCGGTGAAAACTCTGCCGGGGTTGGTAGTGTCTCTGCTCCTTCGCTCCTGATAGGCCTGCTTGAAGCTCTCGTTCTTGACGTGTGCGCCCTGCTCTGTGAAGCTCCTTGTCTTGGCTGCATCTTCACGGTCAAGGCTCTTTTTCATCGAAATGTCTTCGTGAAGCTCCTGCCTCATCTCATCTGCAAGAAAGCTGCCGAGCTTCTCCTTGCTGCGACTGCTCCAGAGCTCCTCGCTCTTTCTTGATGTGTCAAAGCTCAGTTCTTCCTCCCTCGCCGTAAAGCATTCCGGGCATAAAGAGCCGTCACCGGCCTTGAATTTGTATCCGCATATTTTGCATTTGTAAGCCATATGCTCACCCCTCTGTAATTATCTCAATGCCTTTGCTCTTGCTTTCGCATAGGATCATCTCTTTGTGTTTGTCCTTAATCGCCTTATAGGCTGCCCCTGCGCTCTCTTTGCTGTCATATATCCCGAAAACCGCCGAGCCGCTGCCTGTCATAAGAACGCCCATAGCGCCGCTCTCTTTCAAGGCATTTTTCGCAGCCGATATCTTGTCATCACTTATCACAAGCTCAAATGCATTGAAAAGCCTGCTGCAAATAAGCTCTGTGTCGCCTTTATTCAGCGCATCAGAAAACTCAGCCATGCTCCTGTGCTCGGGCGATGCCAGCCCGTCGTATGCCTTGTATGCCGCAGGCGTGCTTACAGCCGTGTCAGGCTTTATAACTATCATCGGCAGGGGAGTGTCAAATCCAGTGTCACTCAGCTTTTCGCCTATCCCCTGACAAACGCAGCAGCCGCCCTTTAAGCAAAACGGTACATCAGCGCCGATAGCTGCACCGATATCTATCAGCTCATTCTCACTCAGCCCAAGCTCAAAAAGCGTGTTCAACGCCACAAGAGCCGCCGCTCCGTCAGCACTTCCGCCGCCCATTCCGGCCTGAGAGGGGATGTTCTTATCAACCGTCACCCTAAGCCCTGCATTGCTGCCCGTCAGATATTTATCAAACAGCGCCTTTGCCGCCTTGTATATAATGTTGCTCTCATCAAGCGGAAAGCCTTCCTTATCGCATACTATCTCAATGCCCACAGCATCGGTCTTTTCAAATGTGAGTATATCCGCAATTCCAACGCTCATCATCACACTGTCAAGCTCGTGATATCCGTCATCACGTCTGCCTGTTATGTCAAGAAAGAGGTTTATCTTGGCATTGGCTTTGATCTTTATCATGTTCATTGTATGTCTCCTGTGTATTGCTAAATGATAAATGGAAAGCCCGTTTTATCCTTTAAGCTCATCTAAGAATTCGCCTATCCTTCTTATAGCCTCTTTCAGATGCGCTATCGAGTAAGCATAGGATACTCTTATGAACCCCTCTCCGCAGTCGCCGAAGGCATTGCCCGGAACTACTGCGACCTGCTTTTGCATTATCAGCTTTTCGCAGAATTCCTCGCTTGTAAGCCCTGTGCTCTTTATGCAGGGGAATACATAGAAAGCCCCCTTTGGCGTGAAGCAGTCAAGGCCTAATTTGTTGAAAGCATCGACTAAATACCTGCGCCTTGCATTGTATTCGTTGCGCATCTTCTCAATGTCTGCATCACATTCCTTAAGCGCCTTTATGGCAGCATACTGGCTCACCGTAGGCGATGACATTATCGCATACTGGTGCAGCTTTAACATCTGTTCGATAAGCGGTTTCGGTCCTGCAAGATACCCGAGCCGCCAGCCTGTCATGGCATATGCCTTTGAGAAGCCGTTAACTATTATCACACGCTCTTTCATGTCGCCTATCTGTGCAAGCGAGCAGTGCTTCTCGCCGTATGTAAGCTCGCTGTATATCTCGTCGCTGATAACTGCAATGTTAGTTCCTTCAAGTACCTCCGCTATCTTTTCAAGGTCTTCTCTTGTCATGATAGCACCTGTCGGGTTGTTCGGGAAGGGGAGTATCAGCAGCTTCGTCTTGTCCGTTATTTTGGACTTAAGTTCCTCTGCTGTCAGCCTGAACTCATTTTCAGCCTTTGTCTCAATGGATATCACCTTGCCGCCTGAAAGCTCTGCAATAGGCCTGTAGCATACAAACGACGGCTCGCAGATAAGCACTTCATCGCCCGGCTCAACTGTGCATCTTATCGCCAGGTCGATAGCCTCAGAGCCGCCTACAGTCACGATTATCTGATTTTTCGGGTCATAGCTCAGGCCGAGCTTTCTCTGTGTGTAGGCTGCTATTTCTTTTCTCAGATCAATAAGACCTGAGTTCGCCGTGTAGTTAGTCCTTCCCTTGTCAAGAATGTTTATAGCTTCCTGCCTTACCACCCACGGTGTCTTGAAATCCGGCTCGCCGACGCCTAAGGATATAACATTATCCATAGTCTCTGCCATGTCAAAGTATTTTCTTATCCCTGACGGCTTGGCGCTTTTTATCCTGTTGTTGAGCAGCTTGTCGTAGTCGATCATGGACATACCCAGCTCCTCTCGTCCTTTTCTTCACCGTCAATGATAATTCCGTTGTCCTTGTATGCTTTGAGAACAAAGTGAGTTGCTGTTGACTGCACTGCATCAATAGTTGCAAGCCTCTGCGATACGAAAAGCGATACGTCCCTTATGTTTGACCCGATTACTTCCACGAGTATGTCGTAAGTGCCTGACATAAGCCTTACACTTGCCACCTCGTCATAAGAAGCTATCTGCCTTGCTATCTCGTCATACCCCGACTGTGACTGCGGAGTTACGTTAAGCTCTATAAGCGCAGATACACTGTTCGGGTCATAGCTGCTCTCATCGATTATAGTTGAGTAGCCCTTGATTATACCGTCGTTTTCGAGCTTGGCTATCATTTTCTTTACCTCGTCTGCCGGTTTGCCAAGCATTACAGCAAGTTCCTCATCAGTTATCCTTGCATTCTGTCTTAATAATCTTATCAATTCGTCCATACATATATCCTCCTTTGCAAAGTGCCTGTTATCTTAACCGATAACAGCTTGAATTATTACTGTATATACATAGATATATTATATCACAATATTAACTTTTTGTAAACCCCGGAGAGGGATATTTGCTCTTGCTTTTATAACACTTAATCGAATAAATGTTCCACGTAGAACAAATAAAAAAGCGCCCGGTTTTCCGAGCGCTCTGAGTAATATATTCATGATGTAAGGTTGGAATATACCTTGACTATAAAAAAGACCCACAGTGCAATGGATATGCCGTTTACCACAAAGAAATACCAGTGCTTGGTCTTGTGCCTGAAAGCGAACATACCTGCAAGCCCGCCAAGAGCACCGCCGATAAAGCCTGTCATAAGCAGCGTCTGCTCCTTAATGCGCCATTTGTCTCTCTTTGCACGGCTTTTGTCAACACCGTACATGATAAAGCAAACTATGCTCACTATGCATACATAGCCAAGTACAACAAAAAGAAATATCTTCCCCATGTTTTCTCCTTTTAAAAGCATCGGGGCGATATTCTCGCCCCATACTTAGATTTTTTACTTGAAGTATTTAACGCCGCTCTCAAATATCTTCTGATTCTTGTTACCGGGAACATTCTTGCATACGTTGTCGCCGATACGCTCAGAGTGACCCATCTTACCGAATACTCTGCCGTCGGGTGAGGTGATGCCCTCGATAGCGTCGATAGATGTGTTCGGGTTGCACTGTATGTCAAGCGTCGGGTTGCCGTCAAAGTCAACATACTGTGTAGCTATCTGACCGTTTGCAGCAAGCTGTGCTATCTCGATAGAGGAAGCCACGAATCTGCCCTCGCCGTGAGAAATAGCTATGCTGTGGATATCTCCTACCTCGCAGCCTGCAAGCCAAGGCGACTTGTTTGAAGCTATCCTTGTGTTTACCATCTTCGACTGGTGCCTGTTTATCGTGTTGAATGTAAGAGTAGGTGAGTCGTCTCTCATATCTCTTATCTCGCCGTAAGGCACAAGACCGAGCTTTACGAGCGCCTGGAAACCGTTGCAGATACCGAGCATAAGACCGTCTCTGTTCTTTAAAAGGTCGTGTATAGCATCTGTGAGCCTCGGGTTTCTCAGGAAGGATACGATAAACTTGCCGGAACCGTCAGGCTCGTCGCCGCCCGAGAAGCCGCCCGGCAGCATAACTATCTGCGACTGCTTGATGAGCTTCTCCATTTCAACGACGGATTCTTCTATAGCCTGTGCTGTGAGGTTTCTTACAACGAATATCTCAGCCTCAGCGCCCGCTCTTTCAAATACTCTTGCTGTGTCGTATTCGCAGTTTGTACCCGGGAATACAGGAATGAGCACTTTGGGCTTAGCGACCTTTATTGCAGGTGCAACTCTCTTTTCAGCCTTGAAGGAGTATGTCTTGGGCTCGTCCTCAGGCTGCTTTATCTTTGCAGGGAATACAGGCTCGAGCTTGTCCTCCCAGAGCTTTTCTATTTTTTCAAGGTCAACAGTGTAATCCTCGGTCTCAACAGTGTAGAGCTCAGTTGTCTTACCGATAACACGCTCATCAGTCTCAGTGCCGGCCTTGAGCTCGATAACGAATGAGCCGTAGCAAGCTCTGAACAGCTCGGTAGGTGTTACTCTGCTTGTAAATCTGAAGCCTATCTTGTTGCCGAATGCCATTTTGCATATAGCCTCAGAGATACCGCCGAAAGCAACTGTGCGGCAGGAGAGTACAGCGCCGCTCTTTATAAGCGCTTCAACTCTTGCAAATACATTTTTGAGCGAGTTAAAATCTACTATCCTGTTCTCGTCAAACTCAGGTGTGATGACGATAACGTCACTGCCTGCCTCCTTGAACTCGGAGGATACTATATTATCAGTATTTGCAACAGAAACAGCAAAGGAAACAAGTGTAGGCGGAACGTCGATGTTCTCAAATGTACCGCTCATAGAGTCCTTGCCGCCTATAGCGCCGAGACCAAGCTCCATCTGTGCCTTGTAAGCACCGAGAAGTGCCGATAAAGGCTGTCCCCAACGCTCAGGGTCATTCTGTGTTCTCTCAAAGTATTCCTGGAATGTCAGCCAGCACTTGGTGCTGCTGCCGCCTGCTGCAACTACCTTTGCAACAGATTCAACAACTGCCGAGATAGCACCGTGATACGGGCTCTCGGAAGAAACGAAGGGGTTAAAGCCCCAGCCCATGATAGAAGCAGTCTTTGTCTCGCCGCCGAGCACAGGTATCTTAGCAGCCATAGCCTGATTAGGTGTGTTCTGATACTTGCCGCCGAAAGGCATAAGCACAGTGCCTGCACCGATAGTTGAGTCAAATCTTTCAACAAGACCCTTCTGCGAGCATACATTAAGACTCGAGATCATAGCTTCCCAGCGCTCTGCTGTGTTCTCTATATTGCTCTCGCTGCCGAATATAGGCTCGTTTATAACGATATTTGTGTGCTTCTCAGCACCGTTTGAATTAAGGAAGTCTCTTGAAAGGTCAACTATAGTGTTGCCGTTCCACTCCATTTTGAGTCTCGGCTCTGCTGTTACCATAGCAACGAGTGTAGCTTCAAGGTTTTCCTTTGCAGCCTCAGCCATGAATGCAGCAACATCGTTTCTTGATACTACAACAGCCATTCTCTCCTGAGATTCGCTTATTGCGAGCTCAGTACCGTCAAGGCCGTCATATTTCTTGGGAACTGCGTTAAGGTCTATAACAAGACCGTCAGTCAGCTCACCTATAGCAACTGATACACCGCCTGCACCGAAGTCGTTGCAGCGCTTTATCATTCTTGTTACCTTGGGATTTCTGAAAAGCCTCTGCAGCTTTCTTTCCTCAGGAGCATTACCCTTCTGTACCTCTGCGCCGCAGCTTTCGAGCGACTGGAGAGTGTGGGACTTGGACGAGCCTGTAGCACCGCCGCAGCCGTCACGGCCTGTTCTGCCGCCGAGCAGGATAACAACATCGCCTTCCTCGGGTCTTTCACGCCTTACATTGCTCTCGGGGGCTGCACCTATTACAGCGCCTATCTCCAGTCTCTTTGCAACATAGCCGGGGTGATATATCTCACTGACATGACCTGTAGCAAGGCCTATCTGGTTGCCGTAGGAGGAATAGCCGTTAGCTGCTGTAACTACAAGCTTTCTCTGGGGGAGCTTGCCTGCGATAGTGTCTTCAACAGGAACAAGGGGATTAGCCGCACCTGTGACACGCATAGCCTGGTAAACATAGCTTCTGCCGGAGAGCGGGTCTCTAATAGCACCGCCGAGACAGGTAGCAGCGCCGCCGAAGGGCTCTATCTCTGTCGGGTGGTTGTGTGTCTCGTTCTTGAACATGAGCAGCCAGTCTTCATCAACGCCGTCAACGTCCACCTTGATCTTTACAGAGCAGGCATTGATCTCCTCGCTCTCGTCAAGGTCTTTGAGAAGGCCGTCTTTTTTGAGCTTCTTAGCACCGATGCAGGCAAGGTCCATAAGTGTTACAGGCTTGTCTGTTCTGCCGGCATAGAGCTCTTTTCTTGTGTTTATGTAGTCATCATATGTAGCAGCGATATAGTCAGCGCCGATATCAACGCTGTCGATTATAGTGGAGAATGTTGTGTGTCTGCAATGATCCGACCAGTATGTGTCGATCATTCTTATCTCAGTAATGGTGGGGTTTCTCTTTTCAGTGTTCTTGAAGTAGTCACGGCAGAACTTTATGTCATCAAAGTCCATAGCAAGGCCGAGACTTGTGAGCATGATCTTAAGATCATCATCTGTCGAGTAGATAAAGCCGTCTATGGTGTCAACTGTTGTGGGTATATCATACTTGATATCAAGGGTTTCAAAGGTGTCAAGGCTTGCTTCACGGCTCTCAACGGGGTTGATTATATAGTGCTTTATCTGAGCAAGCTCATCATCGCTGACATTGCCCTTGACTATGTATATCTTAGCGCTCTTTACAGCAGGCCTGTTGCCGCCTGTAAGAAGCGAGATACACTGAGCGCACGAGTCAGCTCTCTGGTCAAACTGACCGGGGAGATACTCTACAGCAAACATCTTCTCATCATTTGCAGTATCGGGCAGGCAGTCATATGTAACATCAACAGCCGGCTCTGAGAATACAACAGGTGTTGCAAGCTCGAAATCCTCTCTTGAAAGACCCTCGGCATCGTATCTGTTGATAATTCTTATAGACTTAAGGCCGCTCATGCCCAGAGCCGACCTGATGTCATTAAGAACAGATGCCGCTTCAACAGCAAAATCCTTTTTCTTTTCGACATAAATTCTGTAAACGGACATTGAAAAACTCCTCCATTCAAAATAATGGTTATAAGCATTCTGCGAGTACACATCAAAAAGAATACTCATACAAATATATTATACTACATTTCCAAACACCTTGTCAACAAAAAAGGCTTTCAGATATTCAAACATTAAACAAACAATTCGTGAACAATAAATTTAATTATTTTACATTTATTTCAACCTGCCAAAGCAGCAGGTGCCGTCATGCCCGGTTATCACGACATCAAGCATCTGCCGTCTGAGCGTAACATCAGGCGATATCCTGTCAGTTTTTACAAGCGTGTAGTTGTCGCTGTGCCCCTGATGATAGACAGGAGAGCTCTCCTTTTCAAACAGCACCCTCACAGTTTTGCCGAGCATTCCTTCAAGAAAAGCGCTCCTGCTCTCGCTTATCACCTGTGACATTTCAAGAGCACGCTTATGCTTGGCGGCTTTGTCTATCTGCATAGGCAGTTTGTCGGCGACTGTACCTTTTCTTCTTGAATAGGGGAAGATATGCCCGTCAGCAAAGGCTATTTCCCTTGCAAAGTCTAAGGACGAGCGGTGGTCTTCATCGGTTTCTCCCGGAAAGCCGACCATTATGTCTGTGGTTATGGCGCAGTTATCAAACTGCTCTCTCAGGTCATTAACGAGCGTTTTGTATAGCTTTGTATCATAATGGCGCTTCATGGCTTTGAGCGTTTTGTCACAGCCGCTCTGAAGTGACAGGTGAAAGTGCGGGCAGAGCTTATTAAGCGCCGCCATGCGCTCGATATCAGGTTTTGTTATCATCTCAGGCTCGACAGAGCTTAGCCTTACCCTGAAATCGCCGTCAAGCAGGCATACGGCTTCTATCGCATCAATAAGCCTTGTGCTGCCCCCGAGCTCACGCCCGTAGCAGCAGAGGTTTATCCCTGTGAGGATCATCTCCTTATGGCCTGATGCGATAAGCATAGCTGCTTCTTTTCTTATTTCGTCTAAAGGCTTTGAGCTGAGCTTGCCCCGTGCAAAGGGGATAGCACAGTATGTGCAGAACATCTCGCAGCCGTCCTGGATCTTTATGTAAGCCCTTGTCTTTGAACTGCCTGAGCTGCTGCACATAGGCTCTATAGTGTTGTTTTCAGGCGAGCCTAAATCAAATATCCTCTCACCGTCGGCGATATAGCGCCTGATTAGCGAGGGGAGAGCAGTTTTGTTTCTTGACCCGACGATAACGGCACATTCGGGCAGGATATCGTTGCTGCCGGCAGTCTGCGTCATGCAGCCTGCGGCGCAGATGATGCAGGAAGGGTTTTCTTTGGATATCCTTCTGATAAACTGCCTGCACTTTGAATCCGCCGAAGATGTTACAGTGCAGGTGTTTATAACGGCTATATCTGCATTCTGATATGTGTCTGTAGTTTCAAAGCCTTCGGCGTTCATAAGCTGTTCTATGCAGTTTGTTTCGTATTGGTTCACCTTGCAGCCGAAGGTCATAAAAAATGCTTTCATATAATTCTCCCAAGTTTATTTATTGATATGATTATTAATGCGGCCAGTAATATACTGTTGCTTTTATACAAATATTCACAAAATATATTGTGCAATATGCTTATAAATCAAAACTGAGCTTTGTTTCTATTGACTATTATACTATATTTTATTATTTTTTGCAAATATCTCTTGACAAATCGAAAAATATGATTATAATAAAAGCTGTAGAGAAAAGAAGACACTACAAAACAAAGGGCAGGTGCCCGAACCTAATGACAGGAGGAATATATTATGACAAAAAAGAAAATCATGCTCGCTTCTATCGCAGACGTTAAGAAGTTCGTAAGCGTTGTATCCATGTACGATTTTGAGGTAGACCTTTCATCAGGCAGATATGCAGTAGATGCTAAGTCTATCATGGGTATTTTCTCCCTTGACCTTTCAAATCCTATTACTCTTACTGCACACACTGATTCCGGTGAGAAGTTCTTCGCAGAGATCAAGGACTTTATCGTAGAGGATTAATAAACTACAAAAACAATATAAGCGGCAGATCTTAAGCGGTCTGCCGCTTTTTTGTATATAAGGAGCTCTGACTGAATAAAATGGTCAAAAAGGGGGCTTGCCTTAATGATAAAAAAGATAGTATGTATAATTGTAACGGTGTTAATGATAGTGACAGGGTACGGCGAAGATGATACGGTATCGGCAAAAGACGACGGATATGAAAGCATAAAAGATCTTATGAAAGCCTGTAAATCAGAGAGCATAGCCGTTTATGAAGCAAATACCGGCACTCTGATAGGCGGCAGGAAGGAGAATAAAAAGAGATACATATCTCACCTTACAAAGCTGATGACGGCGCTGATAGTTTATGATACTATTGAAGCGGGGGATATCGAGCTTTCGACTAAGCTGAAAACATCTGAGCACGCAAACTCTATGCAGGGGGTGCAGATATGGCTTGATGTGGGCGAGGAGATAACAGTTGATGAGCTTGTCAAGGCTATCACAATAAGTAATGCCAATGATGCGGCTGTAGTGCTTGCTGAGGGGTGCTGCACAAGTGAGGAGAGCTTTGTAAAAAGAATGAACGACCGGGCAGCCAGGCTTGGCATGAAAGATACTGTGTTTGCAGACTGCACAGGAATAAGTCATGAAAATGTCTCGACCGCAAAAGATATGGCGCTGCTTGCAGGGGAGCTTGCGAGGAACAGTGTATTTGAGGAGTATTATAAGACGAGAATTGCCGAAGTTGGTTGTAAAGGCTCGCAACTTGTCACACAAAATAGGCTTATCGGTAACTATAAAGGCTGTGTGGGATATAAATTCTGCGACGACGGAGAGGGTGAAATGATGCTATGTGCTGCTTCAAAGCAGCGTGATATGGCGGTTTGCGTCGTAGTGCTTGGTGAAGATGATAAAGATGCTATATTCTCAGATGCGAAAGCTGTAATGGATTTTGCCTTTACACATTGCGAGATATATTATCCTGAGATACCAGAGGAAGCTCTTGAAGAAATAGCCGTTGAACATGGCCGTGAAGTTTCCTGCGGTACCGAGATAGCAGACAGCCGGGATATCATCATCGAGCGTGGGACATACAGGCAGATATACACTCGCTTTACCCGTGAGGAAAAGCTCACTGCCCCTGTGCAAAAAGGCGATAAAGTCGGTGAGCTTGTTTTTTATAATGATACCGGTGAGATACTAAGATGCACTATAGCTGCGGCAGAAGATGTCAAAGAAATGGATATGTTTTACGCTTTCAGGTGCTTGTTGTATAATTTGTTTAATATTTAGTTTTGTATTTTGTTTATATTTCCCAAAACTTTTTCCTTAATAAATAACCCCTTGAAATTTTACCGTTTTTAATGTATAATAAATTCATAAAGTTATATTTGAAAGGATTGACAATCTTGGCTATTAAACTTAATACGAAATACCTCGAAGGATTTATCAGACCTGATGAGTACGAGGGTATGGCTCCTATGATCTCGGCTGCTCATAATACACTTGCAGGCGGCAAGGGTCTCGGAAGCGATTTTCTTGGCTGGACAGATCTTCCTGCTAATTATGATAAGGAAGAGTTTGAAAGGATAAAGGCTGCTGCTGCAAGGATAAAGGAGAAGGCTGATGTTCTTATCGTTATCGGTATCGGCGGTTCCTACCTCGGTGCAAGAGCTGCTATCGAGCTTTTAAAGTCTCCATTCTACAATAATCTTAAGAAGGATACACCTGACATCTACTTTGTCGGCAATAATATCAGCCCCACATATCTTAATGAAGTTATTTCTATATGCGAGGGCAGAGATGTATGCGTAAATGTTATCTCCAAGTCCGGTACTACTACCGAGCCTGCACTTGCTTTCAGGATCTTCAAGAAGATGCTCGAAGACAAGTACGGCAAGGACGAGGCTAAGACAAGGATCTTTGCTACAACTGACAAGGCTAAGGGTACTCTTAAGGAGCTTTCTGATACAGAGGGCTATGAGACATTCGTTATCCCGGATAACGTAGGCGGCCGTTTCTCGGTGCTCA
The DNA here is from genome assembly GCF_000686125.1 of Ruminococcus sp. NK3A76. Classification (NCBI taxonomy): domain Bacteria; kingdom Bacillati; phylum Bacillota; class Clostridia; order Eubacteriales; family Oscillospiraceae; genus Ruminococcus; species Ruminococcus sp. NK3A76. The sequence goes on from NZ_JMMA01000002.1 coordinate 1,210,051, forward strand.
CAGCTGTAGGTCTTCTTCCGATAGCTGTTGCAGGCGCTGATATCGACAAGCTCATGAAGGGCGCTGCTGATGCAATGGCAAAGTATGCTGATGATAAGGCTGATAATGACTGCTACAAGTATGCACTTATCAGAAATGTTCTTTATAATAAGGGCAAGAGCGTTGAGATGCTCGTTACATATGATCCTTCATTCACAATGATGGCTGAATGGTGGAAGCAGCTCTTCGGCGAAAGCGAGGGCAAGGATCAGAAGGGTATTTTCCCGTCTTCCGCTACTTTCTCTACTGACCTTCATTCTCTTGGCCAGTTCATTCAGGACGGTTCAAGAATAATGTTCGAGACAGTCGTTGACATCAAGAAGCCCAAGCAGGATCTCTTCCTTGAAGACGACAAGGAGAATCTTGACGGTCTTAACTTCCTGACAAATCAGAATATGTCTGTTGTTAACAGAAAGGCATTTGAGGGTACTGTTCTTGCACATACTGAGGGCGGCGTTCCCAATATAATCATCGAGATGGACGAGATAAACGAGGAGAACTTAGGCGAGCTCATCTACTTCTTCGAGAAGGCTTGTGCGATTTCCGGCTATGCACTCGGCGTTAACCCGTTCAATCAGCCCGGTGTTGAGAGCTACAAGAAGAATATGTTCGCTCTCCTTGGCAAACCCGGCTATGAGTCGATGAAGGCAGAGCTTGAAGCTAAGCTCGGTTAAATCAAAGGATTTTTTTGAAAGCCCAGCTTTCATGAAATTAATAATGCCCCCGGGCAGATTGGAGTTTGAATTATGATCAATCTTATAACAGGTAAAAAGGGTACTGGTAAAACAAAGGTGCTTGTAGAGGCTATAAAGGAGTCTGCTGCTAAGGCAACAGGTAACATCGTTTGCATAGAGAGAGGCATGAAGCTCACTTATGATATCCCGCACAGCGTAAGACTTGCTGATGCTGAGGAGTACGGCGTAAACAGCTTTGACGCACTCTACGGCTTTATCGCTGGCCTTCTTGCCGGCAACTACGATATCCAGGAGATATTCGTTGACGGTATCCTCAAGATAGGCGGCAGAGACTATGAGGCTCTCGGCGCTATGCTCGAAAAGGTAGCAATGCTCACAAAGGATGTCAAGATGACATTCACTATCTCTGCTGATGCAGATGAGCTTCCTGCTAAGGTAAGAGCATTTATTAAATAATTTTAATAGTTTCAAAAAAACTATTGACAAAACCGTTTAATTAGTTTATAATGGAATTTGTGATGTTTGAGGTGTTAAAATGATCTTACGGCTCAGAAGTGTTTTTGAATGCCCCGGTAAGAAGCAGGATTTTGATTATGATATCCTGCCGGAGTCGCTTGACTATCTTACCGACAAGACGTTTTGTTCACCGATAAATGTATCCGGCGCTGCCGAGAACCATGCAGGCGTTGTCCTTCTTAAGGTATGCTGCAGGTTTGCCATGCAGCACGAATGTGACAGGTGCCTGAGTAAGTTTGAAAGGGAGTATGTCAAGGATTTTGAGCATACACTTGTGCTTAAGTCCTATACAGATGATGATGAGCTTGTAGTGTGCGAGCATTCAGAGCTTGACCTCGATGAGCTTGTTATCGGTGATATACTGCTTTCGTTGCCCACGAAAATACTTTGCAGGGAGGACTGTAAGGGTCTTTGCCTGACTTGCGGAAAGAATTTGAATGAGGGCGACTGCGGCTGTGATAACTGACAGCCGGGGCTTCAGGGCAGAATAACAATAGCTTTATAGAGGAGGTGCCACGATGGCAGTACCGAAGAGAAAAGTATCAAAGCAGAGAAGAGATAAAAGACGTTCACAGGTATGGAAGCTCGATGCTCCCGCACTTTCAAGATGCTCAAACTGCGGAGAGCTTACAGCACCCCATAAGGTTTGCAAGAACTGCGGCTTTTACAAGGGTGTACAGGTAATCAAGGTTGAAGAGTAATTGATTACCCGTTTTGCGATAACAGCAAATGCAAGTAGGGCAGAGGGGTAAATGATTTTACCTCTCTGTTTTTTATTGTAATTATTAAGGAGCAATCAGATGTCTGTATTGATAAGTTCCGTCATTAAAGGAAGCAAGGCTGACAGAGCCGGCATAAAAAGCGGCGATATGCTTGTATCTATCAACGGCAATAATATAGAAGACGTTCTTGACTATATGTTCTATATAGCTGTTGAGAAGGTCGTTTTGTGTCTTGAAAGAGATAATGAGCCGTATGAGAAGACTGTCAGAAAGAGCGAATATGACGATATTGGCCTTGAATTTGATACATTCCTTATGGATAAAAAGCGTTCCTGCTCGAATAAGTGTATATTCTGCTTTATAGACCAGATGCCCAAGGGCATGAGAGAAACGCTCTATTTCAAGGACGATGATGCAAGGCTTTCCTTTTTGCAGGGTAATTATGTCACGCTTACAAACCTTGATGAGAAGGATATCGAGCGTATCATCAAAATGCGCCTTAATATCAATGTTTCTGTTCATACCACTAACCCTGAGCTCAGATGCAAGATGATGAATAACCGATTTGCCGGTGAAAAGCTGAAGTTTTTGAAAATGCTTACCGACGGCGGGATAGAGCTCAACTGCCAGATAGTCTGCTGCCCGGGGATAAACGACGGCCCTGAGCTTGTTAGGACGCTTACTGACCTTGCAGGAATGATGCCGAATATCCAGTCGGTCGCTGTTGTGCCGGTCGGGATAACGAAATTCCGTCAGGGGCTTTTCCCGATGAAGATATTTGATAAGGATTCAGCAGGTGCGGCGATAGATGTCATAGAATCTGTGCAGAAGGATTGTCTTGAAAAATACGGCACAAGAATGGTATTTGCGTCTGATGAGTTTTATATAACCGCAGGCAGGCCTATACCTGATACCGAATACTATGAAGAATATCCTCAGTACGAGAACGGCGTCGGTCTTCTTCGCTCGCTAAGCGATGAGCTTGACAGCGCTCTCGATATGCAGGATGATTATGATAGAAAAAGAAAAGTTTCTCTTGCTACAGGTACTCTTGCAGGGGACTTTCACAAAGAATTAACTAAGAGAATAAGAAAAAAGTTTCCGACATTTGAATGTAACGTATACCCTATAGTCAACCACTTCTTCGGCGAGACTATCACTGTTGCAGGCCTTGTTACCGGCGGCGACCTGATAGACCAGCTAAAAGGGAAAGACCTGGGCGAGGAGCTTATTATCCCGAAGGTCATGTTAAAGGCCGATGAGGATATATTCCTTGATGATGTTACGCTCGATGAGGTCAGAAAAGCGCTTGATATAAAGATAACACCCATAGCGAACGACGGGTATGACTACCTCGATGCGCTGCTGGGCAACATATGACGAAAGGTAAGGGATATAAATGGCACTACCGATAGTAGCTGTTGTAGGCAGACCTAATGTCGGCAAGAGCACTCTTTTTAATAAGCTGATAGGCCAGCGCCTCTCTATCGTTGAAGATACTCCCGGTGTCACAAGAGACAGGATATATTCAAAGTGTGAATGGCTCGGCCATGAGTTCATGCTCGTGGATACAGGCGGTATCGAGCCTGATTCTGACGATATCATTCTTTCTCAGATGAGAAGACAGGCAGAGCTTGCTATCACAAGAGCCGATGTTACGATACTTGTAACAGACTTAAGAACCGGCGTTACTGCAAATGACTATGAGGTGGCCTCGATGCTACAGAAGTCGGGCAAGCCGATAGTTCTTTGCGTAAATAAGTGTGACAGTGTCGGCGAGCCGCCTATGGAATTCTATGAGTTCTATAATTTAGGACTTGGTGACCCTATAGCTGTATCATCAGTACACGGTCACGGAACAGGTGACCTGCTCGATGAGGTGATAAAGTATCTTCCTGAAAACGATACTGAGGAATATGACGATGATGTTATAAAGGTTGCTGTAATAGGCAAGCCGAATGTCGGTAAATCGTCTATTATCAACAGGATATGCGGCGAGGAGCGTGTTATAGTTTCTGACATTGCAGGCACAACAAGAGATGCTACCGATACTGAGATAGAAAACGAGAACGGAAAGTTCGTGTTTATAGATACTGCCGGCATCAGACGCAAGTCAAAGGTGCTTGACAGTGTCGAGAAATACAGCGTGCTGCGTTCGTATATGGCTGTGGACAGGGCTGATGTTGCCGTTATCGTAATTGACGCTACTGAGGGCTTTACTGAGCAGGATTCCAAGGTGGCAGGCTATGCTCACGAAAAGGGCAAGGCGTGTATAGTTGCTGTAAATAAGTGGGATGCTATTGAAAAAGAGACGAACACTATGGACGAATACCGCAAAAAGCTCCAGGATGATTTTTCGTTTATGAGCTATGTGCCGTTCGTGTTTATCTCTGCAAAGACGGGCCTCAGAGTGGAAAAGCTGTTTGACTTTATCAAATATGTTGCCGAGCAGAATGCTGTCAGGATACCTACAGGCAGGCTCAATGATGTGCTTGCATATGCTACGGCAAGGGTACAGCCGCCCTCTGATAAGGGCAGGAGGCTCAAGATATACTATATGACACAGGCATCTACCAAGCCGCCTACGTTCATAGCTTTTGTCAACAGAGCTGACCTTTTTCATTTCTCCTATCAGCGTTATATAGAGAACCAGATAAGAGAGACATTCTCGCTCGATGCGACACCTATCAGACTCAAAGTCCGTGAGCGTGATACTAAAGATGTTAAGTAAGGAGTATTATAATTAATGGATTATTTAGCTATACTGTTTACTGTTGTGTTTTCATACCTATTTGGCAGCCTTAATTCGGCTATCATAGTTTGCCGGCTGTGGAAGAAGCAGGATATCCGTGACTACGGCAGCAAAAACGCAGGCCTTACCAATGTTCTGCGTGTTTACGGCAAAGGGCCTGCACTCGCAACGCTTATGTGCGACCTTGCAAAGGGCGTTATCGCAGTCGTTGTATGCCGTATCGTAGTTCATCAGGCTATGGGCGTTGAGTTTTTTGACGACCCGAGGTTTATCGGCTATGTTGCCGGACTTACAGTAATGCTCGGACATTGCTTCCCTGTATTCTACGGTTTCCACGGCGGAAAGGGCGTTCTGCTCGCAGCCACAACACTGCTTGCTATCGACCCTCTCACCTGTGTGCTTTCGGTAGGTGTATTTGCAATTCTTGTGGCTCTTACAAAGTATGTGTCTGTCGGTTCAATTTGTGCCGCAGTAGCATATCCTACATTTACCTTTATCTTACAGAACTTTGTTTATGATGACGGCTATGCTGTCATACCGAATACGATTGTGGCTTTTCTTATCTGCGTGCTCATAATCTACCTGCACAAGCCTAATATCCAGAGGCTTATGGCAGGCACAGAGAATAAATTCGGCTCAAAGAAAAAAGAGCAGGGCAGCAGCAAGGAATAACGGCTTGTAATTATTGGAGGTGTTTTTATGGCAAAGATAACTATTCTCGGCTCAGGCGGCTTCGGCCTTTCACTCGCTGTAATGTGTGTCAGCGGAGGACATGATGTTACCGTCTGGAGCAAATTCCGGGACGAGATCGACACGATAAAAAGATCGGGCGAGCTCAGATCAAAGCTCCCCGGTGTCATGATACCCAAAGAGGTAAAGCTGACCACTGATATTTCCGATGTCAAGGGCTCTGATATCGTTATTCTCGGCATACCTACACGCTTCTGCCGTGAAGTCTGCGAGGAGGCAAAGCCTTTTGTGAGCCGTGAATCTATCATTGTAAACACCGCAAAGGGTCTTGAACCTGAGAGCCTTAAGCTCATGAGCGAGGTCACAGATGAGAGCTTCCCGGATAACAGGACGGCTATCCTTTCAGGCCCTTCGCACGCTGAGGAGATAGGCAGGGGCATCCCGACGACTGTTGTCGTGGCATCTGAAGACAGAGAGGTATCCTACTATGTTCAGAATGCGCTTTCAAACCAGACATTCAGAGTGTATGTCAATGATGATGTTGTGGGCTGTGAGATAGGCGGCTCGTTAAAGAATATAATTGCTCTTGCTGCCGGTGTTTGCGACGGTCTCGGCCTTGGCGACAACACAAAGGCTGCTCTTATGACGAGAGGTCTTACCGAGATAGCAAGGATAGGCATAGCTATGGGCGCTGACAGGAACACCTTTGCCGGACTTACAGGCCTTGGCGACCTTATAGTTACCTGTACAAGTATGCACAGCCGCAACAGGCGTGCCGGCATACTTATCGGCCAGGGAGTAGCGCCTGACGAGGCTGTAAGACGCATTGGAACAGTCGAGGGATACGAGTGTACAAAGAATGCCTACGAGCTTTCAAAGCGCCTTGGCATCGAGCTTCCTATAACCGAGCAGCTTTACGGGATCCTGTTTGGAGGTATATCGCCTAAGGATTCTATAAGCACTCTTATGTCAAGACCTAAGAAAAACGAGACAGAAGACGGCTTCCTCGGGAGGAGATAATATGGTTTACAGCTATACTTTAAAGACCGAGAAGGAAAACTTCTACAATATCACAAGCTATGTAAGGCAGGCTGTCAATGAGAGCATGGTCGAGAGCGGCATCGCTGTTGTATACTGCCCTCACACCACAGCCGGCATTACAATAAACGAGAACGCTGACCCTGACGTAGTGACTGACCTTCTGTATGCACTTGATGCGACATTCCCTGACAGGTATCAGTTCAAGCACGCTGAGGGCAACTCGGCAGCACATCTTAAGTCAAGTGTCATCGGCAACAGCACCACCGTTATCATCGAAGACGGCAGGCTGCTGCTCGGCACATGGCAGGGGATATATTTTACAGAATTCGACGGCCCGAGAACAAGGAACTTCTTTGTAAAGATCATCAAGGGGTGACTGTGAATGACAAGGGCATTAAAGGTCACGGGCAAGGTGCTGCTTATTATCCTTGGCATCGTGATAGCTCTGCTGCTTGTGATATTTGTGTATCACAGGATAATGCTTGCAAAAGAGGAGAGCCTGATCGAAGAGCCTATAGGGCAGATGGTCGAGGTAGACGGCAAGAAAATGTGCGTTTACAGCAGCGGATCGGGAGAGCATACACTTTTGTTCCTTTCCGGTTCAGGCACTGCATCGCCGATACTTGATTTCAAGAGCCTTTATTCACAGTTTGAGGATCAGAGGATAGTCGTTATCGAGAAATTCGGCTACGGCTACAGTGATATATCCGGTGATGACAGATCCTTTGACACTATTCTCCGTCAGGACAGAGAGGCACTTTCAAAAGTCGGTATCACGGGGCCGTATGTGCTCTGTCCGCACTCTATGTCAGGCCTTGAAGCTATACTCTGGGCGCAGAATTACCCTGATGAGGTAGAAGCTATAGTCGGGCTCGATATGTGTGTGCCGAGGTCTTATGACAGCTATGATGTCAAAGCTACCGTGAGGTATGAAATGCTCGGCGCTTTTGCTCGGGAGACTGGCATAATCAGGTTTTTCTATACCGACAGTATGCTGCCGGAAGGACTTTCAAAGCAGGAAAAGAAGATATATAAGGCTATAGCTGCCAAGAAGGCGGTCAATGCCGATATCATGAGTGAGAGCAAAGCCATTGAGGACGCTGTCAAAGAGATAGACAGCAAGCCTGTGCCTGATGTGCCTATGCTGATGTTTAGCTCAGACGGTAAGGAAACCGGCCTTGACAACTGGATCGGTTTGCAGAAGGATTACGCCAAAGGCCTTAAGAACGCAGAGCTTATAGAGCTTGACTGCGGGCATTATGTGCATAACCATGAGCCGGAGCGGATAAGCAGGGAGATAGTTGCTTTTTTAGGCGGTCTATCTGACAAAAAATAACATATGAACATCTGACAGCCGTATGCTTATGCGGCTGTTTTGTTTTTAATAAAAACAATTAAAAAACGGTAAAAGCACTTTACATTTGACAGGAAATATTGTATAATTATAATTGGGTATGTAATAATCAAAAATGAAGGAGTGTTGAGTATGGAACCGAAATATAAGAGGATACTTTTAAAGCTCAGCGGCGAGGCTCTCGCAGGCGATAAGAAGACAGGGCTTGATTACGAGGTGATAAACAAGTTCGGTCAGAGCATCAAGAAATGCGCTGATGCAGGAGTTGAGATAGGTATCGTCGTTGGCGGCGGTAATTTCTGGAGAGGCAGATCGAGCGGTGCTATGGACAGGACAAGGGCTGACCATATCGGTATGCTCGCAACTGCTATGAATGCACTTGCTGTTGCAGACGGCCTTGAGCATCTTGGCCTTGAGGTAAGAGTTCAGACTGCTATATCTATGCCGGCTGTTGCAGAGCCTTATATCAGAAACAAGGCAATGCGTCATTTCCAGAAGGGCAGAGTAGTTATTTTCGGCTGCGGTACCGGCAATCCCTTCTTCTCAACAGATACAGCTGCTGCTCTCAGAGCTGCTGAGATAGAGGCCGATATATTCTTCAAGGCTACTATGGTTGACGGTGTTTACGATAAGGATCCGCACAAGTTTAAAGATGCTGTGAAGTATGACAAGCTCACATTCAATGAGATCCTCTCTAAGGGTCTTAAGGTAATGGACGCTACTGCTGCGGCACTTTGTCAGGACAATAAGGTCCCGATACTCGTATTTGATCTTTCAAGACCTGATAATATATACGATGCCTGCATGGGCAAGGATATAGGCACTTTAGTAATGGAATAACAGAAAAGAGGAGATATTATGAATACAGTTATTAATAAAGCACAGGAAAAAATGGAGAAGTCGATAAACGTTCTGGTGTCTGACTACGGCACTATCAGAGCCGGCAGAGCAAATCCCGGCGTTCTTGACAAGGTAACGGTTGATTACTACGGCACACCTACTCCCATAAATCAGCTCGCTACAGTTTCTGTTAGCGAGGCAAGAGTGCTTGTTGTTCAGCCTTGGGACAAGACGCTTCTCGTTCCGATACAGAAAGCTATCCAGGCATCTGATATAGGTATCAACCCTCAGAACGACGGCTCTGTTCTTCGTCTTATGTTCCCTCAGATGACTGAGGAAGACAGAAAGAAGATAGTTAAGGACGTCAAGAAAATGGGCGAGGACACCAAGGTGGCTGTTCGTTCCATAAGACGTGATGCTATGGATAAGATAAAGAACATGAAGAAGAACAACGAGATAACCGAGGACGATGTAAAGACCGCTGAAGAAAAGATCCAGAAGTTAACAGACAAAATGGTCAAGAAAGTTGACGAGACTGTTGCTGCAAAGGAAAAGGAAGTTCTTTCTATCTGATAAAGGGGCGGTGTTTGTATGGCAAAGCCTATTGTTACCTCTCTGCCTGAGGGGATGACTGTTCCTGAGCATATAGGCATTATAATGGACGGCAACGGCAGGTGGGCAAAAAAGCGTGGTATGCCGAGAAAGATAGGCCACCGTGAGGGTGCCAAGAATTTCAGGACTATCACGAGATATGCCAAGGCGCTTGGTGTCAAGTATGTGACCTACTATGCTTTTTCTACCGAAAACTGGAAAAGGCCAAAGGACGAGGTCGATGCCATAATGGATCTCTTTGAAAAGTATCTTGACGAGGTCAGAGACTTTATCGAGGAGAACATAAGAGTGCGCTTTATCGGCGACCGCTCGATGCTTTCTGAGACCTTGCAGAGAAAAATGAAAAGTGTGGAAGAAGATTCGCTGCATTTTGACTCAATGACGCTCGTGCTTGCTATAAACTACGGCGGCAGAAATGATATATGCCATTCGGTCAAGAATATAGTAAGGCTCGCACTTGACGGTAAGATCACCGAGCAGGACGTTACAGAAGCTCTTATCGAGCAGAATCTTTACACAGAGGACATTCCTGCGGCTGACCTCATAATAAGACCAAGCGGTGAGCAGAGGCTTTCCAACTTCCTTATTTGGCAGTCGGCATATGCTGAATTCTATTACACCAATATCCTGTGGCCTGACTTTAAAGGCAAGGATCTTGAAGATGCGATAATAGCGTTCAATGACAGAAACAGAAGATACGGGGGCATTTGATCTTTAATGAAAACAAGAATAATCTCGGCAGCCGTGGCGATAGTCATCGCTGTTATCGTGCTGGCACTCCATAAGACCTTTATTTTCGAGCTTGCGATAGGCTTTCTTGTGGTCGTGGCTCTTTGGGAGCTGTTCAAGGCTACAAAGCTCGACAAGCTGAAAGTCCAGACTTATATATGCTATTGCTATGGTGCTCTTGTGTGCATAGGGCATATATTTGACTCGGCTTATAAGATAGGGTACAGCCGGCTGATATTCATACTGTTCATACTTGCGATGCTCGTCAGCTTTTTCAGAGAGCATGAGAGCATTAAGTACGAGCAGATATTGCAGATGTTTGCATTCGGCTATTTTGTGCCTTTTGCGTTCGAGTCGCTGCTCAATATGAATGCACACGAAGAATGCGGCCTGTTTATGATAGTTATTACCCTCTGTGGTGCATGGCTCGCTGATTCAGGCGCATACTTTGCAGGAACCTTCTTCGGCAAGACAAAGCTCTGCCCGAAGATATCTCCTAAGAAAACAGTCGAAGGGCTTATTGGCGGCGTTCTTACAAACGGCGTGCTTATGATACTGATAGGCCTTGTGTATGATTATGCACTTGACGGTCCAACGCTCAACTATTTCGTGCTGTTTTTATGCGGTATGCTTTGTGCTCTGCTCGGCCTTGTGGGTGATCTTGGTGCATCACTTATCAAAAGGCAGACAGGCATCAAGGATTACGGCAATATAATGCCCGGCCACGGCGGTGTTATGGACAGGTTTGACAGCGTACTTATCGTTGCTCCGTTTATGTATTACATCTTCGCCATGGGCTGGATAATCTAAATAATTCAGGGGGAGTTCGTATTTCGGGCTGCCCCTTTAAGTGTTATAATGAGGTAATATGATTTTTACTGTAAGAGAACTAAAAGAGCAGGAATACCACCTGTTGTCTGATTTTCTGTATGAAGCTATATTCATTCCCGAGGGTGTAGAGCCGCCGCCGAGAGATATGATCATGCAGCCTGAACTGAGGGTATATACAGATGATTTCGGCAGTGTCAGGGGTGATATGGCTCTTGCGGCTGAGGTTGACGGCAGAGTAGTCGGTGCTGTCTGGGTCAGGATAATGAATGACTACGGGCATATTGATGACGAAACGCCTTCATTTGCGATATCGCTTTATAAGGAATACCGTGGAATGGGCATAGGCACCGAGCTTATGAAAAAGATGCTTGAAAAGCTCAGAAATAATGGTTATAAGCGTGCATCGCTTGCCGTGCAGAAAGAAAACTATGCTGTGAAGATGTACAGGAAAGTCGGATTTGAAGAAATTGATGAGAATGAGCAGGAATATATAATGCTCTGCAAATTAGAATAACAGAAGGATATGATGGTAATGAAAACGATGTCTGTTCTCGGCTCGACAGGGTCGATAGGCACACAGTCATTAGAGGTGGCTAAAAAACATAAAATAAGAGTAGCTGCTTTATCTGCGAACAATAATGTCAGACTGCTTGCAAAGCAGGCCAGGGAATTTGATGTGCAGTATGCCTGCATAGCTGATGAGAGCAAGGCCTACGAGCTGACACAGCTGTTAGAGGGCTCTAATACAAGGGTGCTATCGGGGCATGAAGGGCTTATGCAGATAGCAGAGCTTGACGGCGTTGATATAATGCTCAATTCGCTTGTCGGAATGGTAGGTCTGGAACCCACACTCAGAGCGATAGAGCACGGCACTGACATAGCTCTTGCCAACAAGGAAACGCTTGTTGCTGGCGGCAAGCTCGTTATAGACCTTGCAAGAAAGAAGAATGTAAGGATCTACCCGGTAGACAGCGAGCACAGTGCGATATTCCAGTGCTTGCAGGGGAATAATATCAAAGAGCTGAGAAAGATAATCCTCACTGCATCGGGAGGGCCTTTCTTCGGCAAGAAAAAGTCAGAGCTTGAAAATGTGACTGTTGAGCAGGCGCTCAACCACCCGAACTGGTCAATGGGTAATAAAATAACTATCGACTCTGCTACACTTATGAACAAGGGGCTTGAATTCATCGAGGCCATGTGGCTCTTTGACCTGAAACCTGAACAGATAGAGATAGTTGTTCACAGGCAGAGCGTGGTCCATTCGGCTGTTGAATACAATGACCATTCGGTCATCGCACAGCTTGGTGTGCCTGATATGAAAATACCTATTCAGTATGCACTGATATTCCCTCAAAGGGTCGATTGCCCGACAAGGGAGCTTTCGCTTACTGATTACGGCACACTTACCTTTGAAAAGCCGGATTTCGAGACATTTGATTGTCTGACCGCTTGTATAAAGGCTATCACAAAGGGCGGCAACCTGCCTGCATCAGTCAACGGTGCAAACGAGGAGGCTGTAAGGCTGTTTTTAGAGAAAAAGATAGGCTTCCTTGATATAGGCAGGCTCGTGACCAAGTGTCTGGAAACTACAGAATATAAAGAAATAACATCACTTGATGATGTTCTCGCTGCTGACAGGGCGGCAAGAGAATTTGTAATGGAAAACTACAAAAAGATAAACTGAAAAGAGGACAAATGAATGGGAGCAATAAGTATTGTAATAGCCGTACTGATTTTTAGTATGATAATAGCTATTCATGAATTCGGGCACTTTGCTGTTGCAAAGCTCTGCGGCGTCAAGGTGAATGAATTCTCTATCGGCATGGGGCCATGCCTTCTGAAAAAGAAAAAGGGCGAAACACAGTATTCACTCAGAGCGCTGCCAATAGGCGGCTACTGCGCTATGGAGGGCGAGGACAGCAAGAGTGAGGACGGAAGAGCATTCTGCAACAAGTCTGTTCCAAGGCGTGTGGCTATCGTCGTAGCCGGTGCTGTGATGAACCTTATCCTTGGATTTATACTGCTTATCATAAGCACGGTTGTCAATGCACCTATCACTACAACGCAGGTAAGCTGGTTTGAGGAGAACGCATCCTCGCAGTCTACCGGCCTTGAAATTGGCGATAAGATAATAGAATGCAACGGTATGAGGATATTTACTGACATGGATCTTTCATACCAGTTCCAGAGTGATGAGGACGGCAAGTTTGATTTTGTGGTAGAGCGTAACGGTGAGAAGAAAACGCTTGAAGATGTTGCCTTTGCAAAGAATGACGGTGTGCTGCATATTGATTTCAAGGTCGCCCCTCAGAAGGCTAACCCTCTGACTGTTATATCATACGCAGGCCGCTCGACAGTGTCATACGGAAGGCTGATATATATTTCTCTCGGTGACCTTATAAGCGGCACATATCACCTAAATGATCTTTCAGGCCCTGTTGGTATCGTTAATGCTATCGGCGATGTAATAGAGGACGAGGCAAAAGAGGAGACTATCGACTGGAAGGCACTCTGGAACAAGATGCTTTCTATGGCGGCGTTTATCACTATAAACGTAGGTCTTTTCAACCTTCTTCCGCTTCCGGCGCTTGACGGCGGCAGGCTTATGTTCCTCATCTGCGAGGCTATAACAAAACACCCGGTCAAGCCGGAGCACGAGGGCATGGTGCATTTTGTGGGCATTGTTCTGCTGATGCTGCTTATGCTGGTAGTAACATTCAATGATATCAGAAAACTGTTTTAGAGGGGGAAGCTGTTATGCGTAAATGCAAGCCCGTAAAGGTCGGCGGCCTTGTGCTCGACGGCAAGAGGATTTATATCCAGTCGATGCTGAATGTGCCTTCCACAGATATTGAAGGCTCTGTAAGACAGGCCGAGGCTCTTGAAAAGGCAGGCTGTGAGATAGTAAGGGCAGCTATACCCGATATGGACGCTGTGGCTCTTATCCCTGCGATAAAAGAGAAGATAAATATACCGCTCGTTGCGGATATACATTTTGACTACAGGCTTGCCATTGCTGCTGCACAGGCCGGAATCGACAAGATAAGGATAAATCCAGGAAACATCGGCAGCAGAGACAGAGTACATGCTGTCGTTGACGAATGCAAAAAGCGCAGTATCCCGATACGAATCGGCGTAAACGGCGGCTCGCTCGAAAAGCCATTGCTCGAAAAATACGGCCGCCCCTGTGCCGAGGCGCTGGTCGAGAGCGCTATGGGGCATATAAAGATACTTGAAGAATGTGACTTTGAGGATATAGTTATCTCGATAAAATCATCTGATGTACCTACTATGATATCAGCATACAGGCTGCTTAGTCAGCAGTGTGATTATCCGCTGCATCTTGGCGTTACAGAGGCGGGGACTGAGAGAATGGGGCTTATAAAGTCATCTGTCGGTATCGGTTCGCTGCTCTGCGACGGCATAGGCGAGACGATAAGAGTATCGCTTACTGATGACCCGGTAAAGGAGATATATGCCGCAAAGGATATACTCAAAGCTATCGGCAGGGGCGAGGGGATAAAGATAGTTTCCTGCCCGACCTGCGGCAGAACGAGGATAGACCTTGTGTCTCTTGCAAAAAAGGTCGAGCAAGCGACAAAGGACATAAACAAAGACCTGACAGTAGCTGTTATGGGCTGCGTTGTAAACGGCATAGGCGAGGCCGGCGAAGCTGATATAGGCATTGCAGGCGGAGACGGCTGTGCTGTATTATTCAAAAACGGAAAGAAACTTGCAAAGGTTGATGAGAGCGAGGCTCTGTCAGCTTTGCTCAGTGAGATAGAGAAAATGTAAGTAAGGAGGGCTTCCGCAAGGAAACTGCTATGCCTGATAAAAGACTTATTGACCTCTTTGGCAGATTTGATGATATGATCCCCAAGGAGATCGAGGACGGAAGGATATTAAGGCTCGTATATCACGAGCATGACAACAGGCTTGAGGTGACGGCTGCTTTTGGCAGCGTTATCAGTGCCGATAATAAGGATATGTTTGAATACAGGCTGGCAGATGCTCTGCGTCTTAAAAGCCTGACTCTGCACCCACGCTTTACACCGGATATGCTTACAGCTGAGGTAATGCCGCTCGTTTTCGGGCATCTCAGGTCAAAGTTCCCGTTTGTCAACGGCTTTTTTGATGGCTGCGAGTGTGAGCTTGAAGGGGATAAACTAAAGGTGTCGCTCAGGATAGGCGGCCTCAGGATATTAAAGGAGCACGGAATAGAAAAAGTGCTCCCTGAACTTATCTATGAGCTTTTCGGCAGAAAGATAGAGGTAGGATTTGACGGAGTTCTCGAGCTTGATGATGATGAGCATGATTCACGCCATATCCAGATGGTAAGCGATGCTTCTTCTTCAAATGCGCCGCTTTATACCAATGATGCTGAGAAAAAGCCCAAGGAAAACAAGCAGACCTCCGCACCGGCAGCAAACGGCGCTGAGATAACATACAGAACATATAATGCTGATTTTACAAGGCTCTCGCTGCTTGCTGAGAATGCACTTGTTGTAAAGGGTGCGCCTGTTTCTTCTGATTCAGTAGTTACTCCAATGAAGGAGCTACCTCTTGAACCGGCTCAGAACATAACCGTATGGGGCGATATATTCAGCGTTGAGACTAAGGATACCAAAACAGGTATGCTTATAGCTACTATTATGTTTACTGACTATACAGGTTCTTTTTCGAT
This sequence comes from Ruminococcus sp. NK3A76, assembly GCF_000686125.1. NCBI lineage: Bacteria > Bacillati > Bacillota > Clostridia > Eubacteriales > Oscillospiraceae > Ruminococcus > Ruminococcus sp. NK3A76. The sequence goes on from NZ_JMMA01000002.1 coordinate 1,225,556, forward strand.
AAAGCTCATAGGCTCTGTGAAAAAGGGCAAGTATGTCAGATACACAAGAGCTCAGCTTGAAGCAGCTCTTGAAGAACTCAAAAAGGGCAAGACGATAATCGCTAACGGCAATATCGAGCAGGATGATTTCGACCATTCGTTAAATCTTATGGCTGAGAACATTATGGTCGTTAAAAGGATAAAGAAAAAGGACAATGCCGAACATAAGCGTGTTGAGCTTCACTGCCACACCAATATGTCCAGCATGGACGCACTTACCCCTGCGGACAAGCTCGTTAACCGTGCTTTTGAATGGGGTCACAAGGCGATAGCTATAACCGACCACGGTGTCGTTCAGGGTTATCCTGATGCTATGAATGCAACTGCCGATATAAGAAAGAACGACGGCAACTTCAAGACTATCTACGGCATCGAAGCCTATCAGATAAATGATGAGATAGAGATAATGAAAGGCAGCGACAGCAGGAAGCTGACTGACGAGATAATAGTCTTTGACCTTGAAACGACAGGTACTTCTGCGACAACTGAAAGGATAATCGAGATAGGTGCAGTAAAGCTCAATAACCTTGAAGTAGTCGATACATTTAACATTTTTGTAGACCCTGAGCGTGAGATAACACCGTTTATCACAAAGCTGACAGGTATATCAAATGAAATGGTGCAGGGCGCTGACAAGGAAAAGGAAGCACTTGAAAGATTTATGGCATTCTGCGGTGAAAAGCCTGTGCTCGTAGCACACAATGCCGACTTTGATACCGGCTTTATAAGCACCTGTGCTGATAGAAACAATGTGGATTTTGAGTTCTCGGCTATAGATACACTCCCTATGTCAAGATGTATGCTGCCTGAGCTTTCAAGACATAAGCTCGATACAGTTGCAAAGCATCTTCAGGTAGGTGATTTCAACCACCACAGAGCCTGCGACGATGCAGATGTTCTCGGCAGGATATTCAGAAAGCTCTGCGAGCGTCTTATTGCAGAGAACCCTGATGAAACTCTCACCTGCGACAGACTGAACACACTGCTTAAGATAGAAGACCCGAACTCTATCAAAAACAGCTTCCACCAGATAATTCTTGTAAAGAACAATACAGGCCTTAAAAATCTGTACAAGCTCATTTCGATGTCTAACCTTAAGTATTTCAAGGGCAACCCGAGGATTCCCAAGTCTGAGCTTTCAAAGCACAGAGAAGGCCTTATCGTCGGAAGCGCCTGCGAGGCCGGCGAGCTTTTCAGAGCTGTATATGCAGGAAGACCATGGGCAGAGCTCTGCAAGATAGCAAGCTATTACGATTACCTTGAAATACAGCCTGACGGGAACAATATGTTCATGCTCAGAAAGGGAGACGTTTCCAATGTTGAGCAGCTGCATGATTTCAACAGAACGATAATCAGGCTCGGCGAGGAGCTTGGCATACCTGTCTGTGCAACAGGCGATGTGCATTTCATGGACAAGGGCGATGCGATATTCAGAGCGATATTGCAGTCTGCAAAGTATTCTGACTGCGACAATCAGCCGCCGCTTTATCTTAAAACAACTGATGAGATGCTCTCTGACTTTGAGTATCTCGGTAAGGAAAAGGCATTTGAGGTCGTTGTAACTAATACAAACCTCATCGCTGATATGATAGACCCTGATGTAAAGGCATTCCCGAACGGTACATACACCCCGTTTATCGAGGGTGCGGTAAGAGAGCTCCAGGTCATCTGCTGGAGAAGATGCTGCTCGATATACGGTGACTGCGAGCCTGAGAGTATTGAGATACCCGAGGGCGAGGACGTTGATGTATCAAAGTATTTTGAGGGGCATATCCCCGAAATAGTATTCAAAAGGCTCAAACGTGAGCTTGATTCTATTATCAAGCACGGTTTCGCTGTGCTCTATATGATATCCCAGAAGCTCGTTAAAAACTCTAATGACAACGGCTATCAGGTGGGCTCCCGTGGCTCGGTCGGGTCTTCCTTCGTTGCGTCTATGTCGGGTATCTCGGAGGTAAACCCCCTCCAGCCGCATTATGTCTGCCCTAAGTGCAGATACAGCGAGTTTATAGACGACGGTTCGGTAGGATCGGGCTTTGACCTTCCGCCTAAAGCCTGCCCTAAGTGCGGCGAGGATATGCAGCGTGACGGCCATGATATCCCATTCGAGACATTCCTTGGCTTTGACGGTGATAAAGCGCCGGATATCGACCTTAATTTCTCGGGTGATTATCAGTCAAAAGCTCATAAATACACCGAGGAGCTTTTCGGTCAGGATCACGTTTTCAAGGCAGGAACTATCGCAGGTGTTGCTGATAAGACTGCGTTCGGCTATGTAAAGAACTACCTTGAAGAAAGGCACATTTCAGTTCACAAGGCCGAGGTTCAGAGAATGATAAACGGCTGCCTGAACGTCAAGCGTACAACAGGCCAGCACCCGGGCGGCATGGTTGTTATACCGAGCGATTATGAGGTTTATGACTTTACCCCTGTACAGCACCCGGCAGAAAAAGCTGATTCAGATATAGTTACAACACACTTTGACTTCCATTCGCTGCATGATACTATCCTTAAGCTCGATGAGCTGGGGCATGATGTTCCTACAATATATAAGTATCTTGAAAAATTTTCCGATATGGATATAACCAAGGTGCCTATGTCTGACCCGAAGGTGTATTCGCTCTTTACTTCTCCTGAGTCTCTCGGCGTTACACAGGAGGACATCTTCTGCCAGACAGGAACGCTTGGTATCCCGGAAATGGGCACGCCTTTCGTAAGAGGAATGCTTCTTGAATCACGCCCGAAGAATTTCTCAGATCTGCTGCAGATATCCGGCCTTTCGCACGGAACTGATGTATGGCTCGGCAATGCGCAGGAGCTTATAGCAAACGGCATCTGTGACATTTCAAATGTTATCGGTACCCGTGACAGCATCATGACATACCTTATATATCATGGTGTTGAGCCCAAGCTGTCATTCAAGATAATGGAGATAACCCGTAAGGGCAAGGCGCCAAAGCTGCTGACCGAGGAAATGAAGCAGAATATGAGAGACCACAATGTACCCGAGTGGTATATCGAGAGCTGCCTTAAGATCAAGTATATGTTCCCGAAGGCACACGCTGCTGCTTATGTTACGGCAGCTATCAGGCTTTGCTGGTTCAAGGTGCATAAACCGCTGGTATTCTACGCATCTGTGTTTACTGTAAGAGGTGAGGACTTTGATGCCGAGACAGCCGTTAAGGGCGTATACCAGGTAAGAAACAAAATGGAAGAGATAAGAAACAAGCCCAAGGAGGAAAAGACAGCCAAGGACGACGGCGTTCTTGAAACGCTGATGCTTATCAACGAGATGCTTTCCCGTGGGTATGAGTTCCTACCTGTAAATATACATAAGTCGCATTCTAAGATATACCAGATAGAGGACGGAAAGATAAGACTGCCTTTCTGCTCGATAAAGGGAGTGGGCGGTGCCGCTGCCGAGAGCCTTTATGAAAAGGCACAGGGCGGAGACTTTATCTCTGTCGAGGAATTCAGACTGCAAAGCGGTGTTTCGAGTGCAGTTATAGATACACTCGTAGAGAACGGCGCTTTTGGTGATATGCCGCTTGAAAACCAGATGACCCTGTTCTGATAAGGGCATATATAACAAAATATCGGTGGGGTATTAGTATAGTTTGTCTAAAATTGCGTCTTGACAAATGTGTTGTCTTGTGATAATATATTACTATGCTAATACTTTACTACAATAAAGCGAAATGGAGATAAATGATGAAAAGATATGACCTTATAACCCCAGAGGGGACAAGAGATCTTTTGTTTGAAGAATGCCTTGCAAGAAGAAGCGTTGAGAAGAATCTGAAATGTCTTTTCTCGCATTTTGGCTACAGCGAGGTCGTAACTCCGGGACTTGAATTCTATGATGTTTTTTCCGGAAGTACAAGAAATTTCAGAACAGAGAATCTTTATAAAACTTTCGACTCAAAGGGCAGGATAATCGTTATGCGTCCTGACTCGACGATACCGATAGCAAGGCTCGTTGCAACAAGGCTCAAAGATGCAAAGCTGCCGCTTCGCCTTTACTATAATCAGAGGATATATGAAAACAGCGCTCTGCTTAAGGGGCGTTCTGATGAGACGGTTCAGGCTGGCATCGAGCTTATAGGCGGCAAAAACAGCAAGCGTGCTGATTATGAGGTGCTTTGTACAGCAGTTGAAGCACTTGCTATGTTCGATAAGGATAATTTCAGGCTTGAGCTTGGTCATATAGGCTATTTCAAAGAGCTCGTAGCAAAGCTCGGCGCTGATGATGATGTCAGGGAAGAGATAAGAATGCTCATCTCAACAAAGAACTACCCAGCCCTTAATGACCTGCTGATGACCTTCGGCGATAATGACGTTACAAGAGCGCTCAAACAGCTGCCGAGACTCTTCGGCGGTGCTGAGGTGTTTGAAAAGGCTGCAAGCATTTATACAGATGATAAGATAACTGCTATCCTTGATGAGACTAAGGAGGAGTATGAGCGTCTTTCAAGCCTTGGCTATGAGGGCAAGATATCCGTTGACCTTGGTATCGTAAGCCATACTGATTATTATACCGGTATCGTGTTCAAGGGCTATCTGTCCGAGGTTGGCAAATATGTGCTCAACGGCGGCAGATATGATAAGCTGATGAGCGAGTTCGGTTTCGACTGCCCGGCTGTTGGCTTTGGCGTTAATGTTGATGCTGTTGCACGACATCTTACCAAGATAGGAGAAGAATTTGAGCTTAAGACAGCTGATGCAGTTGTTTACGGTGAGAAGGGCTATGTCGTTGAAGCTATAGCTTATGCCAAAAAGCTCACAGAGCAGGGCATGACTGTTGAAAATTCTCTTTTCGACACAGTTGAGGAATCGGCTGAATATGCCAGGAGCAAGGGCATTGCCAAGCTCATAACTGTAGGCAAGGAAATCAAAGAAATAAACGTATAAGGCAGGAATCATGATGAATAAACCGCTTAGGATAGCCCTTACCAAGGGCAGACTTGAAAAGGACACGATAGGTCTTTTTGAAAAGATAGGATTTGACTGCACAGCCGTAAGAGAAAAGGGCAGAAAGCTCATTCTGCCGGTTGACGGCGGCAGGATAGAGGTCGTGCTTGCTAAGGCAAACGATGTTATCACATATGTTGAGCATGGTGTATGTGATATGGGCGTTGTCGGCAAGGATACTATAATGGAGATGCAGGGCAAGTTCTTTGAGCTTGCAGACCTTGGCTTCGGCAGATGCAAATTTGCTCTTGCTGCCAAAAAGGGCGAGAAGTTTTACGGCGGCTACGGCGTAAAGACTATCGCTACAAAGTACCCGAACATTACAAGAAACCATTTTGAGAGCAAGGGTATGGACGTTGAGATAGTTAAGATAGAAGGCTCTGTCGAGCTCGCACCGCTTCTTGAACTCTCTGATGGTATAGTAGATATTGTAGAGACCGGCACTACTCTTAAGGAAAACGGCCTTGAAGTAATAGAGGATATTTGCCCTATCTCTGCAAGACTTATCGTAAATATGGTAAGCATGAAGCTCAGACAGCAGGAGATAGAGGAGCTCGTTGAGCTGATAGATAAGAATTTGAAAAAGGACTGATATTAATGGCACTTGTAAAGAAGATATATGTTAATGGCGTTGATGATGTTCAGTTTTTCAAGACGCTTGAAAAGCGCTCGGGTGAGACTGACAAGAAGGTCACAGCGACTGTTACTGATATAATTGATAATGTAAAGGAAAACGGTGACAAGGCTGTCAATGAGTATACCCTCAAATTTGACGGCAAGCTGCCGCAGTATTATGAAGTACCCAGAGAGGTAATAAACGATGCGCTCACAGAGGCAGATCAGGATTATGTTGATGCGCTCTTAAATTGCGTTGAGAATATCACAGCTTTTCACCAGCGCCAGAAGTCACAGAGCTTTATTGACCCTCAGCAGGGCGGTATAATCCTCGGCCAGAGGGTAAGGGGCTTACACAGAGTTGGCCTTTATGTTCCAGGCGGTACAGCTGCATATCCTTCATCAGTTCTTATGAACGCTATCCCTGCAAAGATCGCAGGCGTTGGCGAGATAATCATGGTAACACCGCCTCTTAAGGACGGCACACCCAATAAGGATATACTTGTTGCAGCTGCACTTTGCGGCGTTGACAGGATATTCATGGCAGGCGGCGCACAGGCGATCGCAGCTTTGGCTTACGGCACAGAGCAGATACCCAAGGTTGACAAGATAGTCGGCCCCGGCAATATATTTGTTGCAACTGCAAAGAAACTGCTTTACGGCACTGTAGATATCGACATGGTTGCAGGCCCGAGCGAGGTGCTTGTTCTTGCTGACGAAACAGCTGACCCGAAGTTCGTTGCTGCTGACCTTATGTCTCAGGCGGAGCACGACAGACTTGCCTCTGCAATTCTCGTTACTACCTGCGAGGAGCTTGCAGACAAGGTGAATGCTGAGTTTGAAAGACAGCTTGAATACCTTGACAGAAGAGATATAATCAGAGAGTCTCTTGAAAACTACGGCGCTATAATGATATGCAGTAATAAGGACGAGGCTGTTGAAATGGCTAACAAGTGTGCTCCCGAGCACCTTGAAGTGCTTTTCGAGAATCCTATGGAATATGTTGGCAGGCTTGACAATGCAGGCTCTGTATTCTTAGGCCAGTATGCTTCCGAGCCTCTTGGTGACTACTATGCAGGCCCCAACCACGTTCTTCCTACGAGTGGCACTGCAAGGTTCTTCTCGCCTCTTGGTGTAAACAGCTTTGAGAAGCGTTCGAGCTTTATCTACTACACAGAAGACGCACTCAGAAACGCTAAGGACGATATCGTACTTGTTGCTGAGAGAGAGGGTCTTACTGCTCACGCTAATGCTATCAAGGTAAGATTTGAGTAATACTTAATGAGGTTTTATGAAAACTGTTATTATCCACGGTCAGAGCCATGAGGGCTCGACCTGTAATATCGCAAGGCAGCTTGCAAACAAGCTCGGCGGTGAGCTCACGGAATTCTTTCTTCCCCGTGATTTTGGTGAACTGTGTCTGGGCTGCACAAACTGTTTTACAAAAGGCGAGAATTATTGTCCGCATCTAAAACGGCTTGATCCGATAACTAAGGCTATTGACGATGCGGATGTTCTGATACTTGCAAGCCCTGTTTATGTATATCATGCAACAGGTGCTATGAAAGCTTTGCTCGACCACTACGGCTACCGCTGGATGCCGCATCGCCCTGATGAGAAGATGTTTTCCAAGCAGGCTGTGTGCATCTCTACTGCCGCAGGCGCAGGAATGAAAAGCACGAACAAGGACATGGCAGACAGTGCATTTTACTGGGGCTGTGCAAAGGTATACACGCTTGGCGTTGCCGTGGCAGCGACCAGCTGGGATAGTGTCAGCGACAAAAAACGTGCAAAGATAGATAGCAAGACCACGGCTATAGCCGGCAGCATCAAAGCAAGAGTCGGCAAAGTCAAACCGGGCTTTAAGACCAGGTTTATGTTTGGCATCATGCGTATGATGCAAAAAAACGGCTGGAATGAGCTTGATATGGAATACTGGCGCAATAAGGGCTGGCTCGATGACAAACGCCCGTGGAAATGACAATATAGGTGATTAATATGAGAACAGGTGAAATAACACGCACAACTAAAGAAACAGATATCAATATACGCCTTGATCTTGACGGCTCAGGTAAGGTGAATATCAATACAGGCATAGGCTTTTTTGACCATATGCTCACAGCACTCGGCGTACACGCAGGGTTTGACCTTGATGTGACTGTCAAGGGCGATCTTGAAGTCGATGCTCATCACAGTGTAGAAGACACAGGCATTGCTCTCGGTCAGGCTTTTGCAAAGGCTATAGGTGATAAAGCAGGTATTGCCCGTTACGGCTCGTTTTTTATCCCTATGGACGAAGCACTTTGCTTCTGCTCGCTCGATATAAGCGGCAGACCTTTCCTTGTGTACAATGCACAGCTTACAAATGAAATGGTAGGGGAGTTTGATACCTGCCTTGCTGAGGAGTTCTTCCGTGCTTTTGCTTTTAATGCTGGGATTACACTGCATATCCGTGAGGAATACGGTAAAAACGATCACCACATAATTGAGGGAATGTTCAAGGCACTCGCTCATGCGCTTAAGGCAGCTGTCAGCCAGACTGGCGGAGGAGTGCTTTCAACAAAAGGAGTTCTGTAAATGATAGCAATAATCGACTATGGTGCAGGAAATATATTTTCAGTAAAGAATGCACTTGATTATCTCGGCTTTGAGAATAAACTCACCGATAAAAAGGAAGACCTTGAAAAGGCAGATGCACTCATACTTCCAGGTGTCGGCGCTTTTCCTTGGGCAATGAATATGCTAAGAGTTAGCGGCCTTACAGATACAATAAAGGTACAGGCAAAGGAAAAGCCTTTTCTCGGCATATGCCTTGGAATGCAGCTGCTCTTTGAAAAGAGCTACGAGTTTGAGGAGTGTAAGGGTCTTTCGCTTATCGGCGGCTATGTTGATAAGATGAATGAGCCCGGGCTTGTTATACCGCATATGGGCTGGAACAAGCTCGAATATAATCACAACTGCAAGCTCTTTGACGGGCTGACTGATAATGAGTATGTGTATTTTGTTCACTCATACAAGGCGTTTTTAGATGACAAGGATCTTTATGCTTACAGCACTTACGGCTCAAAGGTGCCGGCTGTCGTATCTGACGGAAAATTTGTTTACGGATGCCAGTTCCACCCGGAAAAGAGCGGTAAGACCGGACTGAAGATACTTGAAAACTTCGCATCATTATCAAGGTGATAATATGGAAATAACAAGAAACAACATCGACGGCGGTGCTGCCTTTGACTGGGGCAGAGCCTCCGCCGATTATGCAAGATACAGGGATATTTATCCTGATGAATTCTATCAGCGCATAGCTGATATGGGCTTGTGCATTTCAGGCCAGAGCGTGCTTGATATCGGCACAGGCACAGGTGTGCTGCCGAGGAATATGTACAGATTCGGCGCAAAATGGACGGGAACGGATATCAGCGACGGCCAGATATCACAGGCAAAGCAGCTTTCAGAAGCACTTGGTATGGACATAGACTATGCTGTGTCTCCTGCTGAGGAGCTTAAGTTTGCTGACGGCAGCTTTGATGTGATAACAGCCTGCCAGTGCTATTGGTACTTTCTGCATGAGAAGACTGCACCGCTTTTTGCAAGGCTGTTAAAGGACGGCGGCAGAGTGCTTTTGCTGCTTATGAACTGGCTGCCCTTTGAAGACGAGATAGCAAGAAAGACAGAGGACCTTGTGCTGAAATACAACCCAGGCTGGAGCGGCTGCAATGAGACTTTCCATTCACTTGCTGTGCCTGAGGAATATGGCAAGTATTTTGAAATAGAGCGCACTGGTGAATACAGGCTGCCTGTTCGTTTTACCCGTGAAAGCTGGAACGGAAGGATAAAAGCGTGCAGAGGCATCGGTGCATCATCACTTACCGAGGAGCAGAAGGCTGCTTGGGAGAAGGAGCACCTTGAAATGCTCTCTCATTATCCCGAGGAATTTGATATAAAGCACTTTGCAGCATTTGCTGTTTTGAAGAAGAAATAAAGGAGTAACACAATGCTTGCTAAAAGAATAATCCCATGCCTTGATGTAAGAGACGGCAAGGTGGTAAAGGGTGTTAATTTTGAAGGAATAAAAGAGGTCGGAGACCCTGTTGAGTGCGCTTATGAGTATAATCTTCAGGGCGCTGACGAGATAGTATTCTATGATATCACAGCTTCTCACGAGGGCAGGGGTGTTATGCTCGATGTTGTCAGAGAAACTGCAAAGAAAGTCTTCGTACCCCTCACTGTCGGCGGCGGTATCAAAACTGTTGATGATATAAGAGAAACTCTGCGTGCCGGTGCTGATAAGGTGTCGGTCAATTCGCAGGCTGTGCAGAACCCTCAGCTTATCAAAGAGGGCGCTGATATTTTCGGCAGTCAGTGTATATGCGTTGGCGTAGATGCAAAGGCTATCGGGGATAAAAAATGGACAGTTTTCATCAACGGCGGAAGAATTGATATGAAGCGTGACCTTATCGATTGGGTCAAGGAGTGCGAACAGCTCGGTGCCGGCGAGATATGCCTTAATTCTATCGACACTGACGGTGTGCGTGGCGGGTTTGATATAGATATGCTCAAAGCCGTTGTCGATGCGGTCAAGATACCTGTTATTGCCTCAGGCGGTGCAGGCAAGCTCGGAGATTTTGCTGATGCTTTCTTAAAGACCGATTGCTCTGCTGCACTTGCGGCTTCGCTTTTCCATTTCAGAGAGCTTACTGTGCAGCAGGTCAAGGACGACTGCCGTAGCAAGGGTATAATCGTGAGGTAATACTATGAATGATGAGAAAAACGAGCTTGTAGAGAAGCCGGAGGAAACCGATAAGGAAAACACCGACGAAAATGAAAGCAATAACGGCTTGATACTTGGTATGTGCTTAGGCCTGTCTGTCGGTTCGATGATAGGTATCATGAGAGAAGACATGGCTCTGTTTACTGCAATGGGCTTAGGTATCGGGCTGTGCATTGGTGCGGCGATAGATGCTTTAAATCGAAAGAAAAAATCCAGGAGCACTAATAGTGATGATGACAAGGCTACAGACAAAGAGGAAGAATAATGGCTGTTGAATACAAGGATATACATGATTTTTCGGCCAAGGAGCTTGAAAGGCTGTTTCTGTCTGTCGAATGGTCATCAGGGCATTTTCCTGATAAGCTCGTCACGGCTATGAAGAATTACGATACGGTGTTTTCAGCGTGGGACGGCGATAAGCTCATAGGTATGATATGTGCTCTTGATGATGGAGTTATGACTGCATATGTGCATTATCTTCTTGTTGACCCTGAATATCACGGGCAGACGATAGGCAGAACGCTTGTCGATATGGTCAAGGAAAAGTATAAAGACTATCTGCGCATCGTGCTTGTGGCTTATAAGGACGAAACGCATTTTTACGAGAAGTGCGGCTTTAAGATAGAGGATAAATCATTGCCTATGTGCATAACAAGTCTTTGGACGTAAAGGTTTGATACTATGAAAAAATATATGCGTATACAAGGCCGTGAACTTGCTTACAGGACCGGCAAGCCTGTCGGTGTCTTTATACTTAACTGGCGAAGGGTCAGAGACGGTGTATACTCGCAGGAAGACTGTGAGCTTTATGATAAAACAGAAGAATGGTTCAAGCAGCATCTGCCTGAGCCGCCTTTTTACGGCAAGGATAATGAGAACCCTCAGGGCGCTGTAACTTATTTCAAGACTGAAAAGTATGATGATATGCGTGAGAAAGCGGAGATCCTTATGTCGCTGCTTGATAAGTATAATGTGCCTTATGATATTGTATTTACCGATCATGTCGGCAGGATAATCTATGAGGACGATTATCAGGTCGCTGTTGTTGATGAGTAAAGGAGTAATTATGAGTAAGATAAAAGTTGATCTGAATGATCTTGACAAATACTTTGCAAAGGGCGAGCTTATCCCTGCGATATGCTATGAGGTCGATACAAAGACCGTGCTGATGCTTGCCTATATGAACAAGGAGAGCCTGAAAAAAACACTTGAGACTGGCTACACCTGGTTCTGGAGCAGGTCAAGGCAGGAATACTGGAACAAGGGTGCAACGAGTGGTCATCTGCAAAAGGTGATATCAATTTACTCGGACTGCGATGATGATACGCTGCTTGTAAATGTCAGACAGACAGGAGTTGCCTGCCATACAGGTGCTTACAGCTGCTTTTTTAATGAAATGTATAATGAGGAGGAAGAATAAATGACAGTTTATCAGGAAATATTTGAGGTATTAAAGGCAAGAAAGGAACAGTTCGACAAGGGCGAGGCTCCCGAAAAGAGCTACACCTGCTATCTCTACAGCCAGGGTGTTGATAAGATCTGCAAGAAGATAGGCGAGGAGGCTTCCGAGACTATTATCGCAGCAAAGAATAGTGATAACGACGAGCTCAAAAACGAGATAAACGATCTGCTTTATCACGTTATGGTGCTTGCTGTTAATCAGGGTCTTGACTGGGCTGACGTTGAGAAGGTGCTTGACGAGCGCAATGAAAAGATAGGCAACTTAAAGCAGTTCAAGACGGTCGATAAGAACACCTGATATGAGAGGAAAGGGTAATTTCAGCTTTAAAAAGCTCGGTATCGTTGTTATGGCGATAAGCGGCACTGCGATGCTGTTTTGTGTTTTCCTGCTGATATTCGGTATGCGCACAGACGCAGAGCTTACAGATATAAAGGCAAATAAGAATAATTATAGTCTTGTTTACAGCTATACTGTTGACGGCAAGGAGTACAAGACATCAGAGCGAATCAAATCAAGCAAATATAATGAAGCTGATTCAAAGTCGATCGAAGTAATCTGTCTTAAACAGGTGCCGTCTGTCAGATATGACAGAGATCTTCTTATACTTAGTGCTATGTCTTTTGCTATCGGCTTTGGCTTTTTCTATCCTAACAGGACAGTAAAAAAGATAACCGACTGATAAATGCACACAATTAAACCCAAATGAATATAATTTAGAGAAGTAAGAAAAATACTTCTCTATTTTTATTATCAGGAGGGTAAACCTATGTTAGAAAACACCACCAACAGGCAGTTCTCCGAAGCAGTGTGTGTTGATGCTATGAGAGTTTTTGACTCGTGCTCGGCACAGGATTGTCTTGAAGACCTTCAGTTTGTATTCTCCACGGAGGATCAGGCGACAGTAAATGCCGCAGATTACATCAAGTCAAAGGATATCACTATAACAGGTGTTACATTCACGATCGACCCTGTGCCGTTTAATAAGGGCTTCTATACGGTCGATATCACCTATTCATTCAGGGCTGAGATAGATGCATACACCGCCGATGCACCGCTTCCGGACACTATATACGGCACATCTACCTTCAGCAAAAAGGTGATACTCTACGGCAGCGAGGGCAGCACACAGCGCTTTGTATCGAACGAGCCGGCAGCGGCAGTAGCTTCTTCAACAACAAGCGGCTGTGCCTGCAACTGCGACTGCGGCGCTATGCCTGTGGCATCTGTCAACGTTGCATCGCCTATGTGCCTTGATGCTAAGCTCGTGCCTGATACAACGCAGGAGGGTGAGCAGGACGTTCTGATAACTATTGGTATATTCGCCATAGTTCAGCTATCACGCCCTGTGCCTATACTCATTCCGTCGTATGACTATTGTATGCCGGGCAAGGAGTGCTCTACCAACACCGATACGCCGTGCGAGCTTTTTGAGGCGTTGCAGTTCCCGACGAATGAGTTTTTCCCAAGACCTATCAGCCCGAACGGCTGCTGCTGCCAGAATAACAGCAACGATAACACCACCTCCGGCGGCAATACTGACACCGCAAACAGCTCACAGCAGGCTCAGAGGAGATAATCCAAGCTGTAAAACAAGCCATAGCATTTCCTTAAAATGGAAAGGCTGTGGCTTTTTCCATGTTTTTTTCAAAAATATGATGACAAATCAGTTTTAATGTGCTATAATATAGTTATAATGAATAACGGGAGGGGCATATATGAACTACGCTGAGATCAAGAATAATGATATCGCAAACGGCGAGGGTGTAAGGGTAAGCCTGTTCGTTTCGGGCTGCACGCACCACTGTGAAGGCTGCTTTAATCCTATGACATGGGATTTTGGCTACGGGCAGGAGTTTACCAATGAAACTATCGACAGTATATTAGAAATGCTTTCTCCGCCTTATATAAAGGGTCTTACGCTTCTCGGCGGCGAGCCTATGGAGCCCGATAACCAGCGTGCGCTCCTGCCTTTGCTCAAAAGAGTCAGGGAAAGGAATTCTCAGAAGACTATCTGGTGCTACACAGGATATCTGTTTGATAAAGAGCTGCTCTCTCCAAGCCGAGCAAGGTGCGAGGTGACTGATGAACTGCTTAGTATGATAGATGTTTTAGTGGACGGTGAGTTCGTGCTTGCAAAGAAGAACATCATGCTGCAATTTCGTGGCTCTGAGAACCAGCGTATTATTGATGTAAAAAAGTCGCTTTCAAGCGGTGAGGTAGTTATGTATACTCCTGTCAGCGGAAAGCTGTGATAAAAAAAGGCGGGGGATACCCGCCTTTTTCTTATACTTTCCTGAATATCTGAGCCTCTGAAAAAAAGTCTGTAAAAAGTCAGCAAACTGTGATAAAATAGAATTAATATCACAGGAGGCTGATTTTTTATGGCAAGAAGAAAAAGAGAACCGATGAGCGAGGGCAAGAAGAACATAATAGGAATGCTGCTTGAGGAATACGACATCAAGTCGGCTAAGGATATTGAGGATGCCCTGAAAGACCTTCTCGGAGGAACAATCCAGGAAATGCTTGAATCCGAAATGGACGAGCATCTTGGATATCAGGAATATGAACGTTCCGACAATCCTGACTCTCGTAATGGTAAGAAAACCAAGAAGATACGCGGAAGCTTCGGAGAAACTGAAATTGAAGTGCCGCAGGATCGCGACGGCAGTTTTGAGCCAAAGGTCGTAAAGAAGCGTCAGAAGGACATCTCAGGCATTGAGCAGAAGATAATTGCTCTGTATGCCAAAGGAATGACCACACGCCAGATAAGCGAAACTATCGAAGATATCTACGGATTTGAAGTCAGCGACGGTATGGTATCAGATATCACAGACCGCCTTCTACCGCAGATAGAGGACTGGCAGAAACGTCCATTGGACGAAGTATATCCGATAGTATTCATCGATGCAGTACACTTCTCAGTGCGTGATAACGGACAGATCAGGAAGCTTGCCGCGTATGTGATCCTAGCTGTCAGCATGACAGGTCACAAGGAAGTTCTTTCAATACATATCGGCGAAAACGAGAGCGCCAAGTACTGGCTCGGCGTTCTGAACGAGTTGAAAAATCGCGGAGTTAAGGATATTCTCGTCATCTGCGCAGACGGACTTACAGGCATGAAAGAAGCTGTATCAGCAGCTTTTCCGCAAACTGAGCTTCAGCGCTGCATAGTTCATCAGGTAAGAAATACGTTGAAATATGTCGGAGAGAAGAACAAAAAAGAGTTCGCAAACGACCTGAAAACGATCTATCATGCACCTTCCGAGGATGCTGCTCTTGAAGCTCTCGATCGTGTTACTGAAAAATGGGAGGACGATTATCCTAACGCTATGAAGAGCTGGTACAAGAACTGGGACGTAATATCGCCGATTTTTAAGTTCTCCTCCGACGTCAGGAAGGTCATTTACACCACAAATGCCATCGAGAGCCTGAACAGCGGCTATCGCCGTCTGAACAAGCAGAGAAGTGTATTTCCGAGCGATACAGCGCTCCTGAAGGCTCTGTATCTGGCGACGCATGAGATAGCTAAGAAATGGACCATGCCGCTGCGAAACTGGGGCAAAGTCCTGGGCGAGCTTGAGATCATGTACCCCGACAGGATCGGCTGATATCCAAAGAACCTTGACAAATTACAGTATCTATTGTATACTGTAAAAAAATTGGAGCGGCTATTTTCAAGCCGCTCACAACTTAACGTTTTTATCACAGTTTTTGAATTTACAGAGTTTTTTTCGCAGAGCCGAATATCTTAAACTTTATCTCGCCGACAGAGAACTTTTTGCCCTCGATCTTTTCGGAAAGCTCTCTGCTCTCTAAAAACTCACTTGTAACAAGCACAAGGATCTGCTTGTCTGCGTCTTTCACAAGGAAATACTGGTTGTCAATATCATCAAGCTGCTTTATCAGCTTCGGCAGCCCAAAGGACGCACCTGTTCCAAAGCCTATGATATTGTCTATAATGTGGTCTTTTTTGGTCTGCTTGTCGGCGAGCAGGCTGAATATTTCTGCCTGTGGGTATTTATCCTTTATCAGCCGCTCCCTGCGAGTATCATTCAGCTTCTTTTCACCGTAGATGCTCAGGTCTATCTTTTCACGCAGCACTGTCTTGACTGCTGACTGCCCGTCATCGAGCAGATAATCGACAGACACATTCAAAAGCTCCGACAGTGCTTTGAGGTTTTGTATATCCGGCAGCCCCTTGTCTGACTCCCATTTTGTGACAGCCTGCCTTGATATGACCAGCTTATTTGCGAGCTGTTCCTGGGTCAGCCCTGCATTTTTTCTTGCGTCCTTGATCTTTTCTCCGAGTGTCATAATGATTCCTCCTTTTATTCCGGGGTGTTCCCCTTGCTATGTCTTCATCATAGCACACCCTGACCGATAACGCAAGAATTTATCCGTATCATTCATGCAACGCTTTGTAGCATCGCCGCAAATGGCGCAGAATAGGGGAGTTGTGGGTTTAAGGCAACACCGCACAAAGACCGCCTGAGAGCTTTGCGGCACATCTACTTGCAGATTTTCCGTCATATCACCCAAATTCACCTTGAAATACGTTAGTATTCCTGCGGTAAATTTGGGAAATCTGACTGCGTATCTGTACCACAATCTTTGTGCGGTGTTGCCTTAATAAAAAAAGCAGGCTCCTGACGTATCACATCAAGAGCAATAAAAGAAAGCAATAAAAGAATGAACCCCATAGCATAAGCTACGGGGTGTTTCTGGCTGGGGTGGAAGGATTCGAACCTTCGGAATGACGGAGTCAGAGTCCGTTGCCTTACCACTTGGCGACACCCCAATAAAGATGTTATGGTTGGGATAGATGGATTCGAACCATCGAAATGACGGAGTCAAAGTCCGTTGCCTTACCGCTTGGCTATACCCCAGAGTAATGGCATCGCCCATCCATTTTTATTCGCTGTCCTCACAGCTATTATATTATAGCAAATTTCAATGGAAATGTCAATACATATTTCTGAGAGTTTACAATTTATTAATATAAATCGTTTCAAATAATATGACCTTGTATTTCCGGGCGCAATATGATATATTTACGCATTAACGAAAAAGAATCGGCCGGGACTTAGCCCAGCCGATATGTTATATTACTTGGAAAGTGTGCTCTTTCTGTAGATGATATCCTCTCTCTTAGGGCCGTTGGATACCATAGTGATCGGGAAGCCTATCTGCTTTTCAACGAACTCTATGTACTTCTTGCAGTTCTCGGGGAGGTCTTCGTAGTTCTTGATGCCTCTGATGTCGCTGTTCCAGCCGTCAAGCACTTCAAGAACAGGCTTAGCCTTTTCAAGTCTTGTAGTTGTGGGGAAGTCAGTTGTTACTTCGCCGTCTATCTCATAGCCTACGCAAACGGGGATCTTGTCAAGATAACCGAGAACGTCTAAAACTGTGAATGCTACATCAGTTGTGCCCTGGAGTCTGCATCCGTACTTTGAAGCTACGCAGTCAAACCAGCCCATTCTTCTCGGTCTGCCTGTTGTAGCACCGTACTCGCCGCCGTCACCGCCACGTCTTCTGAGCTCGTCTGCTTCTTCGCCGAATATTTCGGAAACAAATGCGCCTGCGCCGACTGCTGATGAATAAGCCTTGACAACAGTAACTATCTGCTTGATCTCATAAGGCGGAATACCTGCACCTATTGCACCGTATGCAGCAAGTGTGGAAGAAGAAGTTACCATAGGATAGATGCCGTGGTCAGGATCCTTAAGTGTGCCGAGCTGACCTTCAAGAAGGATAGTCTTGCCTTCCTTTATAGCATCTGCAAGATAAGCGGAAACGTCGCAAACATAAGGCTCGATCATTTCCTTGTACTGCATAAGGGTATCAAAGATCTCCTGCTCATCGAGCTTTGGCTTGTGGTAGAGGTGCTCTAAAAGAACGTTCTTCTGAACGACCACTCTTGCGATGTGAGCCTTAAGTGCTTCTTCATCAAAGAGCTCCTGCACCTGGAAGCCTATCTTTGCATATTTATCGGAATAGAAAGGAGCTATACCCGACTTTGTTGAACCGAAGCTCGCTTTGCCGAGTCTTTCCTCCTCATACTGGTCAAAAAGAATGTGGTAGGGCATAACCATCTGAGCCCTGTCAGATATAAGTATCTTAGGCATCGGAACACCCTTTGATGTTATATCATTTATCTCACCGAAAAGAACAGGAACATTAAGTGCAACGCCGTTGCCTATAATGCTTGTGGTATGGTCATAGAAAACACCGGAAGGAAGTGTGTGAAGTGCAAATTTACCATAGTTGTTGACAATTGTGTGTCCTGCATTTGCACCTCCCTGGAATCTGATGATGATATCCGACTCCTGTGCCATCATATCGGTGATCTTACCTTTGCCCTCGTCGCCCCAGTTGGCGCCTACGATCGCTCTTACCATTTTTATCCTCCGTTCAAATTATCAAAAAAGTCTATTGGTGATATTTTCAGGCATATCACTTATATATTATATCACAGATGTAGGTCAAGCACAATAGTTTTTTGAAATTTTACATTTTGTATATAATTACCTAAATTCTCGTTTATCTGAAAAAATTCAAATAAACTCTTGACATTGGTGAAAAAAAGAGGTATAATATATATACTGATTTTTGCCGCTGTGGCGAAATTGGCAGACGCAAGGGACTTAAAATCCCTCGGTAGAAATACCGTACCGGTTCAAGTCCGGTCAGCGGCACCACATCAAAGCACGCAGTTTAGCGTGCTTTTTTTATTACACGTTGTGAGGTGAATCCATTGAGATCATCCTTTGAGGAGGAGCTTTTAAAAAACGGCAGGCTTATCTATACCAACAAGGGCGACAGTATGTTTCCATTAATTCTTGAAAACAAAACGCTTCTTATTATAGAAAAAAAGCCGGAGGGCAGGCTTAAGAAGTATGATGTCCCGCTTTATAAAAGAGACAGCGGCCAGTATGTTCTTCACCGTATCCTTGAAGTCAGAAAGAATGACTATGTTATCTGCGGTGACAACCGCTGGGGCAGGGAATACGGCATTACCGACAGGCATATCATAGGCGTGCTTACAGGCGTTGTCAGAAAAGGCAAAAAGATCTCAGTTGATGATCCTATGTACAAGCTGTATGTTCATATATGGTGTGATGCATTCCCGGTCAGGGCATTTATTATCCGTGGCTGGCAGTTTGTTAAGAAGCGTTACAGACGAATAATTAAAAGAATCAAAGGGCAGTCATAGGGCTGCCCTTTGTTTATGCTTATATTCTTTTATCAATATCCGAAGAAATCACTCGGGATATCAAATTCCTCGAAGCCACCGTACTGGTCGCTGCCGCTGCTTCTTCTCTGACGGCCTTCTGACTGATAATTGTTGCTGCTTTCTGTGTCAGCCTTATCAGAGCTGTCCTGCTTTGTCTCGTCAACTATTACGGATATTTCTGTGTATGCGCCGTTTCTGTATACCTTGCACACAAGCTCATCGCCCTTGCTTGATGCCTTGACAAGGCTTATAAGCTCGCTGCTTGACTTTATCTCCTTGCCGTTTACTTCAGTTATGATATCATTTACCTCAAGGCCGGCCTTCTCAGCAGGTGAGTCGTCGTTTACCTTCTTTATTGCAACACCCTCAGGAACGCCGTAATCCTTGACTTCGCTGCTTATCTCTGAAACTGATACACCGATGTATGACTTAACAACATAGCCGTTCTTGATTATGCTTTCGATAAGAGACTTTACATTGTCTATCGGTATAGCAAAGCCTATATTGTCGATAGATGCCTGAGTTGATAAGCCTGAGCTTGAATACTTGGCGTTGGTTATGCCTACGACTTCACCGTACATATTGAAAAGCGCACCGCCGGAGTTGCCGGAGTTTATAGCTGTGTCTGTCTGGATAAGCTGCATGGTGTTGTTCTCGGTTGTGACTGTCCTGTCAAGCGCACTTACAACACCTGCTGTGAGCGAGAATGTGAGCTCGCCTAATGGGTTGCCTATAGCAGCAACATCGTCACCTACGCTGAGGTCAGATGATGAGCCGAGAACAACAGGTGTCAGCCCGTCAGCATCTATCTTTAGTACTGCTATATCATTGCTCTCATCGCTGCCGATGAACTTGGCTTCATAAGATTTGCCGTTGTAAAGTGTTACGGTTATCTTGTTTGCGTCTTCAATTACATGGTGGTTGGTAACGATGTAGCCGTCAGCCGAGATTATAAATCCAGAACCAGAAGCTGCAGCTGTTGTCTCATAACCGAAATAGTTAGTGGTAATAGAAGTATTGATACCTACTGTGGAGTTCACATTTGCCTTGTAGACTTCCGATGCAGTCATAAGGCTGCCTGTGCTTACAGCAGTTTCTGTGATGCCGCTGGCTTTTCTGTTTGATGTTAAAAGAACAGTGTCGTTGTCGCTCTTTGTATCTTCATCATCAGCAGCTGCTGCTGATGATGTATTGTCATTTAAGTATCTCATGCCGGCATATGTGCCGCCTGTGCCTAATGCTCCGCCTAAAAGTGAGAAGCAAAGTGCCATTGCGACCACCTTGCCGCTGCCGCCCTTTTTCTTTGTCTTGGCTGCCGCTGACGGCTGATAGTAAGTATTTATCGGCTCCTGTGTGAGATCCTGTCTGTTATAGTATTCATTCATAATGATTACTTCCTTTCTTTGTTTTGTTATATATATGATAACCCCTTTTCTTTAAGGTAAGTTTAAATGCAGATGAAAACTATGAGAAACGGTTTTCACATAGTTTTAACAATGTGATAAATGCTTACACATTTTGACAAAACTTTTCACAAAAGCTCTGTATGCGATATTGCTATTGAAAATCAAAGAATAATATGATATAATAATCCTTGTAGGGGGCGATGATAAATGTTAGTAAGAAAGGCCGTCAGGGAAGATATCCCGGCTATACTCAGGCTTTTGTCTCAGGTGCTTGAAGCCCATGCGGCGATAAGACCCGATCTTTTCGTCAGCGGTACTGTCAAGTATAATGCAGATGAGCTTGCAGTTATAATAGATGATGAAAAAACGCCTGTGTTTGTGGCACAGGGCGATAACGGTGATATACTGGGTCATGCATTTGTTGTTATGAGTGTTAACACATCGCAGAATATGCCTATTGGCATGAAAAGTATGTATATCGACGATATATGCGTTGATGAAAATGCAAGAAGAATGAATGTCGGCACTGCTCTTTATCAGCACTGTATAGCTTATGCAAAGCAAGCAGGCTGTCACGATGTTTCTCTCAACGTCTGGGAGGGCAATGAAAGTGCTGATAAGTTCTACAGATCTATGGGGTTAAAACCCAGAAAGACTACTCTTGAATATATCCTTGACTAAAACACATAGTCTATAATGAGGAGGTGTGCTTATGAGAAGAATAAAAAGAATCCTTGCGCTGACGCTTTGCGTTTTATGTCTTCTGTGTTCGTGCGCTGAAAAAGACAGCTCATCACAGGCTGAAACAGCAGATACATCTTCAGACAGCAAGACCGAAAGCTCATCAGCAGCACCTGACGATAGTTCAGAACCTGAGCTGTCTTCCACATCTGACAGACCTCAGTTAAAGCAGGTCATCAATGACAATATATCAGATATGAAAGGCAAGATAAAACAGGACGATACTATAACCATAGACAAAGAAACAGTCGGAGAAGACATTGCAGGTATGTATGACTATATCAATCAGACTGGCTGTTATCCTGTGTACAGATGCGAGGGAGTGGAGTATTACCCAATGGGTGAGCTTGCTATTGATGCTATGATCGAGGAGCTTGAAAAAGCCGAGAGCTTTATATTCTTTGAATTTTACATCCTCAATGAGGGCGAGATGTGGGACAGGATTTATGAAGTCCTAAAGAGAAAAGCAGCAGAGGGTGTTGAAGTCAGGGTGATGTATGACTGGCTCATAAGCGGCCTTGATCTGCCGGAGGGCTTTCCGCAGCAGCTTGAAGAAAATGGAATTAAATGTGTGCCGTTTTCCGAGGCCGGCGGAGATCAGTCTTATGACTACAATATCAGAGATCATAGAAAGATTCTTGTCATAGACGGCAAGGTGGCCTTTACCGGAGGCATAAATGTTGCCGATGCATACGTTAACATCACACATGAATTCGGTGTCTGGAAGGACAATTCGATCAAGATCACAGGAAGTGCTGTCAACAGCTTTACACTGATGTGCTTACAGCTATGGAACAGCTGCTCGGGCGATACTGAGGTAGATAAATATCTTACAGCAGAAAGTGATGATGATAAATCCAAAGGCTACATCATGCCGTTTTCTGAGAACCCGTGTGATGAATATCTTGTTTCAAAGAGCCTGTATATGTCGATGCTTGAAAATGCAAAGGACTATATTTACATAATCACACCTTATCTCATACCTGATGAGGAGCTTGAAAAAGCGCTTGCAGATACAGTTGCAAGGGGCGTTGATGTAAGGATATATGTTCCCGGGATATCTGACCTTGTAATGGCTGGGACGCTTACCAAGGCGCAATATCAGCAGATCATTGAAAGCGGTGTCAGGATATTTGAATACAACAAGGGCTTTATCCACTCAAAGGTCGTTGTATGCGATGATAATAAAGCTGTTGTAGGAACGATAAATGTAGACAACCGCAGCTTTATATACGATTTTGAGTGCGGCGTGTACCTCTATGGCAAGGATCTGATAACAGATATCCTCGCAGAGTTTGACAACAAGGAGGATTTTACCGAAGTGACTGCAGAAGACGCATCTTCAAACTCAAATGTCGGAGGGTATATTCTTAAAGGCTTTGAAGGCCTGTTTTAGATAATAACAAAAGGAGCCTTGGAATAGGCTCCTTTTTTATGTATATTCTTTAATTATCTTCCAACTTTCATACAGCCTGTCAAGCGAGCAGGCAGCATTTGCCGGGCTTGTTGACGGCAGCTTTATAGCTTCGATATTTACAGCCGGTCTTATATGCTTGCAGTAAAGATCATAAGCTCTTGCCCCGTTGCAGAATATTGCTTTTATGTCAGCTGTACCGAGTATGATGCTTATATCGTTCACAACGACATCGGTTATGCTTGAATCGCTCGAGCCCTTTATCTCGCAGCTTGCTATCACGTCCCATAAAGCTATCCTGTTTGCTGTGAGAAGAGCTTTTTTCTGCTCCGTTGTCTGAGGGGTGTCTGTGTTATAGATCCTTGCTATCAGCTTCCAGAACCTGTTCTGAGGGTGGCCGTAGAAAAACTTTGCTTCCCGTGATCTGACTGAGGGGAATGAGCCGAGAATCAGTATGCTGCTGTTTTCGTTATACACAGGCTCAATGCTGTGAAACTGCTTTTGTGAATTCATATCAGCCCAAACCTTTCCATCGCCTTGGCAAGTCCGTCGTTGTACAGTGTATCAGTTACGAATTCGACCTTGTCTTTTAATGCGTCAGGGCAGCCGCCCATTGCAGCACTGTGTGCGGCATATTCAAGCATCGGCAGGTCATTCGTGCTGTCGCCGAAGGCATAGCTGTTTTCGTGTTTTATCCCAAGCTCATCGAGCATGAACTTCATGCCTGTCGCTTTGCTGAAACCGTGAGGCACAATCTCGCAGCGCATTATTCCGGGGGAGTCGCCCCTTCTTATTACCTGGAAATCCTTTGAAAGCTCACGCTCGAATATATCAAATCTGCTGTCATCATGCGCCCAGCAGAAAAACTTGTCAAAGTAAAAGCCCTCATCGTGTGCTTCATTAACATTAAACTGCTGTGATCTGAAATGGGTCAGCATATTTTCAAGCTCGGGGTGAATATAAGTATTGCTGTTATATCTCATGCTTTCTGCGCTTTCGTATATCGCAGGGATCTTAAGCTTTTCAAGCAGGTCTCTTATTTTCAGGCAAAGTGCCGGGTCATTTCGGTTTCGCAGAAGCTCTTTGCTGTCAAGTATAATATTCGTGCCGCAGCCGCATACATACCCTGAGAAGCCGAGCTGTTTTATCCTGTCCTCAATGATCAGTATAGTCCTGCCTGTGTTTACCATTATTATATGGCCGTTGTCTCTTGCGGCTTTCAGTGCGGCTTTGGTGCTTTCCGGAATAAACCTGTTCTCGTCCTCCGAGACCACCGTGCCGTCAATATCAAAAAAGAGTATCGATTTATCCATGTATAACTTCCTTTCGTAAACATAGCTATTATATCATAAGCCTGTCTGAATGTAAATATCGCACTCCGGCTTTTGACAAATTATACAGATATTTCATATATGTCATTGACTTTATTGAGAAAAAGTGATATTATATAAATAGTTTTTTTATGAGGAGATAGTCTTATGCATAAGGAATTTTTGATGGGCAATGCCGCTATAGCAAGGGGCGCTGTTGATGCAGGGCTTAACGTTATATCCGGCTATCCGGGTACTCCTTCAACAGAGGTGCTCGAAACTGCCGCTAAAGGCAATGACGGCTCTTTATATGTAGAGTGGTCGGTAAATGAAAAGGCGGCGCTTGAATTATCCGCCGGTGCTGCATACTGCGGCGCAAACAGTATGGTCACTATGAAGCAGGTCGGGCTGAATGTGGCTTCTGATCCGCTTATGAGCCTTGCTTATATAGGCGTTAAGGGTGCTATGGTCATTCTTGTAGCTGATGACCCCGGCCCTATATCCTCCCAGACCGAGCAGGATACAAGGCATTTTGCAGCATATTCTAAGCTGCCCTGCTTTGACCCTTCCTCTGTTCAGGAGGCTTATGATATGATACAGGATGCTTTTGAGTATTCTGCAAAGTACAAGACCCCTGTGCTTTTCCGTCCGACAACAAGGGTTTGCCACGGTTATGCTTCTATCACAGTTAAGGACAAGGAGGAGCGCAAGACAAATACCCCTGAGGGCTTTGTTAAAGACCCTTCAAAGTGGGTCATTTTCCCGAGACTTTCATACAATGCGCATATCCATATAGAAAAGCGAAACGCCGAGCTTTCGCATGAATTCTCTGCTTATAAAAAGAATTTGATAATTCCCGAGGATAAGAAAGGCTGCACCAAGGGTATTGCTACCCACGGTATAAGCTATGCATACACTACAGAGGCTTTAAACGGTAAAGAAGCCCCCCGTATACTTAAGGTATCAACGCCTTTCCCGTTCCCGGAGGCCAAAGCGCTCAAATTCCTTGAAGGGCTTGATGAGGTGCTGTGTATCGAGGAGCTTGACCCTGTTATCGAGCGTGAGCTTATCTACATCTGCGGCAAATATCATCTTGATGTAAGGATATACGGAAAGCTTAGCGGCAATGTAAAGCCTGCCGGAGAGAATACCTGCGGCTCGGTGTATAACAATATAGCAGAATTTCTGGGCTTTGAGCCTGCTGAATCTAAGCCCGATGAAAATGCTCCCGAGCTTCCTGTAAGACCGCCTGTTCTTTGTGCAGGCTGCCCTCACAGAGCGTCATTCTACGCTGTTAAAAAGGCAATGAAGGGTGTCAAGAGTGTTTTCTGCGGCGATATTGGCTGTTATACTCTCGGCAACGCCATGCCGCTCGATATGGTAGATACCTGCCTGTGTATGGGCGCCGGTGTCAATATCACTCAGGGTATCGGCAGGATAGAGCCTGATACAAAGTGCTTTGCGTTCGTCGGCGATTCGACATTCTTTGCATCGGCTATAACAGGTGTTGTAAATGCAGTATATAATCAGGCTGATATGACACTTATCGTTCTTGATAACTCGACTACAGCTATGACAGGCCACCAGCCGCACCCCGGTACAGGAAGGACTATGATGGGGCAGGTAGTGGATAAAGTTGATATCACCGCCGTATTAAAGGGTATAGGTGTCAAGACAGTCGAGACTGTTGACCCGCTCAGACTTGATGAAGCTGTTGAGTGTGTAAAGCGTGTTTGTGCTCTTGACGGAGTAAAGGCTATAGTATTCAAGTCGCCCTGCGCTGTGCTTATCAAGCCTGAAAAGCCTGCCGTTATCGACAGCAGCAAGTGCAAGCAGTGCAAGGTGTGCATAAAAGAGCTTGGCTGTCCGGGTATAGTTTTAAAGGACGGCAAGGTGACTATCGAGCGCTCATTATGCTCTGGCTGTGGGCTTTGCTCGCAGGTATGCCCGTTCGGTGCGATAGGAGGTGCTGATAATGCAGACTAATATCATGCTTTGCGGCGTAGGCGGTCAGGGTATCGTGCTTACATCAAAGCTCATTGCAGCTGCTGCAATGGAGGAGGATATCCCTGTTATGAGTGCTGAGACTATCGGCATGGCACAGAAGGGCGGAAGTGTTTTCAGCTTTCTGCGGCTGGGTGAGGACGTAAGTTGCCCTATGTTTGCCCCTAAGAGTGCTGATATACTCATAGCCTTTGAGCCTGCCGAGGCTGTAAGAATGCTTGGCTATTTAAAGGAAGGCGGAAAAGTAGTTGTCAACACACACGCTATAATGCCTGTGACAGCTGCACTTAAAGGCTCTGACTACAAGGGCGAGCAAATGCTTGAATACTTAAAGTCAAAGGTCGAAGATATTCTTCTTATTGACGGCGACAAGGCCTGTGAGGAGATAGGCTCGCCGAAGGTGCTCAACATGGTAATGCTGGGTGCTGCCATAAGAAGCGGTGTGCTGCCCTTTGACGTAGAGAAGATAGAGCAGACTATGAAAAATACCGTTAAACCGCAGTTCCACGAGCTCAATTCAAGAGCATTAAGATACGCAAAGTAACACTGGAGGTAAAGAATATGCAGATAACACAAAAACAGCTTGAACAGGTCAACGACCGTATTAAGGCGCTTGTTGCATCAAACAGCTTTTACGGCAAAAAGCTCGAAGAAGCAGGGATAACTGAGGTCAACAGCTATGAGGATTTCCTTAAGCTGCCTTTCTCGGAAAAGAAGGATCTTCGTGATGCTTACCCCCTCGGACTTATGACTGCGCCTGAGGAGGAGATAGTAAGGATACATTCTTCATCGGGCACAACAGGCAAGCCTGTAATAATACCATACACAGCAAAGGACGTTGACGACTGGGCTATTATGTTCAAGCGCTGCTATGAAACAGCCGGCATAACCAATATGGACAGGATCCAGATAACCCCCGGCTACGGCCTGTGGACTGCCGGTATCGGCTTCCAGAACGGCGCAGAAAAGCTCGGCGCAATGGTTATCCCTATGGGTCCCGGCAATACTGAAAAGCAACTTGAGATGATGCAGAGCATGGAGAGCACTGTTCTCTGCTCAACATCTTCCTATGCACTGCTGCTTGCTGAGGAGATAGAAAAGAGAGGTATCAAGAAGAATATCAAGCTCAAAAAGGGCGTTATCGGTTCTGAGCGCTGGAGTGAAAAGATGAGAAAGCGCATTTCCGAATCACTCGGTATCGAGCTTTATGATATCTACGGTCTTACCGAGATATACGGCCCCGGTATAGGCATCAACTGTGAGCACAACACAGGTATGCACATCTGGGACGACTATCTTTACCTCGAAATAATCGACCCGAAGACCGGTGAGCCAGTGCCTGACGGTGAAATGGGCGAGATAGTAATAACCACACTCGTTAAGGAAGGTGCTCCGCTTATCAGATACCGCACACACGATCTTTCACGCATTATTCCCGGTGAATGCCCCTGCGGCAGAAGCTACCCGAGAATAGATGTTATCATGGGCAGAACTGATGACATGATGAAGATAAAGGGCGTTAACGTATTCCCGAGCCAGATCGAGGAAGTCCTCGGAACATTCAAAGAAGTAAACAGTGAGTATCAGATTAGGATATCTCACCTTGACGGTAAGGACACAATGCGTATCTATGTTGAGACTACCGGCGATAATGACTTCAATGCTCTTGCACAGCGCATTGCCGAAAAGGTTAAGAGCGTTATAGGCTTTACACCGATTGTCAAGATAGTAGAGGTCGGCGTTCTCCCGAGAAGCATGAAGAAGACTGCAAGAGTAATTGATGAGAGATACGATAATTAACGTATAAGTCCCTCTTGACAATCCTGCATAAAACTGATATAATAACTATATAGTAATGCAACGGTGCTGAACTTGTGTCAGTGCCGTTTTTCTTTTGGGGTGATAGGATGACTGCTAAAGCGCTGCCGCCAATAGGCGGACGTATAATCAAATCATCAGTCTCAGTGGCACTTTGTATGGTGATATATCTTGTGCGCACAAAGCTGCCTGTTGGCAACGGGATTCCATTTTACAGCGCACTTGCTGCACTGTGGTGTTTGCAGCCGTACCATGATACTGCAAGGATAAATGCCGGCCAACGTACAGCAGGCACTGTCGTCGGGGCTCTGTTTGGGCTGTGGTTTTTAGTGATACTTCGTGCAGCCGGGATATATAAACCGGCTGCGGTGTATCTTATTGCATCGGCTGTTGTGATACCTGTGATATACCTGACAGTTCTGCTCAAAAAGCAGAACGCAGCATTCTTTTCCTGCGTGGTGTTTTTAAGTATAGCGCTGACCCATTCTTTTGATGATGACCCATATACTTTTGTGCTCAACCGTGTGCTTGATACATTCATAGACATTGGTGTCGGCTTGCTGTGAATAACTTCCGTCTGCCAGTCCGTCACGACAGCGACACGCTTTATGTCAGCGGAATAGACAGTGTGCTTATACCTGATGATGATTCGGCTATTACATACAGCAAGGTCGAGCTCAACCGTCTTATCGAGGCAGGGGTGAGGTTTACCATATCGACCGTACATACTCCTGCGGTGGTCATGTCGATTATGAAAGGCGTTGACCTGCGCCTGCCGCTTATAGTTATGGACGGGGCTGCAATGTATGATATAAAGGAAAAAGAATACATCGAAGCTGAATTTCTTCCGTCGCAGATAAGCGACGAGGCTGAGAGCATTATAGCAGAGCAGGGGCTTCATTGCTTTGTGAATGTGATGTATGATTCAACGCTGCTGATATTCTACGGTGACTTCAATAACGATGCCGAGCGTGAGCTTTTTTCGTCCTACAAGCACTCGCCGTACAGAAAATATATCCACTCAGCGTGCAGGCGTTTTGATGAGTACGAGAGGATACTTTACATGACAGTTCTTGAAACAGCTGACAATATCCATGCCCTCGAAAAAGAGCTTGATGCCCGATTGGGCAACAGTGTGCGTATCACAGTATCAGATTCGGGGTATGAGGGATATCTGTATCTTAAAGTGTTTTCACCCCTTGCATCAAAGCAGCATATGCTAAAAAAACTCAAAGCGTGTTGTCACATTCGGCAGCATCAAGGGAGAATATGATGTCTATATAGGCGACGGCGGCGGAAATACGACCGTTAAAAAGCTCAAAAAGCTCTACAAAAATGATATATACCGCTAAAATGCGTTTATTTAGTGCTTTAAAGTCGCAAAATTATATGAATATCTCACTTGACTAAAAAAGTGATATATGGTAAAATTTATATATAGGCAGCACCGCACAAAGATTGTGGTACAGATACGCAGTCAGATTTTTCGTCAGATTGCCCAAATTTACCGCAGGAATACTAACGTATTTCAAGGTAAATTTGGGTGATATGACGGAAAATCTGCAAGTAGATGTGCCGCAAAGCTCTCAGGCGGTCTTTGTGCGGTGTTGCCTATAGTAAAGTTTAAGCAAAGGTGCTTGTTCCATACTGGGGCAAGCACCTTTTTTATGTATATGAACGGAGTGGTCGATATGAATGAACTAAAGCAGACGCATTTTACAAAGGCAGTCGGCAATGCAAATGAGATCAACGAGCTGCTGAGAAGATACGGTGTATAATTCGGCATATATAAAAACGGCGTGTTCAATGAACAGTTCTTTCCTTTTGACCCGATACCGAGAGTGATAACGGCGGAGGACTTTGCAAGCATCGAAAAGGGACTTGTTCAGCGTGTTGATGCCCTGAATGAGTTCCTTTTTGATATATATCATGATAAAAGGATAGTCCGTGACGGCATTATCCCCGAGGATTATATATATATAACCAAGGGCTATCTTGCCGAGTGCGAGGGGCTGACACCGAAGAACAGGATATACAGCCATATCTCGGGAATTGACCTTGTTCAGGCAAAGGACGGCGAGTGGTATATCCTGGAGGATAATCTGCGTATCCCATCAGGTGCATCATATCCTCTGATTGCACGAGAACTGACAAGAATTGCCGCACCGCAGGCGTTTGAGGAAAACGAGATAGTCGATAACCGTGGCTATGCACAGCTTTTATAGGAAACTATGGACTATGCAAACTGCGGCGGAATAAGAGCTATTCTCACACCTGGACGTTATAATGCAGCATACTTTGAGCATTCATACCTTGCCGAGCACACAGGCTCGGTACTTGTGCAGAATGATGAGCTGTTTGTCGAGGACAATGTGCTCTATCACCGCACCTATTCAGGCGGCAAGACAAGAATCGGCGTGCTTTATCGCAGGATAGCTGACGAGTATATTGACCCGCTGACATTCCTGCCGGAATCGCTTATAGGCATACCTAATCTTATGGAAGCCTACCGCAGCGGAAACGTCGGCATAATTAACGCCCCGGCAACGGCGTGGCTGACGAGAAGGGCATATACTATTTCGTGCCGAAGATTTCCGTGACTGCGCAATCGACAGAGGCGTGATGTTCGGAAGATACACAAGACAGCTGCAGCTCGTAAGGTCTGTGCTGTCATAAACAGGAAGTGAAAAATATGACACAAACTGTCGCAAGCATACCGCTTGCAGTACATGAAAGCCTTAAGATACAAAAGCGACGCATACAAAACGGCAGCAGCAAAAAGCGCCTGAGCCTTGTAACAGGAACTCATGGCGACGAGCTCGAAGGCCAGTATCTTGCATATATGGTAGGAAGCTACATTGACGAGCATATAGACCGTCTTGACGGCATAATTGATATATACCCGGCGCTCAACCATATGGGTATCGACAGCATAACAAGGGGCATACCTATGTTTGACCTCGATATGAACCGTGTATTCCCAGGGAGCCGTGACGGCACTATGGCCGATGTCGTTTGTGCAGCTATTGTTGACGATATAAGCGGCTCAGACGTGTGTATAGATGTACATTCGAGCAATATATTTTTAAAAGAGATACCACAGATAAGAATGAGTGTGCCGACTGCGCCTGCGCTTTTGCCTTATGTAAAGATGATGAATGTTGATTTCCTTTGGATACACGATGCAGCAACCTTGCTTGAATCGACGCTTGCCCACACTCTTAACAGCAGGGGCACAAAGACCCTCGTTGTGGAAATGGGAGTTGGTATGCGCATTACAAAGGAATACTGCACACAGCTTTTTGACGGAGTTCTTAATCTGATGAAGCAGCTTGGTATGTGGAAAGGCGAGACAGCGCCGGTTCGTGAGCCTGTGATATCCGAGGGGCGTGAGGTCGGCTTTGTAAACTCAGATGCTGCCGGGATATTTGTTCCTTGTGCAAATTTCGGCGATATCGTGAAGCAGGGTGATCATATCGGAGATGTGGTAGACCCGCTGACTTCAAAGGACGTCGAAAATGTGTTTGCTGTATGTGACGGAATGATATTTACGCTGCGTGAATATCCCGTTGTCTACGGCGGCTCGCTGCTTGCGAGGATATTACAGCTGGCAGGAGGTGAGCGTATTTGAAAAAGAAGATACTCTTTTCACTTCGCTCGCCCTACCGTGAACAGCTTGATGTCGTAGGCTACAGCTTCGGGCATGGTGAAAAATCGCTTGCAATAGTCGGCGCTATGCGTGGCAATGAGGTGCAGCAGATGTACGTCTGCTCACGCATGGTGCAGGAACTCAAAAAGCTCGAAAGTGAAGGCAGGATAGCTGATGACAAGTCGATACTTGTCGTACCCTGCGTGAACTATTATTCAATGAACATCGGCAAGCGCTTCTGGGCAATGGATAATACCGATATAAACCGTATGTTCCCGGGCTTTGACCAGGGCGAGACGACACAGCGTATTGCTGACGGAGTCTTCCAAAAATTGCAGGGCTATGAATATGGGATACAGCTTGCGAGCTTTTATCAGCCAGGCAATTTCCTGCCGCACGTCAAGATAATGGACACAGGCTTTACCGACCCTGATATCATGAAAGATTTCGGTCTTGAATTCGGTATCATACGCAAACCCCGTCCTTACGATACTACAACGCTAAACTATAACTGGCAGGTGTGGGAGACAAAGGCTTTCTCGGTCTATGCAAATGCCACTGACGAGATAGACGAGCACGGTGCAGAGGAAGCGGTCAATGCTATTCTTCGCTTTATGAATAACCGTGGTATAGTAAGTGTTAAAACACCGCCCGGCTATATCACAGACATTCTTGATGAGAGCGTTACAAGACAGGTGCGCTCAGAGCACGCAGGGGTGTTTTTCAGTATGACTGAGATAGGCAGGCGTGTCGAGCGTGGTGATCTCCTTGGCAGGATAACAGATCCCTTTGACGGCGAGCTTGTTAGTGAGATACGATCACCAGTTTCAGGAACGGTGTACTTTGAATACCACAGCCCGCTTATCAATGGTAAGACGGTTTGCTTTAAGATAATCACCTGACGGAGGGGAATAATATGGTGTCACTTAACGATTATCTGTTTTCAGGCGATACGGTGCTTAAGATCCTGCACCAGTATTCGGCAGATCTGAAAAAGTCGGCGATAGATACTCATAACTCTGTAGATCTTGCGCACAGCAACTTTCTGATACAGATAACCGAACTGCTTGAGCATAACGACTTCCTTACCTCGCAGTCGCAGAGGATAAAGGATTTTTATAAGTACATGACGCAGGAATATCCCTTTCTTGCCTTTACATTCAAGGGGCGTATAAAGTCGCTTATCAGGGCGGAGGAGAAGTTCAACGGATATATCTTAGATTATATCTACGGATATTACAAGGAACACGGTGAGTTCCCGTCGGAGGCAAAGATCAAGAGTAATCTTATCTGCTTTCGTGACCTCATAGCATACAGGATAGTTATATCTCTGCCAGAATGTCATGTTACTGAGATCGAGAAAAAGAGCGACACCGAGCAGCGCTATCTCTACGAGATAGCAAACACCTTGCCTGCATTTCTTGAAGAAAGGGGCTTTACGGCAGAGCTGTCCGGCTTTGGCGAAGACCAGTATTCCGGCTTGCTCAAAGAGGCTGTAAGGCCTTACTACCGTGACTATGTGACATATCCACGAAGCTCAGGCTATCAGTCGTTGCATATATCTTTTTATGATAACCTTGCAAGGTGTTATACCGAATTGCAGCTGCGCACAAAGGATATGGATGATTTTGCGGAGATAGGCGATGCAAACCACTTTGGCTATGAAAGGTCGCAGGAGGAGAGCCGTGCAAAGCGTGACATTATCCCTGAGGGTGAATGTATCTGCTTTGATGAAGCATACGAGCGCCTTACTAAACTACAGAAGCTGGAGCTTGCAGATATAAACGTGAATATGTTCAAAGCTCTGAACAACCAGCTTATAAACGACGGCTGCGGACTTTTCCGAGGGCGGCAGATCTTGCCTTTTGAGCATCTTTCTCGTTTCCAGAATGACCTGATAGATTGAATTTATAAGAGAAAAAAATGCTGATGTCTGCAAACTGCAAGCATCAGCATTATCTTAATCATTTTATAAACAGCCCTGCTATAAATACAGCAGCGGAAGAAGACAGAGCAACGACTATCAGCGGCAGATCAAAAAACGCAAGCAAAACTGCAACTGCTGTGCCTGCCACCGCAGCTGCCATACTTGAAGTGCAGTAGAAAATGGCAGGTATTGTCATAGCACTCAGTACAGCATAGGGGATATAGTGCAGAAAGCTCCTCACAAAGCGTGACTTTATCTTCCTGGTGAAGAATGTGAAAGGTATCATTCTGATAAGATATGTGGTTATTGCCATTACGGCTATGTATACAGCTATCATCATTCATCTTCCTCCTCATCCTTGACAGGGAAGATTAGTGCCGATATCACCGAAGCGGCAATGGCGCTTAGTATAATGGCAAAGCCCCTTGATACCTGTGTGAACAGATATCTGAACAGTATGCTGAATGCTGCTGCTGCAATAACAGTAATCGCCACGCTGAGGCTCTTGCGTGCAGGCGGTATGATGATCGCTATGAACATTCCATACAGCAGTATACCCATAGCGGAAGTCACCGACAAAGGCAGCAGGTCGCCTGCCGCTGCACCGAGCACTGTTCCGCTCGTCCAGCCGAGAACGGCTACTGATATCATGCCGTACATATACGAGGGCTTCAGCTTTTCTTTCTGTGAAGCACACACAGCGAATATCTCATCAGTGATACCGTATGATGCTATCAGCCTGTGTATCGGGGAAAAGCTCTTGTCGAGCCGTTGTGACAGCGTAAGCGCCATCAGCGAATAGCGTATATTTATCGTTATCTGAACGAGTATCATTTCAAGTATGGTGCCTGATGCAGCGATGACCTCGATGCCTGCGGCCTGCCCGGCAGATGTGACGTTAGTAAGCGAGATCATGCCCGATGCAAACACCGACAGCCCGTACTGTGCAGCCAGAAGCCCGAACCCGAACGATACCGAAAGATACCCGAGCGCAATAGGTATGCCGTCATACATTCCTTTTCTGAAATTAAGTTTCATTATATTACCTTCTTAGATCATTTACAGCATATACCATTCTATCATATCATAAGAACGTTGTCAAGAAAAAGTGCAGACCCGTTAAGATCTGCACTTTATTGTCTTTATTTGCTATTGCCGCCTTTTTGCTTAGGCTCCGGAATACTGTCTGTCTGCTCGCCGTTTATTATTATCGTTCCGCCGTTGTATTCAGCCTTGCCGTCATAGTCAAATGCTGACTGGCAGGATATGTTGATGTAACCGCCGTTTACAACAATATCTCCGTTTGAATCAATACCGTCTGTATCGCCGCTGCCTATCACAAGTGTTAGCTCACCGCCGTTTATCTCAATCAGGGTGCTGTATGATTTGCTGGCTGTTGTACCGTTTAAGCCGTCATCTGTCGCATCAATGTTTATCTTGCCGCCGTTAAGCTGGATATATGTGGCTTCAATACCTTCGTGACACTTTGCTGTGAGCTCACAGTCGTCTATCTCAATTACCGAGCAAGCCTGGAATGCATCGTCCTGCGCTGTTATATCAAATGTTCCGCCGGAAATGTAAATATATCCCTTTTTGTCATCATCACTGTTTTCGCAGTGGAACGCATCGTTGGCATTGATACTAAACTCGCCGCCGCAAACAGCTATCGAATCATTTGCATCAAACGCCTGGCTTGTTGTTGATATGCTGTATTTACCGCCGGTTATCCTGAGGTCGTCCTTTGCAGTAACGCCGTTGTCGGTCGATTCGATATTCAGTGTACCTACTCCGTTAAATGCGATATCGTCCTTTGAGTAAATGACAGCATCTGTTTTGAGCCCCTCTGTTTCTTCAAATGAACCTTTGACTTTGAGCGTGTTCTCACTGTCGGTAGTTGTCACATAGCACTTGTCAGCTGATGAAACAAGAATAGCAGGGGAGCTGCTGTTGGTTATGCTTACCGAATCAAGCACAAGCTGCACTTTTGCATCTTTTCCGGCGTTAACTATCACCGTGCAGTTTTCAGCTGAGCCGTTTATAGTATATACACCTTCTTCGGAAATCGTTATGTTCTTTCCGCTTATAAGTTCGATAGCCGTGGCTGACGATGTGTCGGCTTGCAGTGCAAGCTCACGCTTTTTGAACATATCCTTTATCTCAAGAGCTGAGGTGTACTGGGCATTTGTGTATGATGTGCCATCAGATGCCGTTGTGCTCGATGACTTGTCAGAGCACCCTGCAAGGCTTAATGATGCAGTTACCACGGCTATTGCTGCGGCTGTTATTCTTGTTATTATAGGTTTATTCAAGGTGTTCACCCTTTCATTATAATATATCATATCAGCAATTATAATATGTCAACTTAAATTTTAGTTTAAAAAACTTAAAGAATGTAAGTGAATAAATATTAACATTTTATAAATTTCAAATAAATATTATAAAAACGCTTGCAATCTGTGATAATATGTGTTATAATATTATGGTAAATAAGAAAGCTAACTATTCGTTTTACGATTGGAGGATATTATCGTGGAAATGTGGGAAATAATCGGCGGAATATTGCTCATTCTTTGCAGCATTATCATAGTTGCTGTTGTTATGGGTCAGGAAACTAAGGATCAGGGCCTTACTTCAGCTATCGGCGGCGGCTACAACGAGTCATTCTATGGCAAGAACATGGCACGCACCAAGGATGCAAAGCTCTCAAAGCTCACAAGGAACTGTGCAATACTTATGGTAATAATCACTATTGCTATGAACATAGCATCACAGGTAGTGAAATAATTACAAAAGCTACGCCCTGCCCGAGTGCAGGGCTTTTTGTTATCTCGATAATTAAACCACCTGCTATGCAGGTGGAATGTATAAACTTTAGTAAGAGCATGGAACTGTGGGTTGACAAAAAACCTCCTTGATGTACAATAGTAATAAGGCTACCAACCGTATTACAAATAATCAAGGAGGTACATTAGAATGGAAAACAAATCTAATGATACATATAGTTTATCACACACAAGCTGGAAATGTCAATACCAAATATCATTTAAGGAATACATGGATCCTTTTAAAGACGTAATGAAGTAGAAGTAACAACAAATGCGGTAGGTAGCTTCAGCTTCCAACGTGCCCCTTAAGGGGCGGCTGGTAAAGTGCCCTTTTAGGGCTGTTATAAAACCACCGGCTCTGCCGGTGTGATGTTTATTAAAAGAAAGGAACATAAATGGGAAAGAAAAAACATTCAAAGAAAAAGACAGGCAAGGTCACTTTAAGTGACAAGATACTTGCTGAGATAAAAAGAAACGGCAAAAAAGCTATCAGCTTTAAAGCACTTCTTAAATCCTGCCGGAATTTCAAAGGCTTTGATTTTGATGCTTTTACAAAGTGTATAGATAAGCTCAAAAAGAACGGTAAGATAGAGGAAAACAAGCTGGGATTTGTATGTGTTGATACGGCAAAGCTCACTCCCTGTAAGATAGTAAAACTTAGCAAGACGTTTGGCTTTGCAAGAGAAGACGCAACAGGTGAGGATATCTTTATCCCCGGAAAAAGGCTTATGGGTGCTATGCCGGGTGACAGCGTGCTTGTAAAGATAAGCAAGCATAAGTCCGGCGAGAGCCGTGAGGGCGAAGTAATGAGTATTACTGAGGAGGCTTTTTCACGCTTCTCCGGCGAGATAGTCAATGAATTCGGTGAGCTTAAGATAATGCCTGACAGTCTTTCAAAATTTGCTCTCAGCTTTGATAAGCCGGCCGAGCTTGAACTTCATGAGGGCGACAAGGTAACTGCTATGATAACCGAAAGGGGCAAGAGCCATAAGGATCACCGCTGTGAGATACTTTCAACATTCGGCAGCTCTATGAAAGCGAGTGCCTGTGCGCTTGCTATACTCGAGGTCAACGGTATTATCCCTGTTTTTCCGGCAGAGGTCATAGATGAGGCAAGACGTGTGAGTGATTACCGTCTTATTGAGAAAGAAGCAGAAAACAGGCTTGATCTTCGTGATATGCCTATATTCACTATCGACGGAGCAGACACAAAGGATATCGACGATGCAATATCTGTTGAGCGTGACGGTGACGGATATATATTAGGAGTGCATATTGCTGATGTATCCTTCTATGTTAAGCCGAGGAGCGAGCTTGATAACGAGGCAATGAACAGGGGAACGAGCGTTTACTATGCTAACAGAGTTATCCCCATGCTGCCAAAGGAGCTTTCAAACGGCATATGCTCCCTCAACCCGAATGAGGATAGGCTGGCATTTTCTTGTATTTGTAAGCTCGACGCTAATGCCGAGATAAAGAGCTATAAGTTCGCAAAGACAGTTATCCGTTCCAGGGTCAAGGGTGTTTACAGCGAGATCAATGATTATCTTGACGGTTATAAAACAAAAGAGACCGAGGAGAAATACAAGGAAGTATCTGGCTGCTTTGAGATAATCAAAGAGCTTGCCGATAAGCTCTATAATAAGAAGAAGGCAAGGGGAGTTCCTGAGCTTGAAACTGCTGAGAGCAAGCTGATAATCAACGAGCAGGATATCTGCGTGGGTGCTGTTTCAAGAGAACGTGGCAGAACAGAGCAAATAATCGAGGACTTCATGCTGATAGCCAATGAATGTGCTGCACGCTTCGGTGTGGAAAATGAGCTGCCATTCGTATACAGGATTCATGAGCCGCCTACAGAGCAGAAGCTCGAAACCCTTAAAGAGGGGCTGACAGCGCTCAATATCCCGTTCAATTTCGGTGCTGAGATAACACCCGATAAGATAAGTGCTATACTCGACAGCGTAAGCGGCAAGCCTGAAGCACCTATAATCAATAATCTTGTGCTCCGCTCGATGACAAAGGCGCAGTATTCTACCGAGCCGCTTGGACATTTCGGGCTTGTGCTTAAGGATTATGCTCATTTTACATCACCTATCAGAAGATATCCTGATCTATCTATACACAGGATAATGTCTGATCTCCTTGAAGGAACGCCTGTCAGCGAGATAAAAACAAGATACAACAAATTCGCATTTGCATCTGCTGAAAAGTCAACAGCCGCTGAAATAAAGGCGATGACCGTCGAGCGTGACTGCGAGGATTGCTACAAGGCTGAATTTATGAGCGAGATGATAGGTGAGGAGTTTGACGGTGTCATATCCTCAGTTATGGATTTTGGCGTGTTTGTTATGCTTGATAATACCTGCGAGGGTCTGCTGCCTGTTGAGGAGCTCGGCGAGGGAATGTATGTCACAAATTCATTCATATCGCTTAAGAACATGACAAACGGAAACGAATACCGTGTCGGTCAGCCTATCAGGATAAAAGTCAAGAATGCAAATGTCAATTCCGGCAGGATAGACTTTGAGCTTGCATAATACTATATGTGTATCATAGCACACCTTTTCATTATTGGGAAGGTGTGCTGTTTTGTTGTCTGTTTGTGGTTATGCACAGTTTTATGCACAGAAACTATTGAAAATCACCATGAACCCGTTATAGTCAATATGCGAACTGGCAAAGAATGGGTATACGGCTACCTTTTTATACCATATTCGGGTATTTTTCGGAGAGATATACAAAAATATATTGCTTTTTTCTTCCGAATGTGATATAATAAATATGTTTGTAAAAATATATGAGTAGTGTAAAAA
The DNA here is from genome assembly GCF_000686125.1 of Ruminococcus sp. NK3A76. Taxonomy (NCBI): domain Bacteria; kingdom Bacillati; phylum Bacillota; class Clostridia; order Eubacteriales; family Oscillospiraceae; genus Ruminococcus; species Ruminococcus sp. NK3A76. The sequence continues at coordinate 1,264,552 of NZ_JMMA01000002.1, forward strand.
CAATTTGGCGTTTTATATCGCCGTTATTTGAAAGTGAGGTAATCAGTTTATGAACAAGCTCATGCTTGGAAACGCAGCCTTTGCAAGAGGTCTTTACGAGGCAGGCTGTACATTCGTATCCTCCTATCCCGGTACACCTTCTACTGAGGTGACTGAGGAGGCTGCAAAATATGATGAGATGTATGCTGAATGGGCACCCAATGAGAAGGTAGCTATGGAGGCTGCTCTCGGTGCATCTATCGCTGGTGCAAGGAGCTTCTGCGGAATGAAGCACGTTGGTCTTAATGTTGCAGCTGACCCGTTATACACAGCCGGCTATACAGGTGTTAATGCAGGTATGGTTATATGCGCTGCTGATGATCCGGGTATGCATTCTTCTCAGAACGAGCAGGATTCACGTCATCATGCTATCGCATCTAAGGTCTGCATGGTAGAGCCCTCTGATTCTCAGGAGTGCAAGGAGTTTACCAAGGCAGCTTTCGAGCTGAGTGAACAGTTCGATACTCCCGTTATTGTAAGAATGACAACAAGAGTCGCTCACTCCCAGTCTATCGTTGAGCTTAACGACAGACAGGAGACAGGCCTTAAGGAGTATAAGAAGGATATCGGAAAGTTCGTCATGATGCCGGGCAATGCTATCAAGCGTCACCCGATAGTTGAAGACAAGCTCGCAAGGCTTGCTGAATACAGCGAGACATCTCCTCTTAACAGAGTAGAGTATAACGATACAAAGATAGGTGTTATCACAAGCGGTATCTGCTATCAGTATGCAAGAGAAGCCCTTGGTGATAAGGCAAGCTATCTTAAGCTCGGTATAGTTGTTCCGATGCCTACAAAGATAATAAAGGACTTTGCTTCAAAGGTAGATAAGCTCTATGTAATAGAAGAGCTTGACCCGATAATCGAGAACCACTGCAAGGCACTCGGTATAGAGGTCATAGGCAAGGAGCTTTTTGGTATGTGCGGCGAGATATTCCAGTCGGGCGTTGCCGAGAAGATACTTGGCGAAAAGAAGACTTTTGAAGGCTTTGATGAGCCTGTTCCGCCACGTCCGCCTGCAATGTGCGCCGGTTGTCCTCACAGAGGTCTTTTCTACTGTCTCTCTAAGCTCGGCGTTTATGTATCAGGCGATATAGGCTGTTATACTCTTGGTGCTGCTGCACCTCTCTGTGCAATGGATACTACTATATGCATGGGCGCTTCCATATCTGCACTCCACGGCTATAACAAGGTAAGAGGCGAGCAGAGCGAGAAGAAGGCTGTTGCCGTTATCGGCGATTCCACATTCATGCACAGCGGTATGACAGGTCTTGTTAATGTTGCATATAATGCTTCCAATACAGTTACTATTATCCTTGATAACTCTATCACAGGTATGACAGGCCACCAGCAGAACCCCACAACAGGAAAGAACCTTAAGGGCGACCCTGCTGCTGCTGTTAACCTTGAAGAACTCTGTAAAGCGATCGGCATTAAGAGCGTAAGAGTCGCTGACCCCTACAATATGGCTGAGACAGAGAAGATAATCAAGGAAGAGCTTGAAAAGGACGGCCCGTCTGTTATCATTTCAAGAAGACCTTGTGCTCTGCTCAAGTATGTCAAGCATAATCCTCCGCTCAAATGCGATAAGGATAAGTGCGTAGGCTGTAAGCAGTGCTTAAAGATAGGATGCCCTGCAATTAGCATACATAATGGCAAAATGGAGATAGACCACACCCTCTGTGTAGGCTGCGGCATCTGCAAGGAAATGTGCAAGCTTGGCGCTATCGGTGAGTAAGTAAATACAGAAAACAACAAGTAACTCTTAAGGAGATATTTTTATGGAAACTAAATCAATTATGATAGTCGGCGTGGGCGGCCAGGGCTCGCTGCTCGCAAGCCGAATAATAGGCAACGTGCTCCTCGAGCAGGGCTATGATGTAAAGCTCTCCGAGGTTCACGGTATGAGCCAGCGTGGCGGCTCGGTAGTCACCTACGTTAAATACGGTGATAAGGTGTATTCGCCTGTCGTTCAGAAGGGCGAGGCTGATATAATAATCAGCTTTGAGCAGTTAGAGGCTGCAAGATATGTCGAGTTCTTAAAGAAGGGCGGCCATATCGTTACATCTACCCAGTCTATCGACCCGATGCCTGTCATCACAGGTGCTGCTGTATATCCTGAGGATGTTATCGGTAAGCTCAGAGCAAAGGATATAGACGTAACTGCTGTTGATGCTCTTACACTTGCAGAGCAGGCTGGTACAGCTAAGGCTTCTAATGTCGTTCTTATGGGCGTAGTGTCCAAGAAAATGGACTTTGACAGAAGCGTTTGGGAAAAAGCTCTTGAGACTTGCGTTCCTGCAAAGTTCTTAGAGCTCAATAAGAAAGCCTTCGAGCTCGGCGAGCAGGCAGCTGTCTGATAATAAATTTTTGTCTTATTACATATTTTGTATTCAGACTTAGTATATATCAAATAATAACAGGAGGATTGTAAATTGGCTAAATACTGGAACGAAGAGATCGAAACTATGGACAGAGAGTCTATGAAAAAGCTGCAGAGTGAGCGCCTTGTTAATCAGGTCAAGCACGTTTATGACAATGTGCCCTATTACAAAAAGCTCATGGACGAAAAGGGTGTCACACCTGATGATATCAAGGGTATTGATGACCTCTATAAGCTGCCCTTCCTTTCTAAGGCAGACCTGCGTGATAATTACCCTGACGGCCTTGTGGCTGTTCCTAAGTCTGAGTGTGTGCGTATCCATGCTACAAGCGGTACAACAGGCAAGCGTGCAATAGCATTCTATACTCAGAACGATGTAGATATCTGGGAAAACTGCGTTGCCCGTGCTATCACAGCAGCAGGCGGCACAAAGGAGGACGTAGTACACGTTGCTTACGGCTACGGCCTTTTCACTGGTGGTCTTGGCCTGCACGGCGGCTCGCATAAGGTCGGCTGTCTTACACTTCCGGTTTCATCAGGTAATACTGAGAGACAGATACAGTTTATGCAGGATCTTGGCTCGACGATCCTTTGCTGCACACCTTCATATGCTGCATATATTGGTGAGACACTTGCTGAAATGGGTCTTACACCTGATGATATCAAGCTCAAAGCCGGTATCTTCGGCGCTGAGCCCTGGACTGAGGAGATGCGTCAGTCGATAGAGAAGTCACTCGGCATCAAGGCATACGATATCTATGGCCTTACCGAGACAAGCGGCCCCGGAGTTGCTTTTGAATGCGAGTGCCAGACAGGTATGCACATAAACGAGGATCACTTTATCGCTGAGATAATTGACCCTGACACAGGTGAGGTTCTTCCCGAGGGCGCAAAGGGTGAGCTCGTATTCACAAGCATAACAAAGGAGGCATTCCCGCTTCTTCGTTACAGAACAAGAGATATCTGCGTGCTCACAAGAGAAAAGTGTTCCTGCGGCAGAACGCTTGTCAAAATGTGCAAGCCTATGGGCAGAAGCGACGATATGCTCATTATCAAGGGCGTTAACGTATTCCCGTCTCAGATCGAGACAGTTCTTCTTAAGGACTTCGGTGCTACACCTAACTATCAGATAGTAGTTGACAGAGTCGGCACTACAGATACATTCGAGATCAAGGTCGAGCTCTCTGACGGTATGTTTGATGATACTATCAGAAGCATCGAGCAGCTTGAGAGAAAGCTCTCTGCTGATATCGTTCAGATACTTGGTATCAAGGCAAAGATCAGCCTTGTTGAGCCTAAGAGCATTCCTCGCTCTGAGGGTAAGGCTGTAAGAGTTATAGACAAGAGAAAGCTCGTGTAAGGGGGTATTCATTATGACAGTTAAACAGCTATCAGTTTTCGCACAGAACAAGCCGGGCAGACTTTCTGCCCTTACAGGTATCCTTGCCCAGAACGGTGTCAATATCAGAGCCGTATCTGTAGCAGATACGAGTGATTTCGGTATTCTCCGTCTGATCGTAAGTGATATAGAAAAGGCAAAGGCTGCTCTTAAGGACAGTGCTGTCGTATCTGAGTCGAATGTGCTCGCCGTTATCGCAGAGGATAAGCCCGGCGGTATGGCAAGAATGATGGAGACTCTTTACAAGGCAAATATAAGTGTTGAGTATATGTACTCTGCTTTTCTTAACCCCTCAGAGTCAAGTGCCTGCCTTATCCTGCGTGTTGATAACAATGAGAATGCAGTTGCTGCACTCACCGAAGGCGGCTTTAAGCTCCTTTCGCAGGAAGATATGGCAAAGATCTGATATGACTAAGCCCTGCCTTAATGGCGGGGCTGTTTGTTAAATATAATTACTTATGACTTGGCAAAAATGAGGTGCTTTTATGACAAATAAGCGTAAAATGCTTGCTGTGCTAATAGTTCTTCTGTCGGTCGCAATGAATTATTATGGCAGGCTGCTGTCAGTGACATTTGATCTCCCGGTGTGGTTTGACACCTATGGAACAGCAATAACCGCATATGCTTTTGGGCCGGTATGGGGTGCGCTTGTCGGTGCAGTCAGCAATATTATCTATGGTATTATCAATAATACCAATGTGATCTACTATTCGCTTACAAATATTGCTATAGGCATAATTATAGGCTTGGGTGCAAGAAACAAACGCTATGAGGATATCTTTGGCGCTATATCTGCAAGCATCATGCTCACTATTGCTTCAGTTGCGATATCAGTTCCGTTCAATATAATGATAAACAACGGCAAGACGAGCAATATCTGGGGAGACGGGGTCATAGACTATTTTTCCGAGAGAGGTGTTCCGAAAAGTCTTTGCTGGATAGTAGGGCAGTTCTATGTTGATTTTCTTGACAAGGTGCTCTTGATGGTTGTGCTTTATCTGCTGATAAGGCTTAAAAATGACTATTTCAAAAGCAGCAGTGAAAAGGCAGAAAAGGCCGAAAAAGCTGCAAAGGTTCTGAGCATGGCAGTTGCTGCTATTATGACATTCTCGCTTTTCGGGATGCTGCCTGCGACGGCTGAAAGTGCGCCTGAAAACGAGCCTGTATCAGCGTCTGAGCTTGATTCGTATATTCAGACGACTTACGGTAAAGCAGAAGGTCTTGAATGCGGCGAGGCAAATGATATAGCTATCACCTCTGACGGTGTAATGTGGATAGGCACATATGCAGGCCTTTATCGCTATACCGGCAAGGAATTCAGGATGGTTGATGAGTATTCTACTGTTAAAAACGTCAACAGGCTCTATGTTGACAGAAACGACAGGCTATGGATCGCCACTAATGATAACGGTCTTGCTGTTGCAAAAGACGAGAAGATACTTGTTACTCTTGATGAAGAAGAAGGGCTCAGCTCGAATTCTGTAAGAAGTATCTCGCAGACTGACGACGGGCTTTATTATGTCGGCACTGCCGGTTCTCTTATGATACTTGAATTTGACAAGGAAAGCGAACTTAAGGTGGTAGGCGAGATTAGTGAAGCTGGTACAGGCGACTGCGTAGCATCAAAAGGAAACAATGCTGCCTGTGTCACAGCATCAGGCACGCTTTTGCTTATGAGCGATAAGAAGGTGCTTGACCAACTCAATCTCGGCAGTGACGAGCTTGAATTTGCCTGCTGCCAGTTTGTCGGAAATGAGCTTTATGCCGGAATGAGTGATAATACTATAAGGGTATATGACATTTCAGGCGGCTCACTTAACGAGAAGGATACCATTGAATGCGGCGGCCTTATATATGTTAATGCTATTGAGCAGGTGGCTGACGGCAGAGTGTTTATCTGCGCAGATAACGGTGCCGGATATATTGACAAGCAAGGCAAATTCTCTCAGATAAACACAAATGCTTTCAATAACTCTATAGACAATATCGAAATAGATTTCCAGGGTAATATTTGGCTCTCATCTTCAAGGCTTGGACTTATGAAGCTGTCTGCATCTGTGTTTACTGATGTTTTCACGATGCATGGCATTAAAAACGCTGTTGTTAATGCTGTTGAGCGTTCAGGCGGCAAGCTGTATTTCGGAACAGACAATGGGCTTAAGATACTTGATGAAAGCACAGGTGAACTGGTAGAGAATAAGCTCACTAAGCTGCTTGACGGTGTCCGTATACGCTGTATAAACACAGATAAGACAGGTAATCTTTGGGTGAGCAGCTACGGCATGGGGCTTGTTCTTTATTCACCCGGCGGCCAGATAAAGGTATATGACGCCAATCACGGCGCTTCCGGAAACTGGGCGAGAGTTACGGTAGTAATGAATGACGGTACTATCGCTTCTGCCGGTGATACTGGTGTTTCCTTTATCAAGAACTATGAGATCACTGATAATATAGGTTATGGTGATGATTTTACTTCTTCGTCTGTTCTTTGTCTGCTTGAAGGCGAGAACGGCGAGCTTCTTGCAGGAAGCGACGGTGACGGCGTGTTCGTGCTCAAAGACGGTAAAGTTGCAGGACATCTTACAAGGCATGACGGTCTTTCTTCAGGTGTTATACTCAGGCTTGCACACTGTTCAAAGGGCGGCTATTTCGCTGTAACAAGCAATGGGCTTTGTTATATCGACAAGGATAACAAGATAAGCACTCTTTCGGAATTCCCGTATTCAAATAACTTTGATATCTGCGAGGACGGCACCGGCAAGCTGTTCGTGCTTGGCAGTGCGGGAATCTATGTCGTTGATGAAGAGGAACTTCTCAGCGGAGAGACACCGTCATACGATAAGCTCGATGCCAAGCGAGGGCTCAATTCCTCGATAACCGCAAACTCCTGGAATTACTGTGATGAAAACGGTGATCTTTATCTCTGCTGCGACAGCGGTGTTTGTGTGTTCAGCATGAAGGATTATCTGCTGAGTGCTGAGCAGTTTAAAATGAAGCTGACAAATATCAAGCTCGACAAGTCACTTGTCACAGTCGACTCCAGTGAGCCTATAGATATTGCAAGAAACGTTCAGAGGATAGACCTTTATCCCGAGGTCATCAACTACTCAGTAGAAGACCCGACGATAAGCTATATGCTCAAAGGCTTTGATTCTGAGCCTACTGTTCTGTCAAACAGTGAGCTTGACAGTATAACATATACCAACCTGCCTGTAGGTAACTACACCTTTGTTCTTAGCGTGCTCGATAACAATGGAGATGCCATTGAGCAGATGAGTGTTACCATAATCAAGCGCAAGGAGATATATGATAACGGCTATTTCAGCGTATATTTAGTAGCTGTTGCTATGCTTGCTGTTGCATGGATCACATGGTACATTGTACGCAGGCAGACCCGGAAGGCATTTGTGCGTCAGAGGATCCAGTTAGAGCTTGCTGAGAAGCAGGTCGAAATGGGCAACCAGACGATCCTCGCAATCGCTAAGGCCGTTGATGCAAAGGACGGCAGAACAAGCAGACATTCATTCAGAGTTTCTCAGTATGCTGTGCTTATGGCGAAGGAACTCGGCTGGTCTGACAGTGAATGTGAAAATCTGCGTCGTGCGGCACTTCTCCATGATATAGGCAAGATAGGTATCCCGGATAAAATACTCAACAAGGATTCACGTCTTGATGATGATGAGTATAAGATAATGAAAACTCATGTTACAAGAGGTGCTGAGATTCTTAAGGACTTTACACTTGTAGATCATGTTGTTGACGGCGCACTGTATCATCACGAGCGCTATGACGGCAAGGGCTATATCAACGGTCTTAAGGGTGAGGAAATTCCTGTTTACGGTAGGATAATCGGTGTTGCTGATGCATTTGATGCAATGACTGCTAACAGAGTTTACCGTAAGCGCCTTGATATGGACTTTGTCAGAAATGAGTTTGCTGAGTGCAGCGGTTCTCAGTTTGACCCGAAAATGGTCGAAGTGCTGCTAAAACTCATAGACAACGGCACTATCGACGTGGAAAAAATATACAATAAGAAAGATTCTGAAGACTGATAGTCTCAGACCGTTCCTTGCAGCAATGTTAGGGGCGGTCTGTTTTATATTATGCCAAAAAATAACGCTCTTTTGTATTGACAGCAGTGTGTAGAATTTGGTATAATATTATAGATGTGTTTGTTTTTTTGAAGTGAGCTATCTTAACGGATAAATGCTCATAAAAGAGCTTTATCATATACCATGAGAGCGGTTGGGGCGCTTATTACCAAAGCCGACCCTGAACTCAATGAAGAATATATCGTCCCTCTGTCCGGGGTAATGGGTAAAATATCAATAGAAATAAGGGAAACGAAATGAAGACTTATAAAATAGCAGACAGATGTTTTGCGCTCGAAGCGATAAATAATGATGTGTATGAACTTTATGAAAAGTTTGCCTATCAGGGCGAACCTGAATTTGTGATAACCACTAATGATGAGGATATATTATTTGAGCGTGAGAAATCAAGGCGTGAACGTGAATTTGAAGGCCTTAAGCCTTATGAATTCAAGGACGGCTATCTTGAAACGCTTGCAGCTTACCGTAAGCTCGCTGTTAAGATGACGGAATATGATACATTTCTTTTCCACGGCTCGGTAATCGCAGTTGACGGAAAGGCGTATCTGTTCACTGCAAAAAGCGGCACCGGCAAATCCACTCACACAAGGCTCTGGCGTGAACTGCTCGGTGAAAGGGCTGTTATGGTCAACGACGACAAGCCGCTTCTTAGGGTAGGCGAGGACGGTGTCACTGTATACGGCACACCTTATAACGGCAAGCACGACCTCGGATGCAATATGTCAGCACCACTCAAAGCCATATGTATAATTGAGCGTGGTGAGCAAAACAGTATTGATAAGATAAGCGCATCTGATGCTTATGATATGCTTCTCCAGCAGGTTTACCGCCCTTCTGACGGGCTTGCATTGTCAAGGACGCTTGATCTTATAGACAAGGCCTGCACAAAGACCGGGCTTTACCGCCTTAAAGCCAATATGGATATTTCAGCTGCCGAGCTGTCATTCTCGACTATGAGCAAATAAAAGAATCACCCCTGTATTGTCTTATATGACATACAGGGGTGTTATGTTCTTATTCTCTTTTTCCTGCGCACCTTGGAAACGGGAGAAGGGTTTCTGCTCATAAAGCTCTCGATTATCATTTTTTCTTTGTCTTCATAATGATAGCTTTTGTAGCTTATCTCGCCGTCAGAAGGCTTGATGAACTTAGGCTTTTCTATCAGCTTTATCGCCGTATGGTGTTCGCTGCTCTTGAAATTGAGCGCTACTATATCACACCCTTCGGGGAGCTTTTTGTAGCCTTCTTCTATTTTAGAATGCAGCTTGATAAGCAGGCTCGCACCCTTTTTATTGCCCTTTTTGATAAGCTGGTCATAAAGCTCACGCTCTTTGCCCGTCATTGTATCTATAACTTGCTTACGGCGTTCTTCAATAGCCTTGCGCTGTTCTTCCTCACGCTGTCTTTTAAGCTCTAAACGTTCACTGAGCAGGCTGTATACCTTTTCACAGCCTATATCAGGCCTTAACGAATGAGAGTATATACATTGCAGAGCCTGTGCATCGACCAGAGCATTATGAAAGCTCCCGTCAGGAACAAAATCAAGTGCTGACGAAAGATCTTTGACATTGATTATATCCTTAGTGCCAAAACGGCTCATGACTATATCCTGAACATTTGTTACAGCCTTTGCTGTGCGTTCTATTGGCGTGCAGTCAAGAGACAGCCTCTCATAATTGCTTACAGTCGCATTGAGCCCTACAACGTCGTAATTGCCCCATACAAGTATATTGTCAATACCGTGCTTATCAAGCATGGCATTGGCTTTTTTGCATACAAAGTGTGCATCAAAAGAAGCGTCAATGATAGTCTGTGTAAGCCCTGTCAGCTTGCGGCACTGTTTTGTGAGCTTGGGGTGCTTTATTGGGCGCACTGTGTCATAGAATGTATCAAGCACATTCTGTGCATCGTCATCGGTTATAACAAGGCCTATGCTCAGTAATTCGACCTTGTCGCCTGTAATATTGCCGCCGCAGGTAAATTCAAAATCCGCAAAGCATAGTGCCATTTAGTCCGCCCTCCTTTTTTATAAACGCTCTCAACAAATGATATTATATCATAAACTGCACTCAGATGTCAAGCTGTGAAACTTATTAGCTAAATATATAAATTATTGTCATAATAACTTGATTTTTTGGTAATTATGTGATATAATATAAATTGGCAAATAACAAATTAATCATAATGTGGTGATATGATATGTTAAAAAGAAAAACTAAGATCAAATATAGGGTAATGAGACTTGGCATCATTTCGGTTATAGTATCATCGGTCGTTCTTACGATCGCTTCAACTATCATTACCCAGGCAATACAGGTGGCGAAGTTTGACGAGGAGCTTGAATCGCTTTCTGATGCTTATGTGACGAATATCTCATCATTGACAAATACTATCAAGATGCAGATAGAAAGCACTGCCGCATATCCTAAGCTCGTTGATACAAGCCTGTCTGATGCCGAGATCAAGAAGATACTTGAAGAACTGGCGACTACTACATATTTCCATGATTTCAGTATTGCAAACCCTGACGGCACTACGATGAATAACACCAATATCTCAGAGCGTGAGTATTTTCAGCGTGCGCTCAACGGCGAGACATTTATTTCAAGCCCTGTTGTCAGACTTACCGACAGCAGTATCACGACTATGGTCGGTACAAAGATGCCTGACGGCCGTGTGCTTTACGGTGCGCTTGAATCAGAGCTATTCTCAAACGGCCTGAAATCCAAGACCGATGATTCGAGACTTGTTCTTGTGCTTGATAAAGACGGTATGGTCATCGCTTCGAGTGACCCTTCGCTTGTTGAGGAGCAGAAGAATTACTATGCAGATAAAGACGAGGTTTACGGCGACCTGTCCGAGAAGATGATAAACGGTGAAAACGGTAACTATAAATTATCCAGAGACGGTGAATCCTGTGGTTCATACTTCCAGACAATAGACAAAAGCAACGGCTGGAGTATCTGTGTCATAGGTTCTTACTCAGATGCTCTCAACGGTGTTTATAAGGCTATCCTTATATCAGCCGGTATGTCTATCCTTCTTATAGTTATAGAAATAATCGTTGCATTCAAGGTGGCCGGCAGGATTACCGGTTCTGTTTCGTATTCTGCTGAAAGACTTAACCTTCTGTCATACGGTGATATCCATTCTGATGCAGAGGTCAAGTATACTAATGACGAGACGGAGGATATGACAAGCTCGCTGTCTCTTGCTGTAAGTAAGCTGCGACAGTATATCAATACTATCACGGAAAACCTTCAGGGAATGGCTAACGGCGACTTCTCGATATCGAACGATATGGAATTCAACGGCGATTTCGTAAAGATAAGCGATGCTTTCTCTGAGATAAACGATACGCTCGGTAAACTCATAACCGAGATAAATATCGCAGCATCTGATGTTCTTAAGGGCGTTCGTCAGATATCTAATGACTCTGCCGCTCTTGCAGACGGTTCTACAAAGCAGTCAACTGCTGTTGAGGAGCTCAACACCACAATGTCAAAGGTCGCAGAGCAGGCTGAGAATGCCGCTAAGAACGCCGAATACGCAGCACATCTTACCGCTACATCTGCTGAGAAGGTCAATCAGCAGGAGGAAGAGATGCAGAATATGCTCTCTGCTATAACCGAAGTTAAGGAAAAGTCAAACGAGATAAGCTCTATCATCAAGACTATCGAGGATATCTCGTTCCAGACAAATATCCTTGCGCTAAATGCTTCTATCGAGGCGGCAAGAGCCGGTGACGCAGGCCGAGGCTTTGCAGTCGTTGCTGATGAAGTAGTTGACCTTGCTAATAAGTCTTCACAGGCAGCTCAGGACTCGGCAGATCTTATATCTCAGACATTAAGTGCTGTTAACAGAGGCTTCAAGGCAGCTAATGAGAGTGCTGCCAAGATGACAGAAGTAAGAAAGATGTCAGAAAAGGTCAGCGAGCTCGTTACGGATATAGCCCAAACTTCTACAGATCAGGCAACTGCTATATCGCAGACAACTGCCGGTATCGAGCAGATATCAGAAGTCGTTGCACAGAACTCTGTTACTGCTATCCATACAGCATCTTCTTGTGAGCAGCTTACAGTTCAGGCGAACTCGCTCAGAGATAAGATAAGTGTGCTTAAGGTATAACAAAGACGAAAGGGTTTGATAAAATGTCAAAAAACATCACAGTATGCTTTTCAGCGAGCGGTGTCACAAAAAGAGCTGCACAGCTGATAGCAGATACACTAAATACCGAGCTTATAGAGATAACTCCTAAAACCGCATATACCAAAGAGGATCTCAACTGGAGAGACAAGAATTCACGTTCAACTCTTGAAATGAGCGATAAGTCATCTCGCCCTGAGATAACCAATGAAAAGGTCGATCTTTCAGGAGTGGATACCGTTTTTCTCGGATTCCCTGTATGGTGGTATATTGCGCCGACGATCGTAAACACATTCCTTGAAGCAAATGACCTGTCAGGCAAGCGCATAGTATTGTTTGCGACCTCCGGCGGCTCGGATTTTGGCAAGACAGTGCAGTTCTTAAAAAACAGCGTAGCATCTGATACAGTGATATCCGAGGGCAGGGTGTTCTCAGGCAGATTTGAGGATAATGATGTAGTTGAATTTGCCAGACAGTATATCTGAGTATGATATTATAACTGAAATGACCCCCACAAAATCTGTGGGGGTCTTGCTTGTTATATTTCAATGTGTGTAAAACATCCGTCTTCGTAGATCACAGCACTGTGAGCTGAGCCGTTCTTTGGTATCGACACCGAGCCGGGATTTACTGCTTTGAAAGTAGAGTGATCCTTGTTCTCGGGAATGTGCGTGTGCCCGTAAAGCAATATATCACCCTTGACAAGCGGCGGGGGAGTATCAGGTGAGAACTTGTGCCCGTGTGTTGCAAATATCCTTACCTTGCCGTCGTATATCCAAGCATATTCGGCCATGATAGGGAAGTCAAGCACCATCTGATCTACCTCAGTGTCGCAGTTCCCTCTTATTGCAAGTATCTTGTCTTTGAGCGGATTAAGAAGCGCTATGACTTCTTTTGGTGCATATTCCTCAGGCAGGTCATTTCTCGGGCCGTGATAAAGAATGTCGCCAAGAAGTATCAGCTTTTCAACTTTGCTGTTTTTGAATGCCTCCAGCATTCTTCTGCACCATTTTGCTGAGCCGTGTATGTCTGATGCAATAAATAGTCTCATTTAGTATCGCCTTTCTGCTTTTTTCTTGTTGCAGCAATAGTCACTGCTGATACACCGGCTGCAAGAGATGCTACAGCTATCGTAGCTATAACGATTATCTTGTAGTCATCATCCTGCTTGTCTTTGCTGCCAGTGCTGCTTTCAGTTTTATCTGCATCTGCCTGAACAGCTTCAGCCTTGGGTTTTTCGACCTTTATTGTAAATGACTTTTGCCTTATAACGCCGTTTATAGTCTCATATATTTTCTTGTGACCGTCAGCATTGGGGTGAATGTCTATCTTTGCGATATTTGTCAGCTTATCGCCCTGCCCGGAAAATGCTGTGAATACATCTGCTATCTCATAGCGTACATTTCCCTGCTCGTCTTTGGCATTGTTGTTTATCTTTTCATTTAGAGTGTCTATCTTGCTTTTTACAAAAGCCATGAACAGCTTGGGCTTCTCTTTTGTATCAACAGGGTTGTAAAGCGTCTGTACTATAACTCTTGCATCGCACTTGTCGTTGATGTAAGTTGTTATATCCTTGATATTATCATCATATGCTGCGAGCTTTTCTTCAAGCACCTTTGAAAGGTCGGTGTAAATACTCATTATTTCGCCGACAGAATGATTTGAGAGAATATCCTTGATGCTTATCCCATAATCGGTATTTTCAGAGAAGAAGCCAAACAGCGTATGAAGCAGATCGTTTCCTCCTATCGAGATAAGAACAAGATCGCAGCCTTCAAGGTCGCTGTCGTATTCACCTTTCTGGAGGTCTTCAAGAAGCTCAGGCGAAGTCTGGCCGTCTATTGCCTTGTTGGTAAAATCTTCTTCTCCTTGCTTAAGCTCTTTCTCAAAGTCTTTCTTAAGCATATTTGCATATGATTCAACGTTTTCTCTGCCGTTGTCATAACCTTCAAGACCATAGCCAGTTGCTATCGAATCTCCGATCACAAGCACTTTCTGAGGAACAGCCGATTCTACACTTTCATATTCAGTATCATCTGCTGCCACACTTATAGTGCCTATCAAAAGCAGTGAAGCGGCGGTTAAAGCTGATGTCAGACGTTTAAAAAGTAAATTGGTGTGTTTCATAACTGACCACCTTTTCTTATTATTGATGTCATATATATTATATCACAGTTTTGCAGAAAATACAATATTATGATACTTAGTTTTATTTGCGTAAAATATTAAAGTAAAACATAATATACACGCTAACCATATACTGTAAATTACAGGCTGTATAATTGTGATAACATATAAATATTCTTTGAATTTTTGTGTGAAATAATAAAAATCAGACAAAAACCCTTGACAATTCTTTGGTGTTGTGTTATTATAAAATAGGACAATATGAAAGCCATTGCAAATAATGCATTGCAGAAAGGGTGAAATATATGACCGATTATTGTTACCCTGTTCTTGGTGAGGAGGCTGGCCTGCCGATGTATGTTCTCGGTGCCGGCGCAAGAGATCAGGAGTTTCATTTTATAAGAGAGGAAGGCTATCCCAATCATCAGATAATATATTGTGTCAGAGGCAAGGGTGTGCTCAAAATAGATGATGAGTCGTTTGAGATCACTGCCGGCACAGGCTTTTTCCTGCCGCAGGGCAAGCCGCATGAGTATTATCCTACAGATGATGTTTGGGAAACTCATTGGGTGACGTTTGCCGGTAATGAGGTGGATAATATACTTGGATTTATCAAGCTCGACAAGGCTCGTGTCTTTACTATCCACGACATCAATCAGCTTGATGCTATATTCAAGAAGATGCTTTACCTTATGAAGACAAATTATTATTATTGTGGTATCCAGTGCTCTGTCTTGCTGTATCAGTTCTTTATGGAGCTTCACAGGGTAGTTAATCTGCAAAACGGTTCTCAGGACAGCCAGAAGCTGAATCAGCTCGCTCCTGTTATGGAATATATCGACAAGAATTATAAGAATGATATTACTCTTGTTGAGCTTGCGGACCTTGTTGATCTTTCACCACAGTATCTGTGCAGGCTGTTCAAGGAATGCCTGAGTATAAGGCCGTTTGAGTACCTTGCAAGAAAGCGTGTTCAGCAGGCGAAGATTCTTCTCCTTGAAGGCAAGTGGAATATCAACGAGATAGCTTCAATGGTCGGTTATAATGATTGCAGTTATTTCTGCGCTGTTTTCAAAAGACATGAGATGCTGTCGCCGGCTGAATTCAGAAGCCTTCACAGAAAAGCCAATAAGTAAACATAAGCCTGAGCGTTATGCCCGGGCTTTTCTTATATCTTTTTAATGGGGTGCCTGATAACTGTCTTTAGCTTTTCAGGTGGTGTTTTTCTTGCATCACTGAGATATATCTCGTGATGAAGCCTTTTATCATTTATGTCATTCTTAAAGCCATTTTCTGCGATAAAACTGTCCATAAGAGCGACTGATGCCGGTTCATCATCATAGCTCCCAACGTGCATTATCTGAACGCACAGCCCTTCTTCAATGGTAATCATCTTTACAGACGAGCAGTCGAGCTTTTTCTTTTTCAGCGCAGTTTCCTTAGCCCAGTCGATATCAGCCTGAGTTATGAAATCAGGTATCCTGATAACAGATATCCAGTTGAACGAGCTCTTATCAGAATAGTCTATTCCCTCAACGCTCTCCTGCCACCAGAAGCCTTCAAGCGGCGGAACGACGTATTCAAAGAACCCTTCGATACAGTGGTCTGTCTTGTAGCTCATTTTGAAGGTATATGCAATAGCGTAAAGCATTTCTATAGCTTTTTTATAGTCGCCGTCTTGTTCGTTCGGGTCGCCCTTGCCTGTAACAGATATATAGTTTGCTTTGGGAACATCTACTATCTGCGGTCTTTCTTTGGGCATATAGAATTCCTTGTATTCCTTCTTGAAGTCAAACGCCATACTTACTCCACCTTTCCGTATTGTTTTCTTATGTAATGGAAAAGATACTGCTGTGCTATGCCCTCGATACCCTTTGTGCAGTCAGGCAGCCCGTTTGGGTAGTATTCACTCAGAACTCGTTTTACCCATACATCAACGGGGAAGGCATCGAGCTTATAAAAGCCGAATAACAACGCACAGCTTGCGACCTTAGGGCCTACGCCTTTGATAGACATCAGCTTTTTTGTAGCATCTTCAAGTGATGCTTGTCTGATGCCTTCGATAGTTATCTCGCCTCTGTACAGCTTGTCTACAGCATCAACAAGGTATTTTGCCCTGAATCCTGCCCTGAGAAAAGAAAGACTATCAGCTGTTTCATCTGCCATGTCATCTATGGAAGGATATCTGCCGTAATGCTCAACAAGCCGCCCGATTATACCCTTTATTCGTGGAATATTGTTGTTCTGAGATATGATGAATGACGACAGAGCCTCCCAGCTGTCCTGCCTTAATATCCTTATGCCATATGCAAAGTCACAAGCCTTGCTTAAAGTCTCGTCCTCGCTGAGCCTGCGCTTTAATTCACTGTAATCAGTTGTGAAGTCAAAATAATCATACCATATATTCAAAAGCTCATCTTCGGAGATGTCGTGGAGCATAAATGTGCAGTCCTTGATATCGACCGTGCTTATTCTTAGCGGCCTGTTAAGATAAGCTCCTGTGAATGAGCCGTCTTCCTGCTGCTCCCATCTAAAGGCCTGTCCGCAGTCAAGCGTCTGAGACAGCTCAAAGTCAGACTGCTTTATGATAATGTCGTTGCCTTTAACAGAATAATCCATAAGAAGTACCTCTTTTTATGTAATAATACTTGAAAAAATCCTTAAAATATATTATACTATATATATTGCAATAATATGTTACTTATTCTTGAATTTTGGAGGTCATTATGAGAGAAAGCATACTTACCATACCCGTAAGCGAGATTTTCGAGCCTAAGTGCGGCTGCCCTATATGTACAATGCGTGATATGCTCGAACAGCGCACGGTAGACTACATAATGGGCGCTGCTATGATGGAGCCTGATGTCAGGATAGAGACTAATAAGCAGGGGTTTTGCAAGACGCATTTTGAGCAGATGCGTGCCTGCAAGAACAGGCTCTCGCTCGCACTTATGCTTCAGACGCACCTACAGACTCTTGATAAGGAGATATTCTCACGCAAGAGTATTTTTGAAGGGAAGACTGCCAAGCAGAAAAAGGTGTCAGTCATAAACAACGACTGCTTTGTCTGCAATAAGATAGAGTGGGGAATGAGCCGCCTCATGGTAACGACATTAGAGCTCTTTTCAAAGCAGGCTGATTTCAGAAAGCTGTTTGCAGAGCAGGAGATGCTTTGCCTGCCGCATTATGACCTTCTTGTTTCAATGAGTGAGAGCGTCGATAAAGCAAGCCGTTCGGCATTTATTGATTGCTGTAATTCACTTGTTAAAAAACAGCTTGATCTGCTTATTGAGGACGTTTCGCATTACTGCAATATGTATGATTACAGGAACTCCGGCAAAGACGGTGACTGGAAGAATTCAAAGGATTCGATTGAACGTGCTATCAAATTTTTAACCACACGGTGATTTTTTGTCAAGGGGTCATCTTGTAAATTTTTCGGCTAACAAATTCATATAGGTCATTTTTCTTGCCTTTTCGGGGGAGAAAAATCTCATCTTATTTTATGGGATTTTTATTAATTGTATATTCATATTTGTAGAGTCATAAAATGATAAAATAGTTGCATAAAGCAATATGCCTATATGATTGATATTGTCAAACACTTCTTTTCAACAAAACGCAAACCGCCGAAAACACTTACTTTTCAACGCTTTCAACAGACTTTTAAACACTTTTGAAGTCTGAAAATTGTCGGAAAGCAGATCTTTCAACAAAAACGGCGTACTTTTCAACACTTTTAAACATTTTTGCATAGTTTTAAACAATCGGGCAATTAAATGGACTTAAAGAAAAATGTAACTGAAAAGCACTTGTGAAATATTAATAATTCATACTATATATGTGAATATAAAATTAAGTTTAGTTTAAAGTTTTGTTTCACATAGGCCGGCTTTTGCCTAAAACGATCATGACATTTTATACTTATTGCAATCCCCCTAAAATGCGAAGAATACAATCATATGTCAGAATATGGCATTTATGTCGGTTAATGTGATATTTTATTTTTGATACTTTTTTATTCCAATATGATATAATCCCTTCTAATGAGGATTATTGAAAAATAATTATAAAATAATTAATTTTAATAAAAACTATTGGCATATCGTGAAATTTGTGGTATAATATAAAATGGTTTATTTTGAACTGTTAGGAGACCAAGATGAAAAGAAATAATGATAGAGAATATAAAGTGCATGAGACCCCCGAGGAGCGTGGGCTCATCGTAGGGCGCAACCCGGTCATAGAGGCACTTAAGGCTGATAAGCTGATAGATCTTATATTTGTCAACCCCGAAGCAGAGGGCTCTGTAAAGCTGATCCTCAAGCTCGCAAGAGACAGGAATATCCCAATAAAACAGGTCAGCGAGCAGAAGCTAACTTCTATGTGTGACGGTATGTCGCATCAGGGGGTTATCGCTATGGGCGCCTGTGCTGAGTATAAGACCCCGGAGGAGCTGCTTGATATCGCAAGAGAAAAAGGGGAGGATCCCTTTATTATCATTTGCGATGAGATAGAAGACCCTCACAATCTCGGCGCTATAATCAGAACTGCTGAAACAGCCGGCGCTCACGGTGTTATCATACCCAAAAGACGCAGCGCATCACTCAACCAAACGGTCTTCAAGACCTCAGCCGGTGCTGCAAGCTGGCTGCCGGTAGCAAGGGTCGCTAATATTGCACAGACTATAGATATGCTTAAGAAAAACGGTGTTTGGATATACGGCACAGACGGAAGCGGTGCGAACTATACTGATGAACGCCTTGAAGGGCCTATAGCTCTTGTCATTGGTTCAGAAGGGTATGGTATGAGCCGGCTTACAAAAGAAAAATGTGACGGCCTGTTATCATTGCCGATGAAGGGTAAGATAACATCGCTCAATGCATCTGTTGCGGCCGGTATATTTATGTATGAAGTTGTAAGACAGCGTGCTTTGAAATAACAGCATACTGCCTTTAAAGGAGTGACTGATAAAGTGGCGGATAAGTTTTCCGTAGAGGATATAATCGAGGAATACAGCTCGAATAATAATAATACTGACGATTCTGAAAAGACTGAGCCGGAAGAAGCTGTAGCACCTGTCATTGCTGATAAGGCTGAGCAGTCTGATAATAAGGAGAGCGAAACTGTTCGTCAGCTTGGTTCTCCGGTCGAAGAACGCAAGGAGATAGGTGATATCAGCTTTGAGGGGCAGAGCGTTACTGTTACTGAGGCTGAGGAGAAGACCGAGGCGGCTGTTTCATCTGACGAGGTTTCTTCTGATGAAATAAAGGAAGAAGCTGCCGAAGCTCCGGCCAATGAAGCTAAAGAAGCACAGGAAGAAAAGAAGCCAGAACCTGTAGCAGAAGAAAAGTTCCAGCCTGAGACAAGCAGAGCAAGTGTTGAGCGCAAGCGCAGGGAAAAGGCGGCAAACTTTGAACTTAATACCGATGCTACGGACGACAGTGAAGATATATCGGAAACTGATAATGAAGATACAGACGATGATGATGATAGTCCTATTGCTCTGGAATATGAGCGATTTGAGGACACACCGAAGATAAAGTCTCATATCAACGCTTTGAAGGATAATCTTAATCTTCGTATGGGTGTTACGGCTGTATGCGGTGCTGTAAGCCTATTCATCACAATGGCGAATGACCTTGGCTGGAAAATGGTTCAGGTCTTTGACAAGAACCTAAGCCCTTCGGCATTCACGTTTACAAATACACTTATGGGGCTTATAGCCATATTTGTCGGCTATACAGTTGTAGTTGCCGGCCTTAAGAACCTTCTTGACAGAAAGCCTGACGGTGACACTATCGCCTCAATGGGAATCGTCGTTTCGGTAATACTTGGTGTGGCAACACTCTTTTCGCCGGATATCGCAAGACAGAATTTCTATAATATATACATTTGCTCGGGTATTCTCGGACTGATGTTCAATACCCTTGGTAAAATAATCATTGCCAAGCGTACTGCTGAGAATTTCCGGTTCGTTTCAGGTGATTTTGAAAAATACGCAGTTACTACGATAAAAAGCAAGGACGCATCTGAAAAGCTCGCTGATTTGCCTTCTCCGAATGTGGTATGTGCAAGAAAGACGGATTTTGTCAGTGGTTTTATGAAGAATTCCTACAGCTCAGATACTGCTGATGAAACGGCCAAGAGGATATCTCCCATGATACTTATTGCTGCCGTGGTTATAGGCGCAGTAACTTACCTCCTGGACAAGAATGGCGCAAACACGACTGAAAAAGTCCTTATAGCTCTTGCAGCTTTTTCGGGAACGATATGTATTTGCTCCTCTCTTTCGATAATGCTTGCAGTAAACCTTCCGCTTCTTCGTGCCTCTCAGAAGGCTACAAAGAACAGCTCAGTCATCCTTGGCTATAATGCCGCTCAGAAGCTCGCAGATACCGACTGCATAGTTACAGATGCAGCAAGGCTTTTCCCGAGAGGAACTGTAGACCTTGTAAATCTTAAGATAACAAGCCGCACATCTGTCGAAGAATGCATACTTATGGCGGCAAGCCTTTCCTTTGCAGCAGGAAGCGTTTTACAGCCTACCTTCTATCGCATGATAAAGGGTAACACTGATATGCTTTATCCTGTTGAGAGCTATGTTATTGAGGACGGCCAGGGAATATGCGGCTGGATACAGAACAAGCGTGTATTGCTCGGTACAAGAGAACTGATGATAAATCATTCAATAGAGGGTCTGCCCACTCTTGCCAAGGAAGCAGAATATGCCAAGAAGGATCAGGTACTCTATCTGTCGATATCGGGTATCGTATCTACATTATTCGTAGTCAGTGTAGAAGCCGATTATGATGTGACTATGGCACTTCGCAGGCTTGAATATGAGAATATACATATCTCTGTCAGCAGCGTTGACGGATTCCTGAACAACTCATTTATATGCAATTTGTTTGGCGTTGACAAGGCTATGGTCTATATGATACCTCACAGTTATAAAAAGACAGCTGAAGAAAACACAGGCTATAAGAAAAAAATTGAAGCCGGCTGCATGACCTCCGGCAAGTTCTCATCGCTGGCATCACTTGTTATAATGGCTCGTAACCTGCGCTCTGTCGCTTCAAGCGGAATGATCTTCCAGTATGCAGCAGCTATTATGGGTGCAGCACTCACTGTGGGTATGCTTATATTCGGCGGCATAGGTGAGCTTTCTGCTACCGTTGTCTGCATTTATCAGCTTATAATGCTCATTATAACGCTAATATATCAGCATTTCAGAACAGTCTGATAATTAAAAAACACATATTTGCTTCATTTTATGTAGCAAATATGTGTTTTGTTTTTGTCATTTTCTGTATGCAAGAGCTTTTGCAGCGGTCAGGTCACTGATAGTTGTGAGCTTTATGTTTGTGTAATCGCCCTCAACAATGTGTATCCTTCCGCCGGTGAGAGTAATTACCGAGCAGGTGTCTGTTATCGAAGCACGTTTTTTATCATCTAAGCTCTCATATGCGCCAATAAGCCCGTCAAGCATAAACGTCTGTGGGGTCTGGGCGTTGTACAGCGTTTTTCTGTTCGGTACGCTGTCAACAGTCAGCCCGTCAGAAGAAATTGCTATCGTATCTGTTGCGGCAACATATGTCCCGGCAAATCCATGTTTTTTGCACGCTGTGATGTTATTCCTTATTATTTCCGGTGTGACAAAAGGTCTTACGCCGTCATGCGTGATGAAAATTTGCCCTTTATCACCGTATTGTTCTTTTATCTTATATGCACACCCGAGGATAGTATCGTTCCTGTCCTTTCCGCCGTCTATGACCTCTGTTTTATCTTCGGCATTGGTCTGTTCCTTTATCATATCTCTCAGATACTGTGCCCAGTCTTTATGACAGCCGATGTATATTTTGTCTATCTCATCGACCTTCAGGAATTGTTCAAGCGTATAGATAATAATGGGCTTTCCACTTATCTTTGCAAATTGCTTAGGAATATCGAGCCCCATTCTGCTGCCGGTGCCTCCGGCTGCTATGCAGGCAAATACCATATCCTCACCACCTTTTTATATTATGTTGTTATGAATATTATAAAACTATTTTTTGATTTTGTCAAGGGAGATATTTCACAAATAGTAAAATAAAACGCTCCTCGTTAAAAGGAGCGTTTTGTTTTATATCAGATCATGTCATACTTTTTAAGAAGGTTCTGTATTTTCTCGTGGGGGTCGATAACTTCGGATATCGACATATCGTGGTTAAGAGTTGTGATGAAGTATGCGATATACTTAGCACAGTCGACCTCATAGAACCAGGGCTTAGCAAGAAGCTCAGGGCTGCGGTAGGTGAGGTTTGTACCAAATACGCCGTCTATCACGCCGTCTTTATATGCCTTGTCGAATTTTTCAAAGCCGTTTGTGAAGATAGCATATGTAGCGTAGCAGTAGATCTTGCCTGCATTTCTCTTTTTGAGCTCTGCTGCGACCTCAAGCATACTCTCACCGGAGGAGATGATGTCGTCTGCAATGAATATATCCTTGCCGGTAACGTCATTGCCCATATACTCATGAGCGACAATGGGGTTTCTGCCGTTGACTACAACAGAGTAATCACGTCTCTTATAGAACATACCCATATCAACGCCGAGAACTGATGCATAATACATATTTCTGTTGATAGCGCCCTCATCGGGAGATACTATCATGAAATGCTCCTTATTGGGCTTGAAGTCGGCGAGGTTCTTAAACATTGATTTGAGCACCTGGTAGGAGGGGATTATGTTATCAAAGCCCATAAGCGGAACAGCGTTTTGAACTCTCGGGTCATGTGCATCAAATGTGAGGACATTTGAAACGCCCATCGACTGGAGCTCCTGTAAAGCAACTGCACAGTCAAGGCTCTCACGGTAGTTTCTTCTGTGCTGTCTGCCGCCGTAGAGAGAAGGCATTATAACATTTATTCTGTAAGCCTTGCCGCTTGCAGCCTGGATTATTCTCTTAAGATCCTGATAGTGGTCATCGGGAGACATCCAGTTCTCATGGCCGAAATAATCGTACTTGATGCTGTAATTGCCCATATCGCAGAGAATAAACAGGTCGTTGCCCCTGATAGTCTGCTTGATAAGACCCTTGCCGTCACCTGATGAGAATCTGGGACAGTCGCTCTCGATAAGGAATGTCTCATTTTCAAAGCCAGCCTCAGCTGCCCAGCGTGAAAGGTAAGAATTAACCTTATCACCAAGCTCGCTCGCACCTCTCATAGCGATAAGGCCGAGGGGAGCTACTCTTGTCGTAACGTCAAAAAGGACCTTCTTTTCATTTTGTATCGACATAAATCTACCTCCGAATCTAAAATATCTGAGATAATTATACTATATTTCGCCCCTGTTTACAATAGCTTACTATGTATGTTTACATTTTTTTATTGATTTTTGGCATTTTATCAAAATAATAAACCTATTTCGCCGAAAATTTGCTTTATTAGTCCATAAAGCCTGAGTTTGAGTAAAAAATATATAAAGCTTTGGAAAAACCCTTGATATTTTTTCCTTTTTATTATATAATAGAATTGATAAACTATGTAACCATAGTAAACGACAATGATTTCTAAACATTCAGCGCTCACGTCTGCATAATGCGCAGCATACGCAAGCGCTGAATGTAGAAATCATATTGTTGTTTACTATGTGAAAAGGAGAAATGATTGTAATGACAAAGGCAATGAAGTTTTTTAACAGCATCAAAGATAAAAGAGTGGCATTTATCGGCGTAGGCGTAAGCCACAATGACCTTATCAAGCTCTTTCTTACAAAAGGTATCAAAGTAGTTATCTGTGATAAAAAGAGCGAAGACGAATTTGACGAGGCTCTTTACGAGGAATTCTCTGCAAAAGGTGCAGAATTCTCTCTCGGCGAGAACTATCTTGATGAGATATTCAACTGTGATATAGTTTACCGTACACCTGGCTTCTACTATAATAACGAAGTGCTTACAAAAGCAAGAGAAAAGGGCATTATCATTACCAGCGAGATGGAGACTTTCTTTGATATATGCCCCTGTAAGATATATGCTATGACAGGCTCTGACGGTAAGACGACAACAACTACCCTTATCAGCGAGTTCTTGAAGGCTGAGGGCAACCGTGTACATATCGGCGGCAACATCGGCAAGGCACTTCTTCCGATAGTTGAGACTATATCTGACACAGATGTTGCAGTTGTCGAGCTTTCGAGCTTCCAGCTTATTTCGATGCGTGAGTCGCCTGATGTTGCAGGTATTACAAATATCACTCCAAATCACCTTAACGTTCACGGTACTATGGAGGAGTATATCGAAGCTAAGACTAATATCTTAAGGCATCAGAATGCTTTTTCAAGGACTGTTCTTTCATATGATAATCAGACAACAAAGGATCTTTCTCCGCTCGTAAGAGGCAGGCTCAGCTATTTCAGCAGATATGATAAGCCAGAGTGCGGTTCGTTCCTTCGTGAGGACGGTATGCTTTGCTATAATGATTATGGCAAGGTGACTGAATTTGTGAATAAGAAGGATATCCGTATACCCGGTATGCACAATGTCGAGAATTTCCTTACAGCCATTGCTATGACATTTGGTGACGTATCTCCTGAGACTGTAGCAAAGGTCGCAAAGGAATTCGGTGGTGTTGAGCACAGAATAGAGTTTGTAAGAGAGCTTGACGGCGTAAGGTATTATAACGACTCTATCGCTTCAAGCCCTACAAGAGTTTTAGCAGGGCTGAGGAGCTTTGACCAGAAGCTCATACTCATTCAGGGCGGCTCTGACAAGGGCATATCCTTCGAGCCTATGGCAGACGAGATATGCCAAAAGTGCAAGATACTCATACTCATGGGTCAGACAAAGGAAAAGATAAAGGATGCTGTGATGTCATCTTCTCTTTATAAAGAAGGCTCTCCGAGGATCGTTATAGTAAACGATATGAAGGAGGCAGTTGAGACTGCTCACAAGCTCGCCGAAAGCGGTGATATCGTATCTCTATCACCTGCGTGCGCTAGCTTTGATATGTACAGAATGTTTGAGGAAAGAGGCTGTCACTTCAAGCAGCTCGTAAATGAATTATAAGGATAATCTGATATGGATACTTTTGATCTTTTAAACAAGCTGTGCCCTGCTTTCGGAGTTTCCGGCGAAGAAATGGAAGCTGCTGAGGCTGCCCTTGAACTTCTGTCGCCATACGGTGAGGGGTACTTCGATAAGAAAACAGGCAACGCAGTTTTCAGGCGAAAGGGTTTTGATGATACAAAGAAAACCGTTTTGCTCGATGCACATATTGATGAGATAGGCTTTATTGTTACATATATAACTGATGACGGCTTTTTGAAAGTGGCACCTGTCGGAGGTATAGACAGGCGTATGCTGCTTGCGAGCGAAGTAACGGTTTTCGGGCGTGAGAAGATAAAGGGTGTTATCACATCAACACCTCCGCACCTTGAAGATGATAACAAAAAACTGCCTGAGGTGAGTGATATTTATATCGACACCGGCATGACAAGTGAACAGCTGAAAAACGTCGTTTCTCTCGGTGATAAGGTTTGCGTGGATAACGCTCCCGTAAAACTGCTTGGCAGCCGTGTCAGCGCAAAGGCTCTTGATGACAGATGCGGTGCTGCGGCACTTATAAAGACAATAGAGCTGCTTAAGGACAAGCCGTTTAGTGTAAATGTAGTGCTCCTGCTTTCCTCAAAAGAGGAGATAGGTGAAGTTGGCGCTAAGACAGGTGCTTTTGACATATCACCGGATATTGCGATAGCTGTCGATGTATCATTTGCATACACAATGGGCGAGGACAAAGAGGAATGCGGCGAGCTTTCCAAAGGCGCTATGATAGGCATTGCTCCCTCGCTTTCAAGAGAGCTTTCCGATAGCCTGATACAGTGTGCAAAGGATAAGAATATACCGTATCAGCTTGAGATAATGAACGGTAAAACAGGTACTAATGCTGACATGATAACTGTATCCAAGGGTGGTGTCAAGACTGTCACAGTTTCGATACCTGAGAGATATATGCATACTCCTGCCGAGGTCGTTGACCTTGACGACATTGATAATACAGCTCTGCTGCTTGCAGAGTATATCGGAGGGCTTGAATAATGGATATCATCACAGAACTTAAGACCCTTTGTAATATCAATGGCATATCCGGCGATGAGGGCGCTGTAAGAGAATACATAATATCGCAGATAGATGACTTATGTGAATACAGTGTCGATGCACTCGGAAACATAATTGCCTTTTGCAAGGGCAAAAATCAGACTGATAAAAAGCTCATGATATCAGCCCATATGGATGAAGTGGGCTTTATCGTGACATATATAACTGACAGCGGACTGATAAAATTCGCTCCTGTCGGTGGTATTGACCCGAGGATAGTTTTCGGAAAACGTGTTGTTATCGGCAAAAACAAAGTCGCCGGAGTTGTCGGCGGCAAGGCTTTACATCATCTTGAAGGCGATGAAAAAAGCAAGGCCGTGCCTTTTGACAAGCTGTATATCGACATAGGAGCTGTCAACAAGGAACAGGCGCTTGAAGTAGTATCACCTGGTGACAGTGTTTGCTTTGATAACAGCTTTATCACCCTGGGCGACAATAAGCTCAAATCAAAAGCTATTGATGACCGTGCAGGCTGCGCTGTAATGCTTGATATGATAAGGCAGGGCGTTTTGTATGATACATACTTTACGTTTGTAGTGCAGGAGGAGATAGGGCTTCGTGGCTCGACTGCCGCTGCATACACTGTAGCTCCTGATTATGCGATAGTGTTAGAATCAACTACCGCCGCTGACATACCTGCAAGCAGTGAGGATAAGCGTGTCTGCGAGCTTGATAAGGGTGCTGTTGTTTCATTTATGGACAGAAGCACTATGTATGACAAGGAGCTCTACAGGCTTGCATTTGATATCGGTGCTGAGAAAAACATACCTGTTCAGACAAAGACTATGGTCGCCGGCGGAAATGATGCAGGGGCTATACATAAGTCGGGCAGCGGCGTAAGAACAGCTGCAATATCTGTGCCGTGCAGATATCTGCACAGCCCGTCATGCGTTATAAGCAAAAGCGACCTGATGAGTGTTAGAGCACTTGCAGGTGAGCTTTCAAAAAGGATATTTGAATTATGATAACACAGATCACTACAATAGATCACCTGATACCTAAAATGCGCAAGGATCACTATTCAAGGCGTATCCGCTCGCATTATCAGGCATACGGCGGAGAATATGATTTTTGCAGGTTTTTTCTTATCAAGAATGATGAGAAGGAGCTTGGGATAGTCGTTCTTTTTAACTCATCAATGCTCGCATCTACTCTTGAAGACTGCGTTTTATCTGATGATGAGATAGCTGAGCTTACTATGTTTATTGCTATGAACAAGCCGCTTTCCTGTGAGCTTGAAAAGGTGTATGTCTCTGCTCTTTTAGAGGGGCTTCCGGAATACAAGACTGATAAGAGAACGCAGTTCCGCTTCAAGCCGAGAGGAGATATGCCCAGGCTCGATGTTGATGATGTTCCGTCACTTAATGACGTATATAAGATACTTGCATCGTCTTTCCCGGCTATTGCTAACAGCTATGAACTGTGGCTGACTGATATGTCGCACAGGGTAAGGCGAGGGCTCGCACAGTCATTTTTGCTCGGTGATTATACAACAGCTACTATACAATATATAATCGACAGAGTGGTGCTTGTCGGCCATGTTGCTACTATTCCTGAGGAGCGTGGCAAGCTGCACGCAAGAAAGCTGCTCTACTGGATAGGTGAGCGACTTTCAAAGGACGGTTTTGAGGTCATACTGTTTGCAAGACCTCACAGAGTATCATATTATAACGAGATAGGCTTTGAGCCTGTTGGCGTTGATCTTGTTTTAGAGAGGAAAAACGAAGGACATGAGTGATTTTTTTGATCTTGACAGCAGAATAGAAGCTCTTGCAGAACAGGCCGAGAATGAGTGCTCGGACAGCTTCCGTGAAATAGAAAGAATAGCACAAAAAAACGGACAGAAAGTGCTTTCTGCTTTTATAAACAACAAAGTCAGCGATGTATGCCTTAAGGGCACAACGGGCTATGGCTATGATGATATGGGTCGTGAGACTATAGATAGGGTCTATGCTCAGGTGCTCGGCGGCGAAGATGCTCTCGTCCGCCATA